>JAQBZB010000117.1 GCA_027622275.1 Planctomycetota bacterium | reverse complement strand
GCTTGGGCAACACTTCTTGAAATCGCAACGCGTCCGATTCTAACTCAAACGCACAGATGAAATCATCTGCTCGCATTTGACGAAGTGCTCGGTGTGGCGACGGTGATCAAGAATTGTTGCGATCCGTGTTTCTACCTTCAGCGTCCTCCATCAACAAGCGACCTGCAAGCCGTACGAAATCGACACGTGTCAATTCGTTACTGCCGGTACCGTCGAGTTGATGAAGTTTGCGTTGCATGCTGTCAAAGAAGCGGCCTTTCACACAGGGATGTAGGGTCAGGCACGATACTGCCCGCAAAAGACGATTCAAGCTGCAGGCCAATGACAACGTGTGGGAACGAATTCCCTGCTGGATTGCTCGCTCGTGCAGCACACAGTCCCCTGTCAGCAAGACCGTACCGGGGTGCAGAAGCTTGTCCAGGATTTCGACGTCCGGGATGCCGGGGTGCGATTCGCTCAGAAACACATAGCGGGTTTCCATGGAAATCGCCAAACTGTACCACTACCGAAACGCCGACTGGGAACACAACTTCACGACGTTCTGAAAACTCATACGAATTTCCAGACGCCACAAATTGGGACCGTTTCGTTGGAACGACGGTCGTTGAGCATTTCGCATGTTCGCCAACCTGCGTAGGTCGCCCCCACCGACGCGCCCAAAGAGCGATCGCCAACACGCTCGGGTCACATCGACCGACGCGGTTTGGGTGCGCTTGACCAATGTGGGCAGGTTACTCACTCGAATCGACGCCCAACCTGCCGGCTGGAACTAGCCGAGGGCAACGAGGTGCCACGCCCCAGCGACTTGGACTGGATCTGTGCGCGCAACGGATGGGTCCTCGCAAGCAATCTCGTCGGACAGGAGATGCCTTTGCGTTGGAGGTAGTCTGATCGGTTCCTGCCGAGTGCAATGACTCTGTCTGGCGTTGCGCCGTTGACTTCCCGATGCCTCAGTCGTAGTTTCGGTAGTGTCCTAAAGTTGAGGGGGCGCGGCAAATCGCTTGGAAAGCAGATTACCGATTACCTTTGGCACGGTTGTGGGTGGTGCATAGCATCTGGCAGTTCTTAGCCGAACTTTGACCGCCCTTGCTCCACGCGGAAACGTGGTCGGCGTCCATTTCGTCGAACTTATAGATTCTGCTCTTGTTCGCGCTGCCGCCTATCGCGCAGAGCGGACAATTGGACTTACCCTTCCCCTCGGCTGCTTGCGTCTGCTTAGCGTATGCCGCGCGTGCCACCTTCGTGTCAAACACCCGAACGGTCAACAACTTCGTATCGACCGAGCCACCTAATAGAAACTCGAAAATGCCTTTCCCGCTCTGCACGCAGTCATCTGCCGCAAGTTTTGTCACCTCGCGCGACATCTTCTTTGGATCGTAGGACTTGCCGTGGTACTCCTCGTACAGCCTGCCCCACTCCAAGCCCTTCATTTCAGGCAGAACGTCGGTAAACACGCCTGAAATCCAGTCGATCACAGTGTTGAAGTAGCTCTTGAGTTCTCTAATATTGTTGCCGTTCCGATGGCGACTCATGTAGCCGCCGATGTCGCCCTTGCTCACCCAGTCCAGTGCCCGCTCCAAGAAGTCCTGCCGGTTTGCACTGCCCTTGATGTACGCGATCCATTTCTGAATGTTCGCATTCTGGCTGTTGCTGAACTCACCTTTTGCGAGCGTCACGAACGGCCCCGAGTAGATGGCGTTCAAGAGTTCCTGGTCATTGAGCGGCACGCCTGCGATGTTGACGGTCTCAAACCACTGCTTGATTTCGGTTTCCGTACCATCGCACTCGTAGATCAACAATTTCGAGTCCAGAATCTTGGCTTGTTGGTCGGCGGGCAAGCTGTCGAAGTTCTTCGGATTGGCATTGTCCATGATCGCGAACTTGTTCGTGACGAACCGGCCGAAGCTGGTGATCCGTTGCTGGCCGTCCAATACCTCGAACTTGTCATTGCCGACTTTGTTGAAATAGATCAGCCCCAGCGGATAACCTTTGAGCAGCGAGTGGATGACTGCGTGCTCTTTCTTGCCGCCGCCGTCTGCGTAGATGTAGTTGCGCTGATACTCCGGCTGAATCGTGAGCTTCCCGCCGAGGCCGAACAGTCCTTTTCCTTCGAGTTGGTTGTAGACGAACCCGTTGCAGATGTCGGCGACGGTGAGATCGGTGCGGAGAGTGGTTTTCACTTCTTCTTCCCTTTTGTGCGCCGTCGGTGTCGAATGAGAACGCGCTTAAAGACCTTGACACCGTCAACGACTCCTGAAGCGTTTAAGTCGTAGACGCCTGGTTTGCCGAACCGCCTGCTGTATCCTTCGCGGCACTCCTGCGAGGTGTAGACCCGCGTTCTGTAGGCGTTATCTCGGTCGTTGGATTCCGTCGTACCAACAATCTCAAACTGCTCGGGGTTGTACTTATCGAGAAAGCTGATCGGCACGCCCATCACGCCTGCGTAGTCGCTTGGTATCGCGTCGGTGAACGGTACTTCAATCGCATCGTAGTTGTCATACCGGTCGTAGGCGGGCTTACCCTTGAGATCCTTGTGTTTACTGAATTTCAAATTCTCCGACATGGTCATCAGCGGCAACTTCTGATGGCGTCGCCCGTGATCGAGGTTCGTAAACCAACCGACGTTGCGGAACTTCACGAGCCCCGTACTCTCATCATAAACGCCATCCGCGAACTCCCGGTCACCGTGGTCGGGAATGCTGAAGTAGGCGTTCCCGTTGGCGAATCCCGAGCCAAGCCATAACTTCGTTTCTTTGATAAGCGGGAAGATTTCCTTGTAAGTCGTGGCGTTCTTGGGGCCGATGATGACGAGCTTCTTCCCGTGCTCCATGAGCTGTGTGACGTACTCCCGGAACAACGAGAATGGCGGGTTGGTGACGACGATGGCGGCTTCTTTGAGAAAGTCAACGCACTCGGGGCTGCGGAAGTCGCCGCCGGGGTATTTGTCACTGCCCTTGAGGGCAATGCGGGCGGCCTTGTTGCGCTTGAGGAAAAGCTCGACGTCGGTCACGTTGGCCGCGCCGTCGCCGTCCTCGTCCTTTACTTGGTGGAGGATGACGGCCAGTGCCTTGGGCTTCTGCCGCTTTCCGTTGCCCTCGTCATATTCCGGGAACAATGTTCCCTGCCCGGCGATGGGGGAGCCGTCGTAGCTGGTGGTGATGAGCGTCTTCAGGCCGAGCTTGTTGAAGTTGGCGGCGAAATACTTGAAGAAGTTGCTCTCGAAGGGATCGTCACAGTTGCAGTAGACGACCTTGCCACGGAATGTCTCGCTGTCTAACTCAAGGTATGCCTCGACCTCTTTCTGGATGTCGACGTACTGGGTGTAGAACTCGTCCTGCTTGGCCGCCTTCGCGGCACCAAGTCCTTGGTTAAGCGATTTGCTCGGCATTCTTCGCTTCTTTGCCTGCGTCATAATTGATTCCATTCCCTGCGATTCGCCAGTCTGTAACTTAACGGTTGCGTGGCAATCTTTGGAGTACCCAGCCAACTGGCCATCGTTTTGCCATGTCCTAAGCGAATCGATTGCATTGGGTCTTTATGAAGAGACTAAACCGATTGACGTTGTGCTTCTCGAAGAAGCTGGAGAACCTCGAAGCCGCCTTCGGAATGTTCGCCGCCTACTACAACTACTGCTGGCAGACTCGGAAGCCGGGTAAGTCTGGCGAGAAACGCCCTAGCGCTGCTATGATGGCAAAACTAGCCGGACACGTCTGGAGTTTTGACGAGCTGTTCGACGAGGTTCTAAAAGTCTCCCCTCAAGATTAGGACACTACCGTAGTTTCGAGGTGATTGTCGGACAAGTCGCGGGTGAACTAAGATGGACGTGCAAAGGCCGTTTGTTCCGACGAAATGGCTACTACGAACAATCGTGATGATCGATCTGCAGCGGAGCGCTCGATGCACCTCATCGAGGAGATTTGGGAACGATCAATACCGAGGGCCTTCGGTCGTTGCCAATCGCGACGACGCTTTCGAAGGGAGCCTAGGCGAATATGATGGAAGCGAACCCGATCAAGGGGACCACTGTTGACCGCGAATTCTTCGAACGCGAACTCAGTTCGTTCCTGCCCGATCGCATCTTCGACGCTCACGCGCACCTCTGGCGCAAGGACTGCGCTGCGTGGTCGGTTGGCAGGGAACCGGAAGATTGTGGCTATGCGCAATACATGTCGTCGATCGAGCAGCTTCATTCGGCGCGCGAGACCAAAGCGCTGTTCATTCCATTCGTGACCGCGGAGAACCGGGACAAGACGCAGTCGGCCAACGAATGGGTTTCACAGGAGATTGCCGACGATCCAGATTGCCGCGGAATCTTCTTCATCAGGCCGGAAGACGATCCGGAGTGGGTGCGTGAACAGGTCCGTCGTCTGGGGCTGCACGGGCTGAAGTGCTACCACACGATGGCATCGTCACAGCCGACCTTTGAGGCCGGAATCGAGGAATTCCTTCCGGAACCGTTCGTCAAAGTCGCCGACGAAGAAGGCTGGTGGATCACGCTGCACATGGTCAAATCGCGGGCCGTGGCCGATCCCGGGAACATCGCGTGTATTCGCCGCTATTGCGAATCGTATCCAAACATGAAGATGGTCCTGGCCCATTCGGCTCGCGGGTTTCAGCCGGCTCACAACCTGGAAGGACTCCCGCATCTGCGAGGCCTCGACAACCTGTACTTCGACACGAGCGCCAACTGCGAACCGATTGCCCATCAATCCATCATGCGCATCATCGGTCACGACAAGTTGATGTACGGTTCGGATCTGCCGGTCAGTCACCTGCGCGGACGTTCGCTGTCTGCCGCCGATTCGTTTGTGTGGCTGTATGAGGAGACGCCGGTGTGGGGCGAGAAGCATTCGGCAATCGATCCCGTGCTGATCGGTCTAGAACACCTGCGTTCGCTCAAGTGGGCCTGCTGGTCAGAACGCCTCTCCGACGCGCAGGTCGAAGACGTGTTCTGGAACAACGCGGCCCGTCTGTTGGGCGTGGATTGAAAAAATCTTAGGCTGCCATGCACCCGGTTTCAGTGCCGCAAGGAGCTGATCGTTGAGCGACGACCGTCCGGCGGAGCGATCCGCCGAGCATATTTCGATGGAGCCGAATCGTCTGCAAGTCGGCGGGACCGAGGCGGCAGTCGAGGTTCGACTTGCCGACCAGTTTCAGCGACGAAATATGATTCTCTATGTGTTGAAGTGGTGCCTCGTCTACTCGGCGGCAACCGCTTACCTGCTGCCTCATCGCCGCGACGCTCCCAGCCCGGCCACGGCCTCGCGCGGCGGACCTGGAGCCCGCCGACCTTGAGCCATCGGCAGGAACATCCCAACAGTCCTAACCTGGAAACGCGATGCGCACTTTGTCAAGCATCACGTAGCCTTCCGGCAGACGGGACCGCCAGACGGGATAGTCCTGTTCCGGTCTTCGCGTGTGTGGGTCGCCGTCGACCGGCCCCATCGGCGCAACGTCGAGTGGAAAGAGTACGAGCAGAATGTCCGCGTTGGCATCTCCAAGCACGGTCAACAATGGTGTGCGTCCGTAGAAGTCGGTTCGATCGTGCCGGCTGCCTAGACACGTCCATTGCGGCTCGTCCGGCGTGCAAACAATGGTCTGTTCCGACCAATCGGATGTAACTTCGAACGCCTGCCCGGTCAGCAACCAGCCGGTGCAAATGCCACCGTGGACACCCTGGCAGAGCAAATGAAGTTGGGCGCCGCGCGCCAGCAGCTCGCCCTTGAGACGGAGTGTGATTCGTGCGTCGGTGAAATCGGTACCGAAACCGCCTGCGATGTACCTGTTCGGCCCGGCAACCTCCCGCTGGTGCTCGCCCGCCGCACCGGCCGTGAACAGCATGTAAAGCAGGTGCATGTAACCCGCGCCGGGTGGAGCGTGGTTGTAGTCAATCCACCAGGGACTACGCGAGATCGCGCAACTCTCTCGAATCTCCAGCCGCTTCGGCCCCTGCGAGTTACTGATCCAGCCGAACCAGCCACCAGGGTCTTTGTCAAAGGTCTCGACATATGTTGGCAATTTCTCGACTCCGAATTAAAGCCTATTGCTGCGATAACCACGGATGCAACCGATGCGCGGCGGCGTCTTGTTCTTCGGTACTCGGGAAGAAACCGTCTCCCTGTCGCAGGTGAAGAATCCGCCAGGCTCGGTCGGACAGCTCGCGATTGTCTGTTTCGTCCATCATTGTCTCCAGCACCGCGGTGCCATGATTTTCGAAGAGCAGGAGTGCATTGCCCACGGCTCGCCAGCCCCATTCACGATCCGTGCGTTTACAGCCGTCACCGTATTGACGGAAAAAACCGGCAACGGCGGCAAGTGCCTGCTCTCGTGTCGGGCCGAACTCTGTGCGCCGTGGCCAGGGCCACTGCCGCGCGGGCTTGTACGGCGTGATCCTTGTCGCCGGCCATCACCTTTCGCAGTACGTTGGTCACCTCGGCCGCGGCACCAAAGCGGCTGCGCAGGTTGATCATGGCCAGTTCGCGTGCGTAGGGATTTGGATCGTCGCGGATAATATCGAGCAATCGTAAACGAACCGAGGACGTCGTCGGAGCACCCACGAGCGTGAAATAGTACAACACCAGTTCCCGAACGCGTGCCTGAGGATCGGTCAGTCGGGCGACGAGCAGGTCTTTATCTGCTTTCGACAGTCGGCCGTCGGCTGCCCGCTTCTTCAGTACTTCGGGAACCGCTCGGAAGTGGAACTGGAACGTACTGTTGTCGCGTGAGATGGCCGCGAGTATTCGCTGGACGGCCTCTGGATCATCCAATTCTCCCAGCGCGAGTACTGCTCGAACACGAACCGAATTCTCGGGGTCTTCGAGCGCGGTCGCCACTGCGGGAATGCCGGCGGAATCCTTGCGCGCGGCCAACGCGCGCAGCGCCATCCGACGAACAAAGACGTCCGGGTCGCGGACGGCGAGCGCGATCTTCTCCAGGGGCAACTCGGTCTTTTCCTTAAGCACGCACGTCAACAGCCGACGGCGAGCGAAGACATCGTTGCTCGACAGACTGGCCGCTGGTTCCGCAGCCAGTTTCTCGTCCGGCCGGTCGACCCACGCTTCCCAATCGAAACCAGTCTCGACGTCGCGCCCGAGCCACATGATTCGCGGCAAACCGGCTGGCAAATCACCTCGCGTGCGAAAGGCAGAGATCGTCATCTTTGATTTTTGCGTTTGCCGCGCGTCCGCCCAATGCTTGATGTCCGATCCCGCGGCCTTCGTGAACAAGCACATTTCGTCGACGGTCTCAGTGGCGAGCCACTGCTCAGGTGACCATTGAATGGATCCCGCCGTCCGCACGCCGCCGTCGATGTTCCACCGTGTGGGGCGCGAGGGATCGCGACCGTCCACGACAATCGCCAGCTTCTTGCCGTGTTTTGCGAGGCGCGACCGCAGTTCGCGAAGGAATGTTTCGACATACTCTCCACGCAGCCGCGCCCACTTCTTCTTGTCGATCAACGTGGCAAAAACAACGCTGCGCATGACGGTTGTCATTCCAACATGAGATGAGACGGCGCACCTACACGATCGACACCCACTGGAAGACGGCACGTTTTCGAAACTCTCCGCGTCCACTCGGCTCGTCCCTGGACCCCACGGGATCCTGACGTGACCCCGTATCCGGAGAGGAGCGCTGACGCCAAAATACCACGCGGAGAAAGGCCATGCAATCAACTGAACAGCCGCGCGACAGAGGTAGTACTCGGCCAGATCGACAGACGTGGGAATCTGGCACAAGTCGTTGGCTGGCAGATCGTTATCCTCTGATTCCAAGGCAGACTGTCCAAACCCTGGGGAAGCGTCCACTCTGCGCGAAGTTGAACGGCTGGGAGTATCGCACTTGCGTGCTTCGTGCCGAGACGCCGCGGAAGTTATTGATTGCAAAAAAACGCGATTCGGTGAGGCACACCTCCGCATTTTTAGGCGTGTAGTCATTCTGGTTTTCGAGTTGCGTTTGAGATTTCAGACCACCAAATTATGACACTCGCGATTTCGCCAACTTTACCGGTGATCGCGTCCGAGGGCTCGAACCGCAATCGCTATCCTGCGGCGGTCGCCCCCACCGACGCGTCGAAAGTCACTCGGAGTAAATAGCGGCAGTGTGCGCCACCTCCGCAGTTTTCGCGCAATCAAACACTTCCACGGTGTTGTCGACAACTGCGGGCAGCCGGAAACCGCTTGCGCGCTCATGACACACCCTCCTGTACAGTTTAGGCTGAAGCCGTTGTGCATGTAGGTCGCGCATCGAATGTCACTAGCTTAAGCTTAACTTGTTGAAAGCAGCTCGGTTAACGGTGCTGTCGTTTCGTGCATTCACGCACGCTATCACGCCCCGATCGGTGGCCCCAGAACGATCGGTAATCAACTCGATAAGCTGCGCCGTCTTGCGTTGGCCGACAGCACTGTTGTGATAGCGTTACTAAGCTGTTTTTGACCGGCACCGTGACGATCGAATTTAACGACCTGAACGAGCCTCCCGTGGCGGAGAATGATGCGGCAACGACGGACGAGGACACGGTCGTCGATGAACCGCGCGAGTCAGCTCAAGGAAAGACGCGTCGGTCGAGTCCTGATTTCGAAGGAGTTTCGATGGCGGCTGAGTGTTTTGACCAGACGAGCACGACCACGTCGCGTCACGGTCGCCAGCGCGGAGCTATGTCGGTTGCGAGTGTGTCGAGGAGTTCGCTGAAGTCGTCCTTCTCCGCAGACCGAACTTGGGTGCGCGGTTTGATCGAACGTTCGCGTTCGCCAACCATGCGGAAAAAGTCGTCGTGGTTGCCCGGTGCCGCCGTCTGTTCGAGTGTGGTCACGAAAGCCCGTCGCCAGACTGCGACGGCCGGGAACCGGCCATCTTCATGGATGGCGAACATGAACGACCAACATCCCAGACGAAAACAGACCCAGCCGTCTGGGCAACCGACTTGCACCTTCGTGTTGCCTGACAACTCACCGGAGCCGAAGACCACACGACGCGGAATCATCAGATCCTCGTCCCACGGGAAATCAAAGCCAGTTTCAAGCAGCATCTGACTTCCGTCAGTCGCGACAATCGTTCCCGAGCCACGTAGCTGGATGCAGGGCAGGGCAAATCTCGTTGGCTCTGATGCCGCTGTCGGCATCGTGTTGTGTAATGCTCTGGCCAAAGCCGGCGGATTGTCGGTGAACGACGCAGGTAGATCCGGAAAGTGGTGCCGAACTTCTGGCATATCGTAACGGACCATCTGTGGAACACTGTTGTCGTTCCAAGTTGCCAGAACTTCGTTGCCGCCGGTTACTTCGAGTTGAATTGGACCGTCCGTACGGCCTCCCCAATCACCGAGACTCTTGACAGGAACGATGGCGGCGTCCGACTCACGCGGTGATGGATCGTGATACTCGGCGGCGACTTCACCAGCAGCGATACGGATTCGCAAGCCTTCCGGGCCGGCATGCAATAGCACGGGTGCGTGGACACTGCCTGGGCCTATTCGCCGAAGTCCCTTCGGGACGAGAACACGCCCCCACTTTATAGAAGAGGCTGAGCTGCGCAACTCAGCGCTCAGCTTTTTTTCTTTGCTGGCTTCTTCTTCGCTGCCGTCTTGGTGGTACGCTTCTTCTTTTTCTTCGTGCCACCTCGGGCGGCGCGTTCGGCCAGCAACATGACGGCTTGATCGAACGTGAACTCCTCGGGACTCGTTCCCCTCGGCAGTGACGCGTTGGTTTCGCCGTCGGTGACGTAAGGCCCGAAGCGACCTTCCAGCAACTTGATGGGTTGTTCTGTGACCGGCGATGCTTCGAAGACTTTTAGCGGCTCCCTCGTGGCCGCGCCGCCGCGACCGCGGGTCTTGGGTTGAGCCAGCAACTCGATCGCCTTCTCGAACGTGACGTCGATCGGCGAGATATCCGCAGGGAGCGAGCGTGTCTCCTTGCCGCAACTGATGTAGGGGCCGAAGCGGCCGGTTTGCGCGACGATGGGCGCTTTCAACTCGGGATGATCGCCTAACGTGCGTGGGAGTGTCAGCAGTTTTAACGCCACTTCAAGCGTGATCGCTTCGGGGACCATGCCCTTGAGCAACGAGGCGTTCTTCGGTTTCTCATCATCTTCGGAAGTGCCTCGCTGAACATAAGGCCCGAACCGCCCGACTTTGAGAAACACCGGTTTGTGCGTGTCGGGACAGATGCCAAGCGGTTCGTCATCCTGCGCGCCCTGGTCGAGCAACTCGAGCGCCTTCGCCAGCGTCAGTTCATCGGGTGCCAGGCCCTCCGGCAGACTCGCCTTGCGTTCTCCTTGCTCGACGAATGGCCCAAACTTGCCGACGCGCAGCACAACTTCGTCGCGATGTTCGCCTTCCGCCGGCACGCCCAGCGGAAATCGACTCATCTGCCGCGGATCGATTTCCTCGGTCTTACTGGCGAGCGTGGCCTTCAGCCCCGGCTCAGCGCCGCCGAAATAGAAATTCTGCAAGTAGTCGACGTGTTCGGCCTCGCGGCGACTGATGGAATCGAGGAAATCTTCCATCTGCGCCGTAAACTGATAGTCGACAAGCGATCCCAGATGGTCTTCGAGCAAACGGGTCACCGCGAACGCGGTCCAAGTCGGAACCAAGGCGTTCCCCTTTTTGAAGACGTACTCGCGGGCCTGAATGGTTTCGATGATCGAGGCATAGGTACTCGGTCGGCCAATTCCTTTGTCTTCCAACTCGCGAGTCAAGGAAGCTTCCGTGTAACGGGCGGGCGGCTGAGTCGTGTGGTCGTTCGCTTGCAAGTTTCGGCAGGCAACTTGCTGTCCCTCTTCCACCGACGGAAGAATCGTTTCGCGGTCGGCGAGTTCCGCGTTGGGGTTGTCCGACCCTTCGACATAGGCTCGCAGGAAACCGGGGAAGTCGATCGTCCGACCGCTCACCCGGAAGATGGCCCCGTCACCTTCGATCGTGATGGTCGTGTTGTGGCCGCGGGCGTCGACCATCTGGCTGGCAATGGTTCGCTTCCAGATCATCTCGAACAACCGAAACTCATCGGAGTTGAGACTGCTCTTCAGAACTCCCGGCAACTCGAACGGATGCCCGGCGGGGCGGATTGCTTCGTGGGCTTCTTGGGCGTTTTTTACTTTGTTGGTATAGGTGCGGGGAGTTTCCGGCAAGTACTCCGTACCGTACTCGGAATTGACCAAATCTCGAGCCGCGTCGACGGCGACCTGGGCGAGGTTGGTCGAGTCGGTACGCATATAAGTAATGTGTCCGTTCTCGTACAAGCTCTGAGCGGCGTTCATGGTGCGGCGAGCGGTGAAGCCGAGCTTGCGGTTTGCCTCCTGTTGCATGGTGCTGGTCGTGAACGGTGGAGCTGGCTTGCGGGTGTACGGCTTGCTCTCGACGCTCAGGACCTTGAACCGGGCGGAACGCAATCGACTAGTGAGAGCTTTTGCGCCGGCTTCGTCCAACACCAGCATCGCATCGTCTTTGATCTTGCCCGTCGCGGAGTCGAAATCCTTGCCGCTGGGGATCTTTCGCCCGTCGACCGAAACCAGCGTGGCTTGAAACTCTTCCTTCGACTCGGCCGCGAACGTCGCCAGCAAGTCCCAATAGGTCGCCGAGTGGAAGGCCATCCGTTGTCGTTCGCGTTCCACAATCAGACGCACTGAAACGCTTTGCACACGTCCGGCCGAGAGGCCTCGACCGACCTTCTTCCACAGCAACTGGGAAACGTCGTAACCGTACAGCCGATCCAGGATGCGACGAGCCTCCTGGGCTTGAACCAGCGCGCCATCGATTTCCCGCGGGTTCTCGATCGCCTCCTGAATGGCTTCTTTGGTGATCTCGTGGAAGACGAGCCGCTTGACGGGCACTTTCGGCTTGAGCACTTCCTGCAGATGCCAGCTGATGGCCTCGCCCTCGCGGTCTTCGTCGGTCGCGAGATAGAGTTCTTTGGCATTCTTTAACGCGGCTCGCAGCTTTGCCACCTGCTTCTGTTTTTTTTCGGGAACGATATAGATCGGTGTGAAACGATCGTCGACGTTCACTCCCAAGTACGACCAGGATTGCTTTTTGAACTCCTCGGGAACTTCTTTCGATCCCTGCGGCAGATCGCGAATGTGCCCGATGCTGGCCTCCACGGTATAGTTGCTTCCCAGAAACTTACCGATCGTCCGGGCCTTGGCGGGCGATTCAACGATCACAAGCGATTTTCCGCCGGAGTTGGAGGCTTTCTTGGCCATAGATAACATCAATCTGGGTGGTTTGCGTTGAATTCCGAAATGCCGTGACTATCTATCAGGTTTTATCCGCAAGCTTCCTGAGTACCATCATGCCGCGCCGCAGGGTCGTGCGAAGTGATGTAATTGGACCGCTCGTCCGTCGACGACATTCCTGATTGGGATTGAATTTACGGCGACGGGCCATACAATCGGCAAATCCCGGTTATGCCTCTCGACAGGGCCACTCATTAATACCTGATTGGCAGTGCTGTCAACCCGTCTTGCTATTCACCTTGCGTGATTGGAGAGCTTTCGATGTCTCAGATGATGCATCTGTTTCGTAAGTATCAGTACATGCTGCTGATCGTTTTCGGCGTGCTGCTGATGTTCGTGTTCGTGATCGGCGACGCGCTCACCAACTTGATGGGAGGGCCGGGCCAAGGAGGAGGCGGTCAGTCTGACGAGGTCGTGCTGAATTGGAAGCATGGTGCGGTCAGCGGAAGTGATCTGTACAGCCAGGGAGTTCGGCACCGGTTGGCGGTGGAATTCCTCATGGCGGTGGTCCAAGAGACAGTGCGCCGCGAAGGCACCCCCAAAGGCCCAGGCGTCTTTCGCGATCAGTTCGGTCGCTACAGCCCCGGTATCACCGTCGCGGAGACTGATGAAGCCACCGTCCAAAAGATGCTGCTGGCAGCCAAAGCCGAATCGCTTGGCGTGAAAGTCGACAACGACGCCGTCGAAGCGTTCTTACGGCAACTGAGCGATGGCGAGTTAGACGATAACGATATCGGGGTGATCTATAACAAGACGATCGCCGGTCGCATGACACAGCAGCATCTGATGGACCAGTTGCAACACGAATTGCTGGCTCAGCAAATGTTGATGATGACACGAGCCGGTTTGTTCGTCGTGCCCCCACACCAAGCCTGGGAGTTCCACAACCGCATGCGACGCCGCGTGCAAACGGAAATGGTCGCGTTGAAGGTCGACGACTTCAAAGACAAAGTTTCCGCCATGCCGACCGACGCCGAAATCAAGACGCTGTACGAGGAAGGCAAAGACCGCTTTCCGAACCCGTACAGTCCCGAGCCGGCGTTCAAGCGACGTCGCAAACTGGCGTTCGAGTATGTGCGTGCCGATTCCGGCCCGTTGCAAGAAGCGGAAGCTGCCAAGATTAAGGACACGATCACGGACGAAGAGATCGAAAAATACTACGAAGAGAATAAAGTGCGTTATCGGGTGATCGACTTGCCGGAAAGCGAGCCCGCATCAGATTCGCCCAAGCCCGCCACCGAAGCTCCCGCCGAAGGGGCCGAGCAGCCGTCCGAAGAAGCAAAGCCTGACAAGAGTCCTGACGCCGCACCCGACAAGCCGGCTGATGAACCGGCCAAGGAAGAAGCGCCGAAAGACGACGCGGCTCCCGCGCCTCCGACCGAGAAATCGGAAGCACCCGCGAAGCCAGCGGCCAGCGAGTCAGATCCGGCACCTGCTGCGGATGCACCCACCGACGAACAACCGACTGCTGCCAGCGAAGAAGAGAATTGTGGCGATCAAGAAGAAGAAACACCCGCGGAAACCACCGAGCCTGCTGCAACGCCTGAGCCTCCAGCGCCGGTCGAATCCGCTCCGGCTGCCGCAGCTGATCCCGCGAAACCAGCGATTGAGAATCCACCTGCTGCGCCGGAAGCCACCTCCGTTCAGCCAGAGAAACCGGCTGCCCCCGCCACGGATTCTGCTCCGGCGAGCGAGCCGACCGAACCGGCACCCGAACCGCCGGCCAAGGAGGCTGCGGAAGCACCCGTGGCCGAAGAGAAACCGGAAGAGCCGAAATACAAGCCGTTGGACGATAAGTTGCGGGCGGAAATTCGTGACGAGATTGCAACTGACCGATCGCGACAACCGGCGCAAGAACGACTCACGAAGTCACTCGACGAGATCAAGGCAGAGATCGACGCCTACGGTCGACAGCTCCGCCGAATTGATGTCACGAAATCCGGCCAGAAGCCGGCTGCTGTGGACTTCGAAAAATTGGCCACCGAGCGAGGATTTGTACCCGGTAAGATCGACCCGACCGACGCTGTCGGAATTGACGCCTATGATCTCGGCAAAGCCTACGAGATGACCTTTACATCGTGGCCGCCAGAGCGTGTTTCGTTTGCCCAGAAGGCATTCCTCGATACTGTCCAGTTGTATCGTGCGGAGCGTATCAAGAGTGCCGAGTTCGGCATTGAGTTTCTGTACTGGAAGGTCGCCGAGGAAGAGGCATTTCTACCTAAGCTCGAAGATATCCGCAACGAAGTTGTCGACGCCTGGAAACATCGTGAAGCATTTGTGTTCGCCAAGGCGGAGGCAGAGAAACTCGCCAAGCAGGCAGGCGCTGGCAAGCCGCTGGGCGAATCGTTAAGCGAGCATGATGGTCTTGAAGTCATTCAACCCGCGCCCTTCAGTTGGATGTCAACCGGTTCGACCCCGTTCGGTGGAGCCGGTGCGCCGACGCTCAGTCAAGTCGATGGCGTGGAAGCAGCCGGCAACGATTTCATGAAAGCTGTCTTTAGTCTGAAACCAGGCGAGGTCGGCGTGGCCGTCGATCAACCGCAAGCGATGGTCTACGTGGTCCGTATCGCTGCCGAAACGCCGTCCGAGGAAATACTCAAGGAACAGTTCCTAGCATCCGGCGTCACGCCCGAGATGTCGCAAATCGCCTACAGCGAGATCGAAGACGTCTGGCAAGATTGGTACAAAGATCTGGAGCAAGAGATGAACGTGAAGTGGAAGGAGTAGGCGAGTTCGCGATACTGCTCACGGTTGAAAGTGGCACTGTCATAAGACCTGTACGATGGCCTTCCAAGGCCGTCGTCTAACATTCGACGGCCTTGGAAGGCCATCGTACGAAAGCAAATCAATCAGTGGGCTCACGCCCACCACTCGCCAGAAAAGATCCCATGTTCGGTCGCGATTGACGGTCGTCGTCACGGCTTTGGCTTCAAAACCACGACGCCCAGCGGTGGCAGCGTAAGTTCCAAGGAGAGTGCGCGGCCTTGAGCTGTCTGCTTCTTGGCGTTCATGCCGGGAGCGTTGCCGACGTTGGTGCCGCCGTAGTGCTTCGAATCGCTGTTGAAGATTTCGTCGTACCAGCCGCTGCGAGGCACGCCGACACGATACCCTTCGCGGACGACCGGCGTCATATTGCAGCAGACCACGACAAAGTCCTTGGGATCCTTGCCCTTGCGCATGTAGCACAGTACGCTGTCGCCGCTGTTCATGCAGTCGATCCATTCGAAGCCGGTGTATTCGAAGTCGACTTCGTAGAGCGAAGGTTCTCGGCGATACATGGCGTTCAGGTCGGCCACCAGCCGCTTGAGGCCGCTGTGCGTATCCCACTGCAACAGATCCCATTGCAGCTCGGTCTCGTGGTTCCATTCCGTCCACTGGCCGATGTCGCCTCCCATGAACAAGAGCTTCTTGCCGGGGTGCGTCCACATATAGCTGTACAGCAGACGCAAGTTGGCAAACTTTTGCCACAAGTCGCCCGGCATCTGATCGAGCAACGATCGCTTGCCGTGAACGACTTCGTCGTGCGACAGGGGCAAGAAAAAGTTCTCGGTGAACGCATAAATGAGGCTGAACGTCAGCTCGCCGTGATGGTACTGGCGATGAACCGGCTCGTGTTGCATATAGCTCAGCGTGTCGTTCATCCAGCCCATGTTCCACTTGAACGTGAAGCCGAGGCCGCCTGTATCGGTCGGACGCGAGACGCCTCCCCACGCAGTCGATTCTTCGGCAATGGTCATCGCGCCGGGGAATTCGGCGTGTGTCTGGCGATTGAATTCTTGCAGCAATGAGATCGCCGGGATGTTCTCGCGCCCGCCGTGTTCGTTGGGCACCCAATCGCCGTCTTCGCGGCTGTAATCGAGATACAACATCGAAGCGACTGCATCGACCCGCAATCCGTCGATGTGATATTTGTCGAGCCAGAACAGCGCATTCGCGATCAGAAAGTTGCGGATCTCGTTGCGACCGTAATTGAAGATCAGCGTCCCCCAATCAGGATGCTCGCTTTGCCGCGGGTCGGCGTGTTCGTACAACGCGGTCCCATCGAAACGCCGGAGGCCGTGATCGTCCTTGGGGAAATGAGCCGGCACCCAATCGATGATCACGCCGATACCATTTTGATGGCAGTGATCCACGAAATACATGAAGTCTTCGGGACTGCCATAGCGGCTGGTGACCGAGTAGTAGCCAACCGTCTGGTAGCCCCAACTCCCCGTGTAAGGATGCTCGCTGACAGGCATTAGTTCGAGATGCGTATAACCCATCTCGCGGCAGTAATCGACCAATTGATGAGCCAACTCGCGGTAGTTCAACCAACCGTGCAGACGATCCTTCCCGCGACGCCAGCTTCCCAGATGAACCTCATAGACCGACATCGGCTGTTCGAGCGGATTCGAGCTGCGACGCTGCTCCATCCAGCCTCCATCGTGCCATTGATGTTGATCGAGGTCAGCAACAATCGACGCCGTGCTGGGGGGCAATTCGGCAGCAACGCCATAAGGATCGCTCTTGTCGATCAATCCGCCATCCGCCTTCTTGATGCGGTACTTATAGGGCTCGCCGGCTTTCAGACCAGGAACAAACAATTCCCAAATCCCGCTCGGGATGTGCTTCCGCATACTGTGGCCGCGTCCATCCCAGTAGTTGAAGCCGCCGACGGCTTGCACGCTCGCCGCGTTCGGTGCCCAGACGGCAAAGTTCACTCCGCTCACGCCATCGACCGTGCGCAGCTTGGCACCGAGCTTGTCGTACGCTCGCGAGTGCGTCCCTTCGCCCAACAGGTAGATGTCGTAGTCCGTTAGAAACGGTTCGAAGGCGTAAGGGTCGTGCATGGTGATCGTCTGACCGCTTCGTTGGGTCACGCGTAGCTGATAGGGTTGATGGAATGTTTCTTCGGCAACAGGTCCCACGGCTTCGTACAAGCCCGCGGGATGGATGCGCCGCATGGGACGTAATGTGTTATGGGCCTCGTCAATCAACCAAACTTGTTGTGAATTCGGCAGATAAGCTCGCACCGTGCGTGCGGACCGACCACCGTATTCAACTTCGTGTGGTCCGAGGATGTCGAACGGGTTAGCGTGGCGACCTTCAACCAACGCACTGATACTATCTAAAGAAACGGTCGTCCGCACGTTCTCCTCCTGAAAACTTCGTACATCCTGTCCGATCAGATGCGATCCGTTCCGCACTTTCTATCGTTCGACTTCTGGATCGACAATGGGCTCGTTCGTACTAGTCGCCAGCCCTGACACCGGAACTTTACCATCGAGCAACCTATCTGCCGTACGCTCGACGAGCAATCACTCCGCCCGGGCGAATGACTGGCGAATCGGTTGACGAATCGCGCGAAAACATGCGTTCAGCCTGCGTGCAACGGCCGCCAGCCGACCGTCGCGGCGAGCAGGCTCGGCTTGGTCACTCTTCCGACTCACTGTCGAAATCTTAGGCCGAGGTGCCGCCTCCTCGGGTGGATCGAATCGCCATGTGCGACAGCAAACCTGGTGGAATTGCAGAGCCTGATCGATCCGTTGCCAGAGATCAGAGTCTTTGATTGGTGCCATTTTTCCAAAGCATTCCCATTGCCAGCTGTTTTCTCGCCAGCGATCGATGCCATACCGAAGTCCACGCGTCACGCTCCGACTGCGAGTTACCAGCGTCACTTGTGACGGTTGATCAAGCGCCTCCAGGCCGCGGACGACGGCTAATAGTTCAAGTCGTTCAGGATCTACTTCAGGTTCCTCGTCCGTTGCTTCGAGCTTCGAAGACCCATCGACCGACTCCAGCACAAAATGCCAGTGTCCGGACCCATCGGACGCAGTGGGGACCTTCGCGCGAGTGGCACGAGCTTCAGAAAACAACAAGAAGTGGGGGGCAGGTACTGTCATCGTCCCGGATTTCGCGTGTTTGGGTGGCAAGCAGCTGGTAGAACGAATAAAATCGCACGCATCCATACGAGGCAACTCACTGGCACCGCAATTTTGGTGCGTACCTCCGTAGACGATTTCGTTATCGGAAAACGCGACGTAGAATCTCCACCTTATCTCATCTAGCTCACCCGAAGCCAATGTTTGATGCCCCACCCGAAGTCCGCACTGCCGCTGGTTACTTGCTGGTGCTCAGCGTGGGGGTCGTACTCTATATGCGGTTCGCATTTCCGCGTGCCGCAACCGACGTTGCGGTGCGATCGTCGTTCGCTCGAATCGCCGTGAGCGCGGGCTGGGGCGCAACCATCGCGGTTTATGTGCTTTGGCCCGATTTACTTCTGCGCTGGAACTTCTTCATGTTCCCGCAGATTCGATGGTTCACAACGGTTCCAGCAGCCATCGCGATCTTGCTCATGATCTGGGCGATGCGTTCACAGCTCAAACTCGATGAAGACGGCAACATTGTGACCAGCGGTCCCCACGTTTGGTGTCGGTATCCGTTTGATGCGGCGCTGTCCATCTTCTTCGTTTCCGTGACGCTGCTGTGTGCGAATTGGTTATTGATTGCAAGCACGTTAGTCTTCGTCGCGCTGCACCGCCTGGGCGTCGCCCACGAGTTGGAGCAGTTTCGCCGCGCTCGTCTCGGCCCTGCCTATAAAGCTTACGCCGCGCGAACCGGGTGGTTCCTGCCGAGTTCCACGCCAGTCATGAAGGCTCAGTATCAAGTTCCTTCGCGCTTTAGCCTGACAGCCATCTTGGGACTTCTGACGGTCTTGGCGATCATCTTCGGTTCACTCAAGGCGGGCCACGCGCCACCCGTCGTTTATCTGTTCGTCGGGTCGGAGATCGTGGCAATTTGCCTCGTGCAGATCCTCGTCGGTTCTGCTCCGCGAGGCGGATCGACACTGACGGGAGCCATTCTGCTGCCGTTTTGGGTGTACTTGACGTTAAGAACGCCAGCGATGCCGGCGCTGGTCGAATTCTTCCTAATTGCGAGATTGGTTGTATTTGGCGGCTTGATGGGATACTGCATCGGCACGCTTGCCGCCGGCTTCTTTCTGATGATGGACTTGATCGAACCGTGGCTGGTCCGCGGTACGACCGCGTATCCGCTGCCCACGCACGACCTCCCAACGCAAGATGGCCCCAGCGATTTAGATCTGACATCACCCCCGCAACGAAAGGCAATTCAGGCATGGCGAGAAAGAAGCTCTTGATGCTGGTCGGTGACTACGTCGAGGATTACGAAGTCATGGTTCCGTTTCAGATGTTGTTAATGGTCGGGCACGAAGTTCACGCCGTCTGCCCCGGCAAGCAAGCCGGCGAGACCGTCGCCACCGCGATCCACGACTTCGAAGGTGACCAGACCTACAGCGAGAAACGCGGCCACAACTTTCGGCTTAACGCCACTTTCAGCGAGATCGACGAGACGTCGTACGATGGCTTGGTGATTCCTGGCGGACGGGCTCCCGAGTACTTGCGGCTCGACGGGCGGGTCATCGAGATCGTCAAACACTTTGCCTCCGCCGACAAACCAATCGCGGCGATCTGTCATGGACCGCAACTGCTCGCGGCGGCGGGTGTTCTGTCCGGCAAAGCCTGCTGCGCGTATCCCGCGGTCAGCTATGACGTGACAAGTTCCGGCGGCCGCTTCGTTCCCGCCAGCGAAGGCTTCGACAACGCGCACATCGACGGGAACCTGGTCACCGCTCCGGCGTGGCCCGCTCATCCCGCTTGGATTCGCAGTTTCCTGCAAGTGCTTGGCACGCCTGTCAGCGTCTGAACTCAATCTTCATGCATGACGAATTCCAGTTAGAGACTCGACGCAAGCTCGTTCCGGCGTGGTTGCTCTCTGTTTCCGTCCATCTTGTCTTGTTGATCGGCATCTCGTTCCTCGCGGTTGGTCCCGGTGCCTCGTCCTTGACGGAGGAATTCGCGAGGCCGGTCGGTATCGTGCTCGCTCGAAAGTCAGCAAACTTCGAGCCCGTGTACTTTGACGAGACAGCGGATGATCCGGATGAACGCGACTCGCAAGCCGATTTGATGGCAGACGATCGCTCACAACCAAGCCCTCCGGCCAGTCCGCCTGAGTCACTTGTCTTGTCCGAGTTCGCATTGCCAAAAACATCCGATCTTCCGCTCGGTGGCATTTCCTCCATCGACACGCCACGTCTGACCGTCAACAACTCGCGACCGAAGCTGCCGGGCATGGATGAGTCGGCAATCATCGCTGAAGAGCAAGCGAAGATGCGAGCTGCCAATGCGCGTGGCCCGACAACGAAACTAAGTGTTTTCGGTAGCAAAGAAGCGGTTGGCGGCTCGTTTGTCTTCTTGATCGACCGTTCGCAGAGCATGGGTGGCGGGGGCCTGGGAGTCTTGAAAGACGCCGAGGATGAACTGGTCCGCGTGTTGCACGGACTCGAAGCCAAACACCGCTTTCAGGTCGTGGTCTACCACGACAAAAGCGTCTACCTGGAGCGTCGCGAATTGCTCCCCGCGACCGACGCGAACAAGGCGTTAGTCCCCGGCTTCCTCAGCACCAAAGCTGCCTTCGGCGCGACCGGACACGAAAGCGCGTTGATGTCCGCGTTGTCGCTTGAACCGGATATCATCTTCCTGCTCACCGATGGCGGCGAGCCAGCACTCAAGGATCAGCAGATTCGAGCGATCGTCAGGTTGGCGTCGCCTCGCACGGCAATCCATTGTGTACAGTTCGGCTCTGGTCCGTTGCAAGATTCAAACAACTTCTTGGCCCGGCTTGCAGCGGCCACGGGAGGCGAGTACGGTTACGTCGACGTCAACTAACGCCGCAAGTGATCCCGCCCCGTCAATCGCAAACCATCAGGAGGGCCAAGGCATTTCGCTCCCCGAACTCTCCGCCGCGGAACTGGCACGATACGACCGACAGATCGGGCCGGGCGTCCTGTCTGTCGAAGGGCAACAGCGGTTAAAGGCATCGACGGCTCTCGTCACGCGTGTCGGCGGCATGGGCGGTCCTGCATCATTGATGTTGACGATGGGGGGCGTCGGACACGTCATCATCGCTCACGGAGGCGACATGATTTCGGCGGACTTGAACCGCCAAGTCCTGGGCTCGGAAAGCGCCTTGGGACGACCCCGCGCGGCGGACTTCGGTGATTATCTGCGGACGATGAATCAATTCGTTGAAGTCGAAGCGATCGACCACGAGCCCAACGACGCCGAAGCCGTCGAGCTTGCCACGCGCTGCGATATCATCCTGGCGTGTCCGCCAACATTCGAAGAGCGGTTGCGGTTGAATCGTGCCGCCGTTCATGCCGGAATCCCATTCATCGATGCCGCTCAGTGGGGCATGACCGGAACTCTGATCGTGGTCAAACCGGGCGAGACCGCTTGCTTGGAATGCCTGTATCCCGAACCGCCGCCGTTCGAAGAGTTCTTCCCCGTCGTCGGAGCCATCTCCTGTGCAACGGGTTCGCTGGCCGCCTTGGAAGCGATCAAGATCCTCTCCAAAACCGGCGATCCGTTGTGGGGCAAGATGTTGACCTACGACGGCTATCGCGGCAACTTCACGACCGTCCAATTGCAGCGACGCGACACTTGTGCGTGTTGCGCATCGCTAGGATGAAATGCCTGCCATGAAGATTCAGATTTCCTACACCGGTCGCAGCTATCAAGCCGCGAGCCTGCTCCCCGCTGAGATAACACTTGATGACGGCGCCACGGTCGACGATGCGCTGTGCCTGCTCAAGAAGGATCTCAGCGACGATCAGCAACTCCCGGGAAGTTGTCTTGTCGCAGTGTCTGGCGAACACATCGGCACGCTGACCAACTACACCAATCGCCCGCTCCGAGATCGCGACGAATTGATCTTGATCGCGCCTGTTGCCGGCGGTTAGCGGCGTACGTGGCCTTTCGCTCCGCGAAAGTGCGTCCGTTCGCCGAGCGAACGGCCACCTACCACGAACATCTGCTATAATAGACGCGCGGCGTGAGTCCTCGACGCTCATTCTCGGATGCCTCGCGACATGACCGAAAACGCTAAACCACAACTTCCAAAGCGTTCGCAGTTGGCACTGTCGTTTCCGGAACTCTACACACCCGAACACCTGCAACGCCGTCGCGAAGCGGTCGCCAAACAGGAAGGCGAGCGATGGAAGGGAGTTGACGATACCGATCCGAAATGTCCGGCCGGACATGCACGCGGAATCCAGATCAGCGTCAGCATCACCAGCAATTATCGGCAGACACATCGGCAGGGCGCCATGGATATCAAGCCTCAAGACGTGATCGACGTCCTCGTCGCCGCCGGCATCAAGAAGTGGGTCTTGATGGGGCTGCACGGCTACGTCGGCTACCTGCCGCAACCGCGCGCGACCCAAGATGTTGATGTGCTGATCGGACAGAGCGATCGCAAACGAGCCGTGAAAGCGATTCACGACGCCTGGCCGATGTTGGTGATCGAAGAGTTGGAACCGGTTGTCCGTTTCAAAGACCCGGCGGATTGTTTTAATGACGGCCGCCCAAAGCCGGTGATCGACATCATGTTAGCTTGGGACAAATTGAACGAGGCGATCTTGAAGGAGAAAGGTTATGTCGTCGTTGACGAGGCGACACAGCACAATATCCCGGTCGTCGAGGCCGCACTCGCGGCAAAGTACGCGGCACTGATTTCGGACTATCGCGACCGCGAGAAGAAAGAGTATGACGCCGGTGACTTCCGCCGCATCGCTCGGGCAAATTACGATCGAGTTCAACGCGAAAAGTTGCGGCGCTTAGGCGACTTGGTTTGGGAAGGCGGCGGCGCCGAGTTAGAAGAGTTCCTGGAGATCGCACAACGCGACGAGGCATTTCCCATCTGACCTTACTTCGTTCGCGATCGGCAGCTGCGTCAAGAAAGGCTGCCAGCCGGCGAGACGAGTTTCCCGGACGACAACTCGATGATCCGCTCGGCGCGCTCGGCAGCCCGATCGTCGTGGGTTGCCAGAACGATCGTGCCCCCTTCCCGGTGAAAGCCGCCGAGGAAGTCCAACAACGCCTCGGCATTCTTCTCGTCCAAGTTGCCGGTCGGTTCGTCCGCCAACAGTAACTTGGGGCGGTTCAGCAGCGCCCGCGCCATCGCGACGCGTTGCCGCTCGCCGACGCTCAATTGATTCGGCCGATGCGAGACTCGTTCCTCCATACCGAATCCGCTCAACAACTGCTTGGCATACTCACGGCTCGCGGCACGGGCAGCCGCGGGAGCGGCGACCAAGACGTTGTCCAAGACGTTCAAGTAAGGCAGCAAGTGAAACATTTGAAACACGAAGCCGACGTTCTCTTCGCGGAAACGAGCCCGCTCGCTCGACGAGAGTTTTCCCACGTCGTGTCCCGCGACTGCGACGCTCCCCGCGCTGGGCAGCGCCAGGCCGCCGAGCAGCGCCAGCAACGTCGACTTGCCGCTCCCGCTATGGCCCTTCAACGCGACAAACTCACCGGCGTTGATCGCCAGCGTCACATCATCCACAGCGCGCACGTCGCCGTGAGTCGTGCGATACACTTTGCTAACGTCGGCGAGTTCGATCATCGGAGAGGAAAGCCTTGCGAGCTTCTAGCGCGGACGCAATACGACGAAGGTGAGACCGAAGAGGACGAGCAACGCGACGCCGACGCCCGCCCCAACGATCCAGACGCTCGTCAGGCTCGACGACGAGGAACCGTCGATGGTGCTCGACGCGAGCGGGGCCAACGCCGGAGCGACCGTTGCCACCTGCGGCCCGGTGGGAGTTGCCGTGAATTCCGGATCGACCAATGTCGCCGTTGCCTCGACGACGTTGTTGTTATCGTCTTTGTTCGGGCTGGTGTCCGGGTCGACATTTTCCGCTGTCTGCTCGATGATCGTGTTGTCGGTGACTGGTTCAGCATTCTCCGTCGCGGCCACTTCCGTGCCGACGGGCGAGCCGCTATCCGGAATGATCAACTCGGGAAAGAACATCTCGGGGCCGAACTGACTTTCGTTTCCTTCCTCGTTGCCAAACTTTTCCGCCAAGGCAGCGGCCGCCGAATCCCAGTCATATCGGACCAGCAGATCGATCCCTGGGTTCTGCTCTTTGACCGTGCAAGAGCAGGCTCCGCTGATGAATTCAATTTCACGGATCAAGTTCTCGCGCGTGATCCCTTTGCCGATGTAGGGCAGCAAGGCACGGGCACGTCCGTAGACCAGGAAGATCATCGGACGTTCTTCGTTCGGCAAATCGGGTTCCATCGCCAGCAGTGAACGGACCAGCCATTGCTCTTCCGGATCGTCGCGATTGATCTGGATGAAGCCCAGGTCAAAGTTGGACTTGGGGGCCGCCGGTTCGCCTTCCGCGGGGGCATCGGTGGGCGAGACGTACAGGCTGACCTTCCCCTCACGCACCTCTTCGACCAGTCCGTTTAAGATCGCCGCAGTCGCTTCGTTCTCCGCTTCATCCTTGCCGCCCAGCATCACGAACACACCCAGCTTGCCCGTCTCGAGCTGAGCCGCCAAGCTTTTTCGAGCCGGCGATTCGACGAGCGACTTGACTTTCGCTTCGTCCAGTTGCTCGAACGAGATTCCAGCGCCGTACGGCGTCGAGATGAAATAGCAAGGGAGTTGTTTGTCTTCCCGTTCGAGCCAGGCTTTCTTCACGTCGGGTGGCACGGAAGTCAGTTCCGGATCTTCGGCGATGTTGACGGGAATGCAAGCCACGTTCGCGCGCGCGTCGTCGCCGCGCTCGTACTCGGTCAGCATTTCCTGGACGCGTTGATCTTGCTCGTTGGCCGGTTGGTCATGAAAGAAATAAACCTCGTAGGGCGCGGGTTGCCAGCGATACATCGCATAGCGATAGACGGGCGTCTCACACGCCGTCGCGATGCTGGTTAGCAAAACACTGGCAGCAACGATCACGAACAGACAGCCGGAGCAGAGACTTTTCAGCAGCCTTCCCATGACAGTTTCCTTGGTGGGTGGAGCGTCGGCGAGGACGTTCAGGATAGCACCCGGAGTCGCTGGCGGCAATTCGTGCCTGTGGCAGTTCAGGGCTTTTGTTTGAAGTTGCGCAAGAAGTAGCATGGCCTCGTAGGCCGTGTCAGCTTGGGAACGCCAGAGAACACACGGCCTACGAGGCCATGCTACTCTTTTGCACTCGTCGCAGTTTGAATAGAACAAAAGCCCTGCGTAGCAGTTCATCGTGCCGACATGGTATCTCCAACTAAGCACCTGACCTCCTGGTCACGAACAACGTCAAGATTCCTCCCATCGCGAGTCCGACGCCGAGCACGACCAGCATTGGAATGGGGGGCCAGACATCTTCCCAACCATGCCGCAGATTGGCTCCGAAGATTGCCATCAGCGTCGCGAGAGGAAAGAAAAACGCCACCAAGATGTTCAGACGATGTGACGCGACGGACATCCGATCGCTAGACGCTGCCTGCTCTTCAGCTCGCTTGGCGACCGCGACATCTAAGGCGTTCTTGACTTCCGCCAGCAGCAACTCGGCGGTGCGTTCGATTTCGTACGCGCGGTCCCGCAGATTAATCAACTCGCGGAAGTCCGGACATTCCTTACGCGCGTTCTGCAGCACCTGGTGCAGATTGGTCGCGGCTCGTTGCACGGGCGATAACTGTTCAAGGATCGCGAAGTATTCGTTCGAAGTGGTCGCTTGTTCTTCCAGGCGATCGAGTTTGTTAAGCACTTCCTCGTATTCTTCGAGATGCTTATTCAGGGCATTAATCCCGGTGCCCCGTTCCTTCGATGTCCATTGCCCTGGCGGATCTCGCCAAAAGAAACGACCGTGGCGTTCGTTCTCGTTGGGCTTGGGGGGCGCGTGCAGCACGAGCAGCAAGTGCCCGTCAGCCACCATCGGACGTTGCCGGCCAACCTGCTCGCCCATCCGGTCTCGAAAGACTTGAGGCACTTTCCAAAGCGGAGGAATTAGATCAGCTGCCATCGTTACTCGTCTCCTGTTGATTCATCGTTAGAAAGTGAATATCAACAACTTCCCGATTTGAGTTTTGGGAGGGCGAGGCT
>JAQBZB010000116.1 GCA_027622275.1 Planctomycetota bacterium | reverse complement strand
AGCGGGGGCTCGCTGTGTGACGGTGGCGTTTGCGGACTTCGATTGGCACGGAGCCAATTTCACGAACGGCCGCAAAGTGATCCCGCTGCTCGATCAGGGCCTGGCGGCGCTCGTCTCGGATCTGCACGAACGAGGGCTCGATCGCGACGTGTCCGTGGTCGTGTGGGGTGAGTTCGGGCGGACTCCCAAGATCAATACGAGCGCCGGGCGAGACCACTGGCCGCGCGTGACGTTCGCCATGCTGGCGGGCGGAGGCATGACCACAGGCCAGGTCATCGGCGAGACCAATCGACTAGCCGAGGAACCCGTTTCGCGGCCGGTCCATTTTCAGGATGTGATTGCCACGCTCTATCACAACCTTGGCATCGACACCGCTCACACGACGATCCCCGATCTCAATGGCCGACCGCAGTACGTCTCGGAAACCCACGAACCGATTCGCGAACTTGTATGAGCAGCCTGGTGGAACCATCACGGGAGGGTGCCAAATGGACGATCCATCGCCGATCGCGCGATCGCTCGAGTTATACGAGCGGGCGAAGCAGATTGTCCCCGGCGGCACGCAACTGCTCAGCCGGCGCCCGCTGATTTTTGCGCCGGGAGTGGCCCCGATCTTCGCCGATCGCGGGAAAGGCTCGCGTATCTGGGACGTGGATGGCAGCGAGTATCTCGATTACGGCATGTCGGTCAGTGCCTGCATCCTGGGATACGCGGACGACGTCGTGAACGATGCGGTCCGCGCGCAGATCGATCGCGGCGTGATGTATAGCCTGAATCATCCGGCCGAATTGGAGCTGGCGGAACTGCTTTGCCGAACCATCCCGTGTGCCGAAATGGTTCGCTTTGCCAAGGGCGGTGGCGAGGCGTGTGCCATCGCCGTGCGCATTGCCCGTGGCGCGACGGGGCGCGACAAGGTCTTGTTTTGCGGCTACCACGGCTGGCATGACTGGTACCTGGCAGCAAACCTCGACGCCGCATCACTCGATTCGCATCTCTTCCCTGGGATCGAGCCGATCGGTGTTCCGCGGGGCCTGGCGGGCACGGCAATTCCATTTCCGCATGGTGACCTGGCCGCGCTGGAACAGGCGCTCGACTTGCACGCGCCCGACGTGGCTTGTGTGATCATGGAGCCGATGCGATCGACCGAGTCGCCGCCCGGCTATCTGCAAGGTGTTCGCGCGTTGACCGAAAATCGCGGGATTATCTTGGTCTTCGACGAGGTGACCACCGGATTCCGCCACGCGCCGGGCGGGGTCGAAGAATTCCTGGGTGTTGTGCCCGATATGGCCACGTTCGCGAAATCGCTGTCGAACGGCTACGCGATGGGGGCCGTGGTGGGTCGTCGCGCGGTCATGGAGCCTGCTGCGCGAATGTTTATCAGCAGCACGAACTGGTCCGACCTGGTGGGCATCGTCGCCGCGATCGCGACGCTCAAGGAAATCCGGCGGCGCAACATCCCGGCGATGCTGCGCGAGTATGGTGAGCGATTGATGGCCGGCTGGAACACGACTGCGAAGGAAATCGGGATTGCCGCGCGGATGTATGGCACGCCGCAGTGGCCGCTCATCGAGTTTTCCGCGCAGGGCGCGGGGATGCCGGAGTCCACCGGCGCCGCGCGCAGCGATTCAATCGTCGGCAACGGGCCGTCGCTGGCCCGTAAGCTCGCAGCGCTCTATGCCCAAGAGATGGCACACCGTCGCATCCTATTCAACACTCACCCCGTCCACAGCGCGGCGCACAACGATCGCGACCTGGACCAAACACTGACCGCGTCACGCGAATCTCTGATCACAGTCCGGGACGCGCTGCAAACTGGCCGCATTGAGGAGTCGCTGAAAGTGACCCTCGATCCCCCCGTCTTTCGCCGGCTGGTCCAGTAGGAGACCGAAGTCATGAGATTGAAGTGTGAACTCCTATGCAACCTGACGATCGCTCTGGTACTTGCGATGGCATCCCTGGCGGAAGAACCAGCGAACGCGGAAGGGCGTGCGGATGAGGCACGATGGACCGACTCGAAGACCGTCGATCTTGCGGGATACCGAATCACACTTTCCAAACCGCGGCTGGTGGCTCGCAGCCAAGGATACTTGTGGTTTCCCACGATGACGCGGCTGTCCGGCGGCGATCTGTGCGCGAACTTCTCGACTAATCCCGACGCCATCGTCGCCAATCGCACATCTTCGGTCAGTTGGTCGGCGGATGACGGCCTCACCTGGAGAGCGCCCGTTTCGTTCATGCCGGAATACGACGCGTACGCAGAAGGGATGTTGCGACTGAAGAACGGCCACGAACAGTTGCTCCCGTTCAATCTCTATCCTGACGGCGGGGCGATGCGCGGCTGGCATCAGACTGTCTCCGGAACAAAGGGTCAGCGCAAAGTCTCCTTCACCCGCAAGGGCCTCACCGTCTCTGGATGGCCCAAGCCCGACCGCAGCTTCAACGAACAGCTTGGTTTGTCAGGATTCGGCTTTAACGGCCACGGCCTCACGGGCAAGTCGGGCGAGTATCTGGCCACGATGTACGGCTATTTCAAAGACGAGCGTCGTTACAGCCTGGTGATGGTGGAATCCACCGATGGCCTCGCCTGGAAGTTCCGGTCGCTGATCGCAGGTTTCGATTGCCCGCTCGCCGGTGGCGAAGGGCCGTGCGAATCTCAGACGATCCGCCTTAAGGACGAGCGCTTGATGAACATTTTTCGGCTGGCCTCCAACGTTCCCTACGGCCAGACTTTCAGCGATGATGATGGCCGAACGTGGTCAGAACCCGCGGCCATGAAGGACGCTCATTCCGTGCAGCCGAGCCTGGCGCTGATGAAAGACGGCTCCCTCGTCCTGACCGGCGGACGACCGGGCATATTCGCCTGGATCAACCGCGCCGGTGACGGCAAGGACTGGTTGCAGGTTGACCTGCAAAGCCATCACAACGAGATGCATCCGCAAGACGCCATCACGCGCGCCGACCAAACCACTTCGTACACCGAAGTCGCGGCGCTCGATGAGCAATCGGTGATTGTGATCTATGACCGCATTCCGCACGGATGGAAAGCCATTCCTCAGGATTCTCAGGACACCAACAGCATTTGGGTTGTCAAACTGGCGTGGACGGTGCGTTGATTCGCAGCATCTCGCCCACAGATCGCAACACAAAGAGACCTGACCGTCTGGCCCCTTCACGTCGCAGAGACAACTTTACGGGAACTCTTCATGAACATCGACGAAGTCAAGCGAACATTACGCGGGCCAATGGTTCCCGTGCTGACACATTACAAGCCCGATCTGTCGATCGATCACGCCGCCATTCGCGAGAACGTCGGCATTCTGATCGGCCGGGGCCTGGTGCGCGGCCAGGGAGTATTGTTGGCTGGAGGCGCGGGAGGAGATTTTCCGATGCTCACGCTTGACGAGCGGAAGCAGGTCGCCCGGACCGTGGTCGAGGCGGCGGACGGTCGCACGCCAGTCGTCGTCGGCGCGCAGGACACCAACGTGTCGCATTCCATCGAGATGGCGCGCTGTGCGGAAGAGATCGGTGCCTACGGCATTCAGCTCTCGCCAACCTACTACTATCCCGCCAATGAAGAGACGACGCGCCGCGTGTTTGAGGCCGTGCATGAGGCGACGCGGCGGATCGTGATCATGGCCTACAACACGCATTGGGAAGGCTACGACATGCCGTTGGACCTGGTGGCCCGGTTGGCCGAGTTGCCGCGCTGCCGGTCGCTCAAATGGTCCACGCCCGACAGCAGTCGATACGAACGCGGCATCGCTCGTTTCGCCGCGTCAATGGCGGTCGTCGACAACCAGGGAAAATATGTGACGAGCCACTTGTTGGGCGGCACCGGGTTCATCACGCACCTCTGTTCCGTTTGGCCCGAGCACGAAATCGCCGTGTGGAAACTTCTCGAAGCCCGTGACTACGTCGCCGCGCAGCAGAAGGTGAGGGAAGTGACTTGGCTTTGGAATGAGAGCTATGGCAAGCTGTGCGCGGCGACCGGGGCTGAGGGGCCAGGCGTCAAGGCCGCGCTGGAGTTGTGTGGCCGGCCCGGGGGACCGAGCCGCCTGCCGGTTCGTGCCGCCAGCGACGACGAACGCCAGGAACTCCGCGCCATGTTGCGCCGCATCGGCGTGCCAGGGGTCAAGTGATCAGCCGGGCATCTTACCGTAGCGCGATCATTCGGTTGGGCTTCATCAGTGCCGCGGATCAGGTATCCGGCGACGCCTTGGGTCAGCTTCGCAGCCGAACGCACAGGGCAGGTCGTCCACCCATGGATGTCGGACTCGTTCAATGGCGATTGGGCAAGACTCTGGGGATTCCTACGGACGAATTGCTTGTTCGCAGAGCCGCGTGCCGATAAACTCAATGGAGTTTTAGCAGGCCCCAACGTTGAGGAGTTGCGAGCATGATCCGTCTTTTTAGTCGCGGCGCAGCGCCGCGTAACGGCTGGAATCGTCGAGAGGCCTTGCGGGCCGGCGGACTGTCGCTCTTCGGCCTCACGATGCCGGGCCTGTTGCGAGCCGCCGAACAGACGCGTTCAACGGGAAACGAACGACCACCGAAGCGGGCCAAGTCGGTCATCCTGTTCAATCTGCTCGGCGGCCCGAGCCACATGGACATGTTCGACATGAAGCCGGACGCCCCGGCCGAAATCCGCGGTGAGTTCCGACCGATTGACACGTCGCTGCCTGGACTTCAAGTCTGCGAGCACCTGCCGAACGCGGCTAAGTGGATGCACAAGGCCTGCCTGATCCGCACGATCTCACACACCTACAACTCGCACGATCCGCTGGCGATCATGACGGGCTTCACGGGCGGCAATGCACAGCTTCCGGCTCAGCCCACCGATCCGCCGGACATCGGCGCGATCTGCCAGTACGTAGGGCTGGGACCGCGCGACTTGCCCGGTGCGGTCTGCCTGCCGTGCTATCCCGGCTGGGGTCAGGAGGGCTATCGCCGAGGCGGACCGTACGGCGGATTCCTGGGGAGCCAGTACGATCCACTGTTCTCGCATTGCGATCCGAAGTTCGCACGCGAACCCAAGACCCAGCACTACGACCCGGTGATGGCCGAGGGGGAACCGTACTTGCCGGGCCTCAACAGCCAGCCGGAGATGACCGTCGACCGTTTCGATGGCCGCCGCTCGCTGCTACAGCAACTCGACGATGCGTTCCACCGGGCGAGCAAGTCGGCGGCCGAAGTGCGGCTCGATAAATTCCAGCGGCGGGCCTTCGATCTGTTGACTTCGAGCAAGACGCGGGACGCCTTCGACCTTTCCCGAGAGCCCGACCAAGTTCGCGACCGCTACGGTCGCAACCTGTTTGGCGCCAGCCTACTGGTCGCCCGCCGACTGGTCGAAGTGGGCGTGCCGTTCGTCAGCGTCCATCAAGAGATTTTCAAACACTATGGCCACGCCTATGACATGCATACAAACAACTTCGGCATGTTGAAGAATGTCAACCTCCCGATCCTGGACCAGGTTTATCCGGCGCTGATCCAAGATCTCGAGGAGCGTGGGCTGCTTGATTCGACGCTGGTGATCGTGATGGGGGAAATGGGGCGCACGCCTCGCGTCAACGGCAGCGCGGGCCGCGACCACTGGCCGCAGTGCGGCTTCAGCCTGTTGACCGGCGGAGGGGTCAAGGCCGGCATGATCCACGGCGTCACCGACAAACAGGCCGCCTACCCCGTGAGCGATCCCGTGCATCCCTCCCAACTCGTCGCGACGATCTATCACCTGCTGGGCATTGACCCGCACCTGATCGTGCATGACCGTCTCGGTCGCCCGTTTGAGATCGCACGGGGTGGCGATCCGGTTGGGGAAGTGCTGAGCTGATCTAATGACGGTTCCTGAGGTGAATTTGCACTGGAGTTTTCAAGAAACACGCATGATCCGCAAAGTAACTCAAGTTGCGAACTGTTCTGCGTGGATAACTGCAATCTGCGCTTGCGCTGTTGGTTTGAGAGTCTCGGCATCCGAAACCGACGATGCGTCAACGCCGGGCGCAGTTCAAGAATCGGTTCGGCCGAACGGGGTTACGTTTGAGTCCGACATTCAGCCGCTCCTCACCCGATTCGGGTGCAACGCGGGGGCATGTCACGGCAAGTCGCGTGGGCAGAACGGGTTTGCTTTGTCACTGCTGGGATTCGATTCGGACTTCGACTACGCGGCGCTCGTTCGTGAGGGCCGCGGGCGGCGTGTTTTTCCCGCGGCACCCGATCTCAGTTTGATACTGATCAAGGCAACGGCACAGGTGCCGCACGGCGGTGGCGCGCGGTTTGACGTGGGCAGTCCACACTTTGCACTGCTGCGTGCGTGGATTGAGGCAGGGGCGCCGCGCACCCCCGCCGACGCTCCCAAGCTCGTTCGCGTTCTCGTCGAGCCGTCCAGCCACAGCTTGGCTCCCAAAGAGAACTTTCCGCTTCGTGTGCTGGCCGAATATTCCGACGGCCACCGCCGCGACGTGACCGATGGCAGCGCGTTTCAGTCCAACGACGGCACGATCGCCGCGGTCAGTCGAGAGGGTTTGGTGCAAGCCGGTCCAGTTCCCGGCGAGGCGGCCGTCATGGTGCGATACATGAACCACATCGCCGTCTGCGCGGTCACAATTCCGCTGCCCGGAACGGTGCCCGACGAAGTCTATGCCAAGCTGCCGCGGAACAACGAAATCGATCAACTGGTTTGGCAGAAGCTGCAGCTGTTAGGCATGTTGCCGTCTGCGTCGACGAACGACGAAACATTTCATCGCCGGGCATTCCTACGCGCGATCGGCCGGCTGCCGACTCCCGAAGAGACGCTTGCTTTTCTCGCCGACACCAGTGCGGACAAGCGCGAGCGGCTGATCGATCGCTTGCTCGATCGCCCGGAGTACGGCGACTTCTGGGCCAACAAGTGGGCCGACTTGCTGCGGCCCAATCCGTATCGCGTGGGCATGAAGGCCGTCTGGACGTTGGACGCTTGGCTCCGCGAGTCGTTTCGGGCGAACAAGCCGTATGACCAGTTCGTCCGCGAATTGGTGACGGCGCAGGGCAGTACGTGGCGAAACGGCGCAACCGTCATCTTTCGCGATCGCCCCGAGGCGGTGGAGATTGGTGCATCCGTCAGTCAACTTTTTCTGGGCGTTCGGCTCGAATGTGCCAAGTGCCATCACCATCCGTTCGAGGTTTGGAGTCAGGACGATTTCTATGGCTTCGCGTCATTTTTCTCGCGCGTGGGGCACAACGGCGGGCTGTCGCCTCCAATCTCGGGCGGCGAGGAGCTGATCTTCACGGCGGCCAGCGGCCAGCTCAATCACGGCCGGACCGGAGTGGCTGTGTTGCCGAAGACGCTCACCGGCACGCCGGTCACCCTCGGACCGGACGACGAACCGCGCGACGTGCTCGTCGAGTGGATGACGAGCGACTCGAACCCATATTTCGCGAAAGTGATGGCGAATCGCGTTTGGGCCGAGTTGATGGGTCAGGGGCTGGTTGATCCGGTCGACGACATTCGGGCCACGAATCCCGCGTCGAACGGGCCGCTGCTCGACTTCCTTGCCGACGACTTCCGCAAGCACGGCTACGACATCAAGCACCTGATCCGCACGATCATGACGTCGCACGTGTTTGGACTGAGTTCGACACCGTCGGAGCGAAATGTTTCCGACATCAAGAACTTCAGCCGATACTACCGCCAGCGGCTTCGCGCCGAGGTGCTGCTGGATGCGGTCAATGACGTTCTCGGTGTCGAAGAGGATTTCGCGGCGATGCCACCAGGCTCGCGGGCCACGCAGGTCTGGACATATCGAGCATCGTCGCTGTTCCTGGACACATTCGGCCGACCCGACGCAAACCAGGACCCGCCGTGCGAGCGGACGAGCGATTCCACGACGCCGCAAGTGCTGCATCTGATGAACTCCCCGGCGATCGATAGTAAACTGTCGAACGATTCGGCGCGGCCGGCGCAACTGGCCAGCAGCGACGCACCGAACCAGAAGATTGTCGAAGAGGCGTTTCTACGCGTGTACGGCCGATTTCCCACGTCGACAGAAACCGCGAAGTCGTTGGCGACGCTGCCGGAAGGCGCCGCGCGGCGCGCGAACGTCGAGGACTTGTTCTGGGCACTCCTGAATACACCCGAATTCTTTTTCATCGATTGAAAGTGAGGACGCAAAATGGCGATCCATCGAAATTGCGAGGGAATGAAGCGACGCGATTGCTTGAAGCTCGGGTTGGGAGCACTGCTGGGCGGCGGGTTCGTTGACGCACTTCGCGTTCGGGCGACCGCCGGCGAATCATCGGCGGCTAAGACAAGCTGCATATTGATCTGGTTGGACGGTGGCCCGAGTCACTTCGAAACGTTTGATCCCAAGCCGGACGCTCCCGCGGAAATTCGCGGTGAATTCCAGCCGATCCCGACCAAGGTGTCCGGCATCCACTTTTCCGAAAACATGCAGCGACTGGCGGCGATCAGCGACAAGCTTGCCATTGTTCGCTCGATCCGCCACGACCAGAACAACCACGGGGCCGGCAATCACTACATGATGACCGGTGCCCCGACGCGCATTCCCGTGAGTTGCGGGGCCTTCGTTAGCTTTCATCCGAGCTTAGGGTCAGTCGTTTCGGCGGAACGTGGCGCTCCGCACGGGCTGCCTCCCTATTTCTCCATGCCCGATATGACCAAATCGGGAGGTCCAAACTTCCTGGGTGCTCGGCATGCCCCGTTTGTGGTCGGGGATGATCCGAACGAGGAGTCGTTCCGCGTGCGCGACGTGACGATTCCCAGGAGCCTCGACGACGGCCGCGCAATCAGCCGTCGGCAGTTGCGTGGCGAACTTGACGGCCTGCTGCGGTTCCAGGACCGCGCTGCCGGCGACCCGGTGCTCGGCGTGGACGAGAATTATCAGCAAGCGGTCTCGCTGATTACTTCTGCTGCCGCACAACGCGCGTTCGAAATTCATCGCGAGCCTCAGACCGTTCGCGACGCATACGGACGGACCGCGCTCGGCCAGCGTGCCCTGCTCGCCCGGCGGCTCGTCGAGGCGGGGGTCCCGTTCGTCACGCTCAACAACGGCGGCTGGGACCACCATTCGAATATCTTCCCGGCGTTTCGTAAGCAGGGCCAGGAGTTCGAATCGGTTGTCGCCGCGTTGATCGAGGATCTCGACCAGCGCGGACTGCTGGCGACGACGCTCGTACTGGTCATGGGCGAGTTCGGTCGGACTCCGCAGATTTCGACACTGCCAGGCTCCACCACTCCCGGGCGCGATCACTGGTCGAATGCGATTTCCGTGCTCGTGGCCGGCTGCGGTACGCCGCCCGGGCAAGTCATCGGTGCCACTGACCGCAACGGCTACACGGCCGTCGAAAAAATATACGGCCCGGAAAACCTCGCCTCGACCGTCTACCTCAAACTCGGAATCCAGCCCGACAAGATCCTTTACAACAGCGCTGGCCGGCCCACGCACCTGGTCAGTGACCCGCGCCCGATCGCGGAGTTGATGGGATGAACGGCAGCCGATCCGTACGTGTTCGGGAGGATCACACGCACTCGAGACGTCAGCGAGGGTTCAGGCGAACCCTCGCTGACCGATCGGATGGGTGGCTTCGCAACGTTCGCATCGCGATGGCGTATTTAATCAGCTCTTTCGCGATCGCCAGCGTCATGTTGTCTCCGGTTGGATCGCTCGCTGGGCCGCCGACCGTGTCGCACCTGTTTCCAAGCGGCGGACAGCGCGGAACGAACGTAGTTGTGACGTGCACGGGCACGCTTGACCCCTGGCCGGTCTCGGTTCGGGCGCCGGGCGTTGACGTGGTTCCCGGAAAAGAAGCGGGCAAGCTGGAGATTTCGATTCCTTCGGATCTCGCCGCCAACCGAGTTTGGATCCGACTCTACAATGCGGAAGGCGCTTCGGCGGCATTGCCGTTCTTGATCGGCAGCCTGAAAGAGATCAACGATCAAGAGCCGAACAACTCACCGCGCAATGCTCAGGCTATCGCGGAGCCAAACGTCACGATCAATGGAATCCTTGATGGTGCCGATGTCGATGGCTTCGCCGTTTCGTTGATGGCCGGGCAGACCCTGGTCGCGGATGTGGATGGCAACAACAACCTCGGCTCGCCGATGGATGCGATACTTCAGATCGCGTTGCCGGATGGCACCGTCGTGGCCGAGAACCACGACGACGTCGAACTCGACCCGCGTCTTGCGTTCACGGCCGAGACTTCGGGCACGTACGTCGCGCGGTTGTTTGCGTTCCCGTCAGCACCCGACACGACGATCGCCTTCCGCGGCGGCGCGAATTACATCTACCGCCTCACTCTGACCACGGGCCCATTCATCACGCACGCGGTTCCAATGGCAGCCTCCCAAGCTGCCTCCGGCGATGTCGAGGTCGTCGGCTGGAATATTCCTCCCAACACAAGACTTCCCGTCGTGCCGCTTGGCGGGACACGGATGGTTGACTCGTCCGAATTCGAAACGCTGGCCGATTTGCGGAACACTGCTGACGCTCGAGTGGGCTTGGCGTTCGCACCAAACTTCGCCGGCGCCGCTCGAATTCGCTTGACTCCACACGCGGTCGTTCCCGTCATGGCCCAATCGGATGCGACGACTCCGTTGGTTCTGACGCCGCCGACCGCCGTTACGGGTCGGCTGCGGCAGGCGCTGCAGCAAGACAAGTTTCGGCTGCCGCTCAAGAAGGGCCAGCAGGTCGTCGTCTCGGCCGAGACGCGCAGCATCGAGTCTCCGCTTCAACCCGTACTGCGATTGACTGACCCAGCCGGCACCGTCGCCGTCAATGTCGACGATCCGGCACCCGCTCGAGCAGCGATTCTCAACTATGTCGCTCCCAACGATGGCGATTATCAACTAACCGTACATGATCGGTTCCGCCAATTCGGAGATCGCTGCTTCTATCGCCTGACGGTCCGGTTGGAAGAGCCGGACTTCGAGTTGTCCGCCGCCGCGGATGCTTTCGTCGTGGGACCGGATAAACCGACCGAATTGGTCGTTAATGTTCAGCGTCGTGCGCCGCCCGGAGTTACAATCGGCCCGATCACGATCGAAGCCGTGGAATTGCCGCCCGGTGTCACAGCGCCGGCGGTCGTTTCCGAGCCGACCGGCGACAGTGCCGCCAAGGTGACCCTGACGTTTTCCACCACCGGCCCCGCCTACTCCGGCCGGATTCGTATCCAGGGAACAGCGAAGCAACCGCAGGAAATCACACGCTTGGCACGAACGCCTCCGCAATTCGGAGCATGCTTTGACGAGTTGTGGCTGACTGCGATCGCCAAACCATAGTCTCCCGTTTGACCCGAAATGCCGACTCGGCGTCGGCCACGAGAAAAATTTCCCAAAGTTTTTAGGACGGCGGAGCGACAAACGAAGATTATTGTATGATCTCGCGTTCGTGACCGTTCCGCGCAAAAGTAAGGAGTCACTGCATGTCGCCATTGCGTCCTTGCCATCCTGTGATGGGCCGCCGGACGATGTTGCAGGCGGGTTCTCTGGGACTACTCGGTCTCGGCATGAATCACGTTGCGGCCTTGCAGGCGGACGACGTTGTTTCCGAATCGCGTCGGGGCAGTGCCAAGTCGGTCATTTTTGTGTTTCTCTCCGGCGGCCTGACCCAGCACGACAGCTTCGATCCGAAACCGGATGCCCCCGCTGAGATTCGTGGCGAGTTCAATCCGATCGCTACGCGGACGCCGGGAACTCACATTTGTGAACATTTGCCGATGCTGGCGGCCCGCAGTGACAAGTGGAGTCTGATTCGTTCGCTGACAACGCCGTACAACGAACACTCGCAGGGGCACACATCGATTCTCACCGGACGGACGCCGATGCCGGTGGGCTACAACTCCAGCAAGCCGCAGTCGAGCGATTGGCCGTCGATTGCGTCGATCGTCGGCAACGCTCTGCCGCGACGCAACAACAATCTTCCGCCGGCCGTCGTGCTCCCCGAACGTATAATCCACAGAACGGGACGAGTCCTGCCCGGTCAGTTCGGTGGCTTGATGGGAAGCGACCGCGATCCGTGGTTTGTCGAGGCCTCGCCGTACAACGCGATATCCTATGGAGCGTATCCGGAGTACGAGTTTCACTTTGTCCGTGGCCGCGAGCGAAATCCGAATCTGACGTTTCAATCTCCCAACCTCAGTCTGCCGGAAGGACTCAGCCGTTCGCGACTGACCGATCGCGACAGCCTGCTCGGCCTGCTCGAAGAACAACGTCGCGATCTGGATAAGCTCGCCGCGGCCGAATCCTTCGACCGCCATCGCCAGGCGGTGATATCCTTGCTGACCGATTCCAGCGTGCAACGGGCGTTCGATGTCCACAACGCCGATCCGCAGACGCTCAATCGTTACGGACGCAACGCCTTCGGTTGGTCGCTGCTGATGGCCCGGCAATTGGTGCAGGCGGGAGTAAATCTGATCCAGGTGAACCTCGGCAACAACGAGACCTGGGACACTCACGAAAACAACTTTCCGTTGCTGCGCGATTGCCTGTTGCCGCCGACGGATCGTGGTCTCTCGGCGTTGCTGGATGACCTTCAGACGTTGGGGCTGCTCGACGAGACGCTGATTGTGATGTGCGGTGAGATGGGGCGCACGCCACGAATCAACACGGGTATGGGCGAGAGCAAAATGGTCGGTCGTGATCACTGGGGAGCCGTTCAATCGGTTTTCATCGCCGGCGGCGGCGTTCCCGGCGGTACCGTGGTCGGATCTTCCGATAAGAACGGAGCCTACCCGGCCTCCGATCCGCAGCGTCCCGAGAATCTCGCTGCGACGATCTACTCCGCCCTTGGCATCCCCTCAACAGCCGCATGGAAGGACGAATTGGAGCGGCCCCATCACATCTACCACGGCGATCCGATCCGGTTCGCATGAACGGATCCAACTGATCCGCGGCTGGCAACAACTTCTTTGCTGCGAGTGACTCATGGTCAATAGCTTTCGCATCGCGATTGTGTCCGGGATAACGGCCTTGTTGCTGGCTTCGCCTCTGGTGGCCCAATCCCGTCAGGCACCGCCGGGGATGTTCAAGGATTTGGATGACGAAATCCTCGGCCAAGCACTGGTCATTTACGGCAAACAGCTTTTCATCGACAACTATGTCATCGAGTCGCTGGCCAACGCGGCGAAAGTCCTTAACCAGCCGGTCAAGCATCCGCAGAATCCACTGGTTCGTCGCGACAAGCCGTGGGAGGAAAAACTGTCGTCGCCGTTTGGATACGGAGCGGTCGTCCGCGATGAACTCGATGGGCTGTACAAGATCTGGTATCAGATCTGGCATGACGACAAGGATGCCGTCGGGTCGTTCGGCTACATCACGTCGCCCGATGGAATCACCTGGGAGAAACCGATCACCGATCCGCAGGCTGGCAACAACTGGGCGCTCTTTGAGCCGAAGGAGCCGTGGGTCGGCGGGGCGGGCGTGATGATCGACGCGGCGGAAAAGAACCCCGAGCGTCGATTCAAGATGATGTATCTCGCGAAGCCCAACGGCAAATCGAGTTCGCTGCAGAGTTGCGTCGCCTACTCGGCCGACGGCGTGCATTGGAAGCCGGAGCCGAAGAACCCGCTGATCCCGTACAGCGACACGCAGATTGCGCCGTACTGGGACACTCGGCTGAATCGCTTCGTCGCCTATCTGCGCTTCGGCCCGCCCAATGTGCGAATCATCAGCCGCATCGAGAGCGAAGATTTCTTGCACTGGTCTCCGAAGGTCACGGTCGTCAAGAAGAGCAAACTGGATGCACCGTTCAACACCGAGCTCTACACGATGGGGGCGATGCCGTATGCCGGAGTTTACATCGGCGTGCTCAACGCCTATCACGGCGAGACGATTAAGCCGATTCCCGATGACCAGCCTTGGATGGATCGCACCGACAATCAACTGGTCTTCAGCCGCGACGGCGTCACCTGGCAGCGAGTCCTGAAGGATGGCGCGATCTCCGCGAGCGAGCTTCGCGGCGAGCGAGACTGGAAGCAGGCCGCCCAGCAGGCAACGTTTCTCCCTTACGGCGAGTTTCGAAAGGACTGGGATTGGGGCCAGGTCTACCCGCATCACCCGCCATTGGTCGTCGGCGATGAAATCCGCTTCTATTACACCGGCATCACAGGACGTCACTGGCACACCTATCACAAAGACACGCGGGACAGTGGCATCGGCCTGGCGACCTTGCGACTTGATGGTTTTGTTTCGGTGAACGCCGGAGCTGAAGCCGGCACGCTGACGACCAAGCCGCTGGTGTTCTTCGGCGACACACTGGAGATCAATGCCAACGCCGAGGGCGGTTCGCTCACCGTCGAAGCACTCGACGCGGAAGGCAAGGTCATCGAAGGCTTCGGCGTCTCCGATTGCACGCCAATCACCACTGACAGCGTCCGGCACATGGTGAAGTGGAAGGACAAGCCGGACTGTCACCTGCTCCAGGCGCGGCCGATCAAGCTGCGATTTCATTTGAAGAACGCGAAGCTGTACGCGTTCGAACCGCGGATCAAATACAATCACTACCTGCAGTCTTACGACTAAAGCCTCGTTTACCGCCCAGCCGCAGGCGCCGGCCGTGAAAGAGAAACAACGGAGGAAGCCATCCTGCTGGTGCCGGCCGCCCTGAACCTCACCACACTCCAGTAATCCCGAGGAACGTACAGTGTTGACAATGCTAGGCAGCCAACGGCAGTTTTGTGACGGTATCACGCGCCGAGAGACACTGAAGGTGGGAGCCCTCTCCGTGCTCGGCGGGTTTGGCCTGCCCCAATTGCTGCAGGCCGAACAAGCCCGTGAACACGTCTGGTCCGGCAAGGCCAAGAGCGTCATCTGTTTGTACTTACTGGGCGGTGCCCCTTGGCAAGACATGTACGACATGAAGCCCAAGGCCAGTTCCGATGTCCGCGGCGAATTCAACCCGATCGCCACGAATGCCCGTGGGATCGAAATCTGCGAGCATCTCCCCCTGCACGCCAAATGGATGGATCGTTCGGCAATAGTCCGCTCGATCAATCACCGAGCCGGGTGCCACAACTGCATTCCGAGCTACACGGGGTGGGAAGTCCCTGAAACCGACCTCGGCAATCTCAAACCAACCCATCCCCCGAGCATGGGTTCGGTCTGCGAGTATCTCAGCGGGGCGAGAGCCGATTCACCGGCATACGTCTACATGCCGTGCTACCTGGGATGGGGACAGTCAATCCGTCGCCCCGGCCCGTCGGCTGGATTCCTGGGTTCAAGATTCGACCCGCTTTACACCGAATGTGCCCCGTACGTCGACAAACCGCCCGAGGAGCAATACGCGCCGCAACCGCTGCGTGGCATGCCACAAATTCCCCACACACGCCTGGATCAAGAGATCACCCTCGACCGGCTGAACGGTCGGCACAGCCTGCTACAGCAACTCGACGCCGAACGAAAACGCGCGGACCAGTCGGCCCGTGAGGGATCGTGGACGCGGCAACGGGAACGGGCCTGGAGCCTGATCACATCCTCGAAAGTTCGCGACGCGTTCGATCTGGACAAAGTCGATCCCCAGGTTCGTGAACGCTACACGCCCACACTTTTCGGCCAAAGCACGCTGATTGCCCGCAGGCTGGTCGAAGCGGGAGTGCGTTTCATCAACGTCACATGGGATTGCTATTGGGAGCGATTGAAGCTGCAGCTTCACTGCTGGGACACGCATTCGCAGAACTTCAAGCTGCTGAAGGACTACAACCTGCCGTACCTGGATGCCGTCTACAACGCGCTCATGCAGGATCTTTCGGACAGCGGACTGCTCGATGAAACCCTGGTGGTCGTGATGAGCGACTTTGGGCGCACGCCAAAGATCAACAACAATGCCGGGCGAGATCACTGGACGTATTGCTACTCGATGCTCTTCTCCGGCGCGGGAATCCAGGGCGGAACGGTTTACGGCGCCAGCGACGCGCAGGCAGCTTACCCGGCCTCCAATCCGGTCAGCACCTCGGACATCTGTTGTACGATCTACAAGCTGCTGGGTATCGACCACGAGACCCCCGTTTATGACGCTGTCGGCCGCCCCATGTCGATCAGCCACGGCGGATCTCCGATCCGGGATATCCTGGCGTGATGCCGCGCACGGCGATGGCCCTCGTCATCGAGTCGCCGGCCTCGTTTACCGCCCAGCCGCAGGCGCCGGCCAGGGAAGTGCACAATGAGAAATGCGAAATTGTGTTGTCGGAAAAGCGAGTATGAGCAGCGAACTTCAGAAGACAACAATGTCCGGATCTCTAGCCCCTCGAATCGTTCTGATCGCGGCGCTGCTTGCGGCTTTTCCGATGGGATCGCACCTGGCGGCAGCAGATGAATCGCTGACGCTGACGGCGGATGGCCGGCCCCGAGCCACCATCGTGCTCGCGGAAAAGCCGACCGGCGCGGCGCAACTCGCCGCCTTTGAGCTGCAGCACTATCTGAAGAAACTCTCGGGAGCCGAACTGCCGATAGTCCGCGAACCGCTGCGGGTCGACGGGACGCGGATTCTAATCGGCGAAAGCGAGGCAATTCGCGCGCTGGGCTACGATAGCGAACATCTCAAGCTGGGACCGCAGGAGTACATCACGAAGACCTTGCCGGGAGTGCTGGTGCTGTTCGGTTACGATACGCCGCATTTCCCGGAACGGGTGCTCTATCATGGGGATTCCTATGCTTCTTACCGCAGCATCTACAACGACGTGTGCTATCCCCAAGGCGCCTATGGGCGGGTGGGAACCTGCTATGCCGTCTATGACTTCTTGGAAAATGTCCTGGGCGTCCGCTGGTACTATCCCAACGAGGAACTGGGCGAAGTCGTCGAGCCCCGGGCGACCATTGTGGTCAGAGAACTCAACGTGCGCCGCAGCCCCTCGGCTCCGATCCGGCTGATCCACCCCCACCTGGCCAACACGGAGAAGCTCTACTTCATCGACACGGACGAACCCCAGAAGTTCCAGTCGTCCTGGATCAACGCCCGCACAAGCCTGCTTTACTGGATGCGCCATCGCTGCTTTGGCGGCGAGCCCTACAACGCCAGTCACTCGTTTCATGGCTATGACACGGCTTTCGGCGAATCGCACTCGGAGTGGTTCAGCACCAAAAGCTTCGAGCGAATGAAGCAGTTGAATTTTCAAAACCAGGTCAATCCCTGCCTCACGGCGCCGGGTCTGTTCGACATCGTCCTGCGGACTGGCCGCGATTATCTCGACGCTAAACCGGAACCGTTTCCCTGGGCCTACTATCCTCACCGAGGCGGGTATTTCACGTTCGGATTGAATGACAATACGAACATGTGCGACTGCGAAGACTGCCGTGCCCTGTATCGCCATGACCAGGGGCCCGAGGGAAATGCCAGCCACTATGTCTGGGGTTTCGTCAATCGGCTCGCCAAGGAAGTACGCAAGTCCCATCCAGACGGCGGCGTGTCGTGTCTGGCATACTTCAACTACACGACGCCGCCAGAGGGGCTCGTCCTGGAACCGAACGTGGCCGTGACCTTCTGCAAGTACTACCAGAGCTACACGGACAAGAGCTATCAGGAACGCGATTACCAACGGATCTCGGACTTCATGGTCAAGAACAAAGCTGGGATGTTCACGACCTGGGAATATATGTGTAAGCCGTTCATCTCCGACTGGCCGTTTCCCTGTTTGGTGCCGAATGTGCAGGCGGACGACGTGCGGCGACTCAGCCAGATTCCCGGTTTCCGCGGCGGGAGTCTGGAATTCGCCTACGCGACGACCTACAGCGGTTCCCAGCCCGGCGGCTATGCCTGGAGCAATCCCGTCCTGGATTTCATGAACCTGTACTGGCGCGTCAAGCTGTATGATGACTTCAAGTTTGACATCGAGGAGGGGCTGGACGAATACCATGCCAGGTTCTTTGGTCCAGGCGGTCCGGGAATGAAGAAGTTCCACGCCGCCATGGAAGAGCGGTGGATGAAACTGGGCGGTGGTAGTGAATCGCGGTCGTGGTGGGGCAAGCTGGGGACGCGTGAATTCCTGGCTGAATTATCGGGGCACTTCGCCGAGGCGCGCAGCGCCACGGCGGAAGGATCGCTGTACCGCCGACGCGTCGAGCTGGTCGATGCGGGCATCTTGCAGTACCTGCTCAAGGCCCGAGCGCGCTTCGAGCGTTCGACGGTCGGTGAATTGGCGCCGATCAGCACTGCGGCGATTGCCCGCGTGCTGATCCCCGACGGCCAGGACTGGGCGGACGACAAGACCTGGGCCGCCGCGATGGAACAGGTCATCCACAAGACCGCCGACAACGAACCCGCAGCACAAGGCACACGCTTTCGCCTGGCTTATGATGACAAGCAACTCTATATCAAAGCTCGCATGTCTGAACCGCTCGTCTCGAAGATGAAGGCCAGCGTCCAGGAGCATGATATCGGCGGGTTCGACGATGATTCCCTCGAACTCTGTCTCGACCCCGAGGGCCAGGGCAAGCAGTTCTTCCACTTCTGCATCAATAGCCAGAGAGCCGTCTACGACGCGGCTGTCGACCCATTTGCGATCGGGGCGAAGGAGACCGTTACCTGGAATTCGGGCACTCAGGTGAAGTCCGCGACGGGCGAAGACCACTGGGAGTTGCGGCTGGCGGTGCCGTTCACCGCCTTGGGAATGGACTCGCCGAGAGCCGGAGCAACCTGGCGATTGAACCTTGGCCGCAACCGCTACACGGAGCCCGGACAGCCGCCGCGCTCCGCCTGGTCGCCGACGCTCGGCGAGTTCGGTAAACCGGAACGGTTCGGTGTGGTCACCTTCAATGGGCCGGACGATCGTGGGCGGGTGCCGTGGAGTTGCGATTTCAACAGCCCTGCGTTCGCGTCCGACTCGGGTGAATCGCCGCTGATCGGGCTGGACGGCTGGTACGAGGACCCGTCGTACGCCAACCGCGGCTGGGACAAATCGTGGAAGGTGGTGCAGCAGGGCGAGAATCGCCTCGCCGTGTGCGACGTGAACGCCACCAATCCCAGCACAACCGTACCGATGCACGCGGTGCATGTTTCGCCGGGCGTGGTGGCGGTCGAGGTCGAGTACCGCCGTCTCAATCCGGCGGGTGGCCAGCCCAAGATCTTCGTGTCCGACAGCGACGGTCGCAACCTGCTCTACATGTACATCAGTGGTAGCCGGCAGGATGCCGTCGGGTATTATCTGCACGGCGGCGCCACGGAGAATCTCTACGGCGACCAACATGGACTGGGGGAGTTTTCCGCTCCAGGTCGCTGGTTCGCCTTACGGGTGGAAATCAACACGGTGGCGAAGCGAATCAATTACTTCGTTCGCGGATCGAACGGCTCCTGGACACGGCTGAACAAGGAGCCTCTCCCGTACTACTTGTCCGACGTCGATGCCCCTTCGACTCTGTTCATCGGCTTGGGGACTCGCCGGATCAAAAGTGAATCTCTGCCGAACAACATCGTGGAGATGGACAACGTCCGAGTAACCCAGTTAACCGTCGCGGAATAACGGAAGATGAGAATGCCCTTACGCCAGTTATTTGTGGTCGAGTTGCTCCGCAACTCGACGCCGAGTCGCGGAGCGACTCGGCCACATTGCGGCTTCACCGCGCTATGCTGTCGCCATGTCATATTCTGCCGTCTGCTTATCTGTTGTCTGATTGTTGTCAGCGCCGCCGGCAACGGTTCACTCGGCGCTGACCAGGGGGACGCTCCACCGATCGAAGTTCCCGAGGGCTTCAGCGTCGAACTGGTTGCCGGGCCGCCGCTCGTCAAGTACCCGATGATGGCGGCCATGGACGAGCGCGGGCGGCTGTTCATCGCCGAGAGCGACGGACAGAATCTCGGTAAGGAGGACTTGCTGAAACAGCAGCCGCGATTCGTCCGCCTGCTCGAAGATACCGACGGTGACGGAAGATTCGACAAGAGCACGATCTTTGCCGACAAGCTAGTGATGCCGGAGGGAGGACTGTGGCTCAACGGATCGCTGTACATCCTGTCGGCGCCGCACCTGTGGCGGCTCGACGATGCGGATGGCGACGGCGTTGCCGACCGTCGTGAAAAACTGGTCGGCGAGATGGACCTGATCGGCAACGCCAACCAGCACGGCCCCTACCTGACTCCCGCTGGCCGGTTGCTCTTTTCCGGGGGAACCTTCGGCTACAACCTGGTCGGCCAGGATCGTCGTCCCGCGATCAAAGGCAACTGGGCCAGTGTCTTCTCCTGCCGGCCGGACGGCACCGAGGTCCGCGTGGAAAGTCATGGCGGCATCAACCCGGTGGAAGTCGAATTCACGCCGGAGGGAGAAATGCTGGGAACTTGTGCCATCTTCGATCGCGTGGGGGGGCGCTGCGATGCCCTGGTGCACTGGGTGCATGGCGGGACCTATGCCGAGCGACTGCGGGAGCCGGTCCTCAAGCAGACCGGCCGTTTTCTGCCGGCTGCCGTGCGCTGGGGGCAGGTCGCCCCGGCGGGACTGGTCCGCCTCCGCGGGACACATTTCGGCGACGAATATCAGGGGAACCTGTTTGCTTGCCACTTCAATACGCACGAACTGGTGCGCACTCGTCTGGAACGGATCGGCGCCACATTTCGTGGCACGACGGAGCCATTTCTCCGCTCGCCGAGCAGTGATTTTCATCCGGCCGACGTGCTGGAGGATGCCGACGGCAGCCTGCTCTTGATCGACACCGGTGCCTGGTTGACGATGGGCTGCCCGACATCGAAGGACATCAGTCACGGGAACTTCGGCGGCATCTATCGCATTCGCAGGAAGGACGGCACGACCACCGTTGATCCGCGCGGCGCCCAGCTCGATTGGAACCAAACGCCGTCGGCCAACCTGATTGGCCGGCTGGCCGATCCTCGGCCGGCCGTCGGCGATCGGGCGATCGCCGAACTCGTCAAGCAGGGCGAAGAGGCCACACCGCAACTGGCGAAAGCCGTTCGCCTGTCGGAGCAGATGCACGTTCGCCGTAGCGCCGTCTGGGCCTTGGCACGAATCGGCACCGCGCGTGCGCGAACCGCCCTTGTTGCCGCGTTGGCCGATCGCGACCCAAGCGTACGGCAAGCCGCCGTGCACGCGGTGGGGATCCTTCGGGAACGCGGGGCCGTCGAACGACTCATGACCGTCGTTGTCGACGACGAGTTGCCCATCCGCCGCGAAGCCGCCACGGCGCTGGGGTTGATCGGCGATCCCGCCGCGGCGCGCGCCTTGTTGAAGTCGCTCGGCACGGCCCAGGACGAGTTTCTGGAGCACGCGCTGATCTACGCCTTGATTGAGATGGAGGCCGCCGACGCGGCCCGCGGCGCGCTGGCTGATACCAATCCTCGAGTCCAGCGCGGGGCGCTGATCGCGTTGGATCAGACTCGCGGCGACTCACTCACGCGCGAAGCGGTGGCCCCGCTGCTGGCAAGTACCGACGCCAACCTTCAACAAGCCGCCCTGGACATTGTTGCAAAACATCCCACGTGGGCCGCGGAGATCATCGGCCTCGTTCGCGAGAGCCTGTCGTCGCAACCCTTGACGAAAGAGCGCGCAGCGATCTTGACTGGCGCCGTGTCTGCATTCGCCGGGAATGAACAACTTCAGCAGATTGTGGCGCAGTCGCTCGACAGACCGGACACACCGACCGCGACTTTGTTGATCGTGCTGGAGGCGATGGGCCAAATCTCCTCACCCCGGCTGCCTGAGACCTGGCACGGTCCGCTCTCTCGTCTGTTGTCTCACGGCGACGAGAGCGTGCGGCGGCAACTGCTGGCCAGCCTGATTTCGTTCGAAACGAAGGGGCTGGAGAAACAGCTTCGAGCCATGGCCCACGATACCGCGCTGGCTCGCGACATGCGGCTCGCCGCATTGGCACTCGTGGCTCGCGGCGGCGGAGCGCTCGCAGACGCGGAGTTGCAATTTCTGGTCGCACAGCTCCAGCCGGACATCCCGCCCGTCGACCGGTTGTCCGCGGCCAGCGCCCTGGGCGCGGCGACCTTTTCGCTCGCCCAGTTGGAGTCGTTGCTGCCCGTCGTAGGAAGGGCCAGTCCGCTTGAGCTGCCTTCGCTCTTGCAAGCCTTCGAGTCTGCCTCGCACAACAAACAGGTCGGTCCGGAACTCGCGCGGGAACTGGGAGTGAAGCTGATCGAAGTTCTCGCCGCATCACCAGCGGGGGATTTGATTTCGCCCGCTCGCATTCAATCCTCGCTGGCAGGATTCCCCGAACCCGTGCGGACTGCTGCCGCGAACCGCTTTCCCGCAACCGCGTCGGCGACCACCGAGCAAGCGTCGCGAATTGCCGAGATCGTGACGCTGGCCGAACGGGGCAACGTCGACGCGGGGCGGCATCTGTTCTTCAGTAACCGAGCGGCTTGCGCCGGCTGCCATCGCGTCGGCGAAACGGGAAGGAATGTCGGGCCGGATCTGTCGCGGATCGCCGGGATTCGCACGACGCGGCAACTGGCGGAAGCGATTGTTCTGCCGAGTGCGACTCTGGCCAACGGGTTCGAGACTTACTCGCTCGTCACACAGGCGGGGAAGACCGTGTCCGGATTGATCCGCCGGGAAACAGCGGATGCCATCCATCTCGTCTCCAGCGACGGGACGGAGCACCGCATCCGCCGGTCCGAAATTGACGAGATCCAGCGGAGTCCCGTGTCCACCATGCCGCAAGGCCTGGACACGCAGCTCACGCGGGAGCAGTTGCGGGATCTGCTAGCGTTTCTTTCCACATTGAAATGACACTTTGAATCGATGCCAGCATCATTAAGCCAATTTTCAACCGTCGTTTACCGCCCAGCCGGAGGCGCCGGCCCATTTCTGGCCACGTGAGGTATAACAACATCTTCACGACGAGGTACTCATGGTTAATATCTTTCGCATCGCGCTTGTGTCCGGAATCACGGCCCTGTGGCTGACTTCGCCGCTACTGGCCCAATCCCGCCAGGCTCCGCCTGGCATGTTCAAGGACCTGGATGACGAAATCCTCGGCGACGCGCTCGTCATTCACGGCAAACAGCTCTTCATCGATGACTACGTCATCGGTGATCTGCAAGGCGTCCAAAAGAAGCTGCATCAGCCGATCAAACATCCGCAGAATCCGGTGCTGAAACGCGATCGGCCGTCGGATGGGTTTGCGACCGATTATGGGACCGTCGTGTTTGATCCGAGCGATCGTCGGTTCAAGATGTGGTACCAGGTCCTTCAGGGCACCGCCAAAGATGGAGCCAGTCACCGGTATCTCGTGGGATTTGCGACCTCCGCCGACGGGATTCACTGGGAAAAGCCGATCACGAATCAACAGGCCGACAACAATCACATCGTGATGGAGCCGCCCGAGAGATTCCTCGGCGGACCGGGCGTGATGATCGATGACCGCGACGAGAATCCGCAACGCCGATTCAAGATGATGTACGTCGCCAATCCCGAGGCCAAGCCAAGTTCATTGTCGACGCGGATCGCCTACTCCGCCGATGGCATTCATTGGAAGCAGGAAGCCGCGAACCCCGTAATTCCCTTCAGCGATACGCAGATTGCTCCTTACTGGGATCAACGGCTGGGGCGTTACGTGGCTTATCTTCGCTTTGGTCCACCGAACACTCGAATTGTCAGCCGGATCGAAAGCGAAGATTTCCTCCATTGGTCGCCCAAGGTCACGGTGCTGAGAAAATCGAAACTGGATGCACCGTTCAGCACCGAATTCTACACGATGACCGGTGTCCCGTACGAAGGCGTCTACATCGGCTTGCTGAACACGTATCGACGCGGCCGAAAAGCCGTCGCCGCGTGGCGGGAGGGCAGATCCGTAGCGACAACGCGTCCGATCCGGTCGAGACATTGCGTCGGGCGGTGATGTGAGACTGCTTCGAGCAGGATCGCCAAAGTCATATTGGGATAGCTACAAATTCGACATTTTCTTAGGCCACTTTTTCACAGGTGCGACCAATCGTTCTTGAGATGCCTATCGAACCCTCTGACAACGACTTCGTCGCGCTCCTCCTGGCCAACCAGAGCAGGGTTTATCGATTTTTGTTCACACTCGTGCCGTGGCGCGAGGATGTGGATGACTTGTTTCAGAAGACTTGCCTCACGCTGTGGCAGGAGCGGGCGAGCTTTGATCCGAACAAGGGCGAGTTTGTGAGTTGGGCTTGCGCGATCGCTCAGAACCATGTGCGCAATTTCCGGCGTCGTGAATCCACTCGGCGGACTCTGTTGAGCGAGGAAGTGGCGGAACTGCTCGTGACGACTCGCGAGTCGGGAGGGCGATTCTCGGAGGATTGCCATCAGGCGCTGCGGCACTGCCTGGATCGGCTTCCGCCGCACCAATTGGCGCTGGTGGAGGAGAGCTATCGCGAAGGGAAGCTCAACGACGCGGCGGCTGCGGCTGGACGCTCGGTGAACGCTCTGTACAAGAGCCTGCGGCGAATTCGGGCCATCCTGCACGACTGCATGTTGAGATTCCTTGCGGAGGGAAGCACATCATGATCACGGACGACATGAATGCTGATGCCATGAACTCAGACGCAGCCGATCGGCTCCGGAATTGGGCCGATGATTACGTGGCGGGAGCCCTGAGCCCTACGGATCGCGAAGCGCTCGAACGCGAGTTACAGGCGAGCGACGAGGCGCGGCGGTTCTTCGTCTCGTATTTGGAATTGCACGCCGGACTGGCTTGGCAGTTTCGCGGTGCCGATTGCGAGTTGCCGGTCGCCAGTGAGACGGGCCTCGGTGAGATGAACCCGAGTGAGACACCGCCGACATCGGTCGCCGTCTCGGCGCCGCCCCCGTGGAGTTGGCGTTTTTCTTCAACGGCGGCGGTCGTAACGGCGGCGATGCTTGCAGCAGTGATGGTGGCTTGGTTCGGGCTGCGTGAGGTGCCACGCGATCCCGCCGTGAATGCCGAGCCGGTCTTCGCCGTGGTTCGCGAGACCCTGCGCGGGAGCTGGTCGGACGGGCGGGAAGTGCGTGTGTCCGAGAGTGTTGGGAAGGGTCCGTGGGGCATTGAGAATGGCTTGGTCTCGCTCGTAACCGATGACGGCGTCGAACTGCTCGTCGAGGGCCCGGCGAGGGCCGAGTGGCTGGGCGAACAATGCCTCCGGCTCACGTCCGGCTCGGTCGTGGTGCGGATGCCGAAGGGACAGTCGGGCTTTGTTGTCGAGCTGCCGCAGATGCGCGTGACCGATCTGGGAACGGAATTCGGCACGAGTGTCGCGACGAATGGCGAGTCGCGGGTGCAGGTCTTCGAAGGTCAGGTGAGGGCCGAATCGCTGTCCGTGCCGGGGCAGAAAGAGCTGCAGGCCGGGGAGACGCTGCTTTGCACGGCGGATGGCACGTTGATGCCCGAGATCTCCAACGAGGCACGCTTCGTCCGCCGCTTTCCACCTCGTGCGCCGAGCGACCAACTAGGGGGAGTGCTCTACAGCCAGAGCCATGTGGACGCCGTTCGCATCTCACCGCCGGCGGCACCGGTAGTGATCGATGCGGATTTGTCGGAATGGAACCGCGAGAACGCCTTTCGCAGCGCGTGTCTGCCGCCTTACGACGGTAGCTATTTCGTCGAAGGGATAATGATGTATGACGCGCAGCATCTTTACATCGCCGCGCATGTTGGCGATCCAGAGCCGATGCGGAATGTCGTTTCGGACGCGATGGAATTTGCTGGCGGCAGCGTGATCGTGCGTGTCTCCACGGACCGCAAGCTGGGCTGGCCGCTGAAGGGAACGATGACGAACGCCAACTCCAAAGACCCGATGAAACTGCCGCTGCCGGACTCGCTCAGCGATCGCGTGGTGAGCCTCATCCTGTCGCACGACGCCAGGACCGGCGAGCCGCGGATCCGGCTGCAATACGGATTCAATTTTCGCGGCAACGAGAGCCCACCGTCAGGATGGCGCGGTGCATTCCGCAAGGACGCTGATGGTCGAGGCTACTCGCTGGAGTACGCGATTCCCTGGCGACTGCTGCAGTGCGAGAACGATCCGCCCCGCGCCGGCGATGTGATGGCGGCGCTATGGACGGTGCATTGGAGCGATACCGATGGCCGTCTCTGCCGCGGGCAACTCGTCGAGGTGACGAACCCGCAGGCCCGTTCCAAGCCCGGTGTGACGCCGGCGACCTTCTTCGCAGACGGCGCCACCTGGGGCCGCGCTGTCTACCTTCAAAGCAAATGATCTTTGTCCATTGGGAAATCACTCACATGAAACACGTCCTCCTCACCGTTCTGCGAGCGATTGCATTGCTCGTCGCTGTGGCTGTTACGGGAACTTCAGAGACGCTTCAGGCAGCCACGATCCGGTACATGCTCGACCGAGACGGGGTGGTCAGCCTC
>JAQBZB010000115.1 GCA_027622275.1 Planctomycetota bacterium | reverse complement strand
TCCGATTGGCTGGTCCTTCAACGCGGGATCGATGACGAGCATCACGCGTTTGAGCTGCATGTCGCGCAGGTCCATGCCGACCTCGGCGGTCGTTCCCGCGCCGAAGCGGATGTTCGAGGCAGACATCTGAAAAGCGGTGTCGTTTTGCATCGTGGACTCGTGTGGGAAGGGGAGACGAAGTTGCCGCACATTCTCGCATTCCTGAAGCAAGAAACAAGCGTTTGGTTGCGTATAGAGGCGGCACCAGATACGTTAGCCATCTTAACGAAAGGAGTAGATCGTTGAAGTACGAACCTCTGACCAATCGAATCGGCGGCCAACGTGTTCCGTTTGCCGGCGAGCATCTCGACGTGACCTCGCCCGTGGATGGGATGCGGCTTTCGCGCGTTCCCTTGTCGACCGCCGACGAAGTCGACCGAGCCGTGACCGTGGCCCGCGATGCCTACGACGCCTGGTCGGCGTTGACCATGAAAGAACGCTCGCAGTTCTTCTATCGATATCGCGAACTCCTTCACCGCCGCGCGGCTGAGTTGGCGGAGCTGATTCACGAGGAGAACGGCAAGACGCGAGAAGAAGGACGCGCCGAAGTTGCCAAGGCGATCGAAGTGACAGAGTTTGCGTGTTCGCTGCCGCAGCTGACCGCGGGCGAAGTCATGGAAGTCAGCCCCGGTGTCGAATGCCGCGTCGAGCATGCTCCGTTGGGAGTCGTCGCCTCGATCACTCCGTTCAACTTCCCGATCATGGTGCCGCACTGGACGATCCCGATCGCGATCTGCCTGGGCAACGCGTTCATCCTGAAACCTTCCGAGAAAGTGCCGCTGAGCGCTGACCGCACGGCGGATCTGTTGCACGAAGCGGGTTTGCCGCCGGGTGTGTTCAACGTTGTGCAAGGCGATCGCGCGGCGGTCGAGGCGATCTGCGATCATCCGGGGATCGCGGCGGTTACCTTCGTCGGATCGACGCCGATCGCGAAGCAGGTCTACACGCGAGCGACGTCCCACTTGAAGCGTGTTCTCGCGATGGGCGGAGCCAAGAACCATCTGGTTGTCTTGCCGGACGCCGACGTCGAGCAGACGGCGGCGAACGTGGTGGCTTCGATGGCCGGCTGTGCCGGGCAGCGGTGCATGGCAGCCGCGACCATGATCGCGGTCGGCGAAGTCCAGGCCATCGTGGACAGCATCTGCGACGAGTCGCGACGGACGGTGCCGGGCGAGAATCTCGGCGCGGTGATTTCACAGGCCGCGAAAGCGCGGATCGAAGCTTACATCACGGAAGCAGAGCAGGGCGGTGCAACAGTTCTGGTCGACGGCCGCGGCGCAGTCGTGCCGGGCTGCGAAGGCGGTTCGTATGTCGGAGCGACCGTCATCGACAACGTGCGGCCCGACATGCGGATCGCCCAGGAAGAAGTCTTCGGCCCGGTGCTCGCGATCATCCGCGTCCGGGACTTTGACGAAGCGCTCAAGCTGGAGAACGCGTCGCCGTTTGGAAACGCCGCGGCCGTCTATACGCAGAGCGGCGACGCGGCTCGCTCGTTTATCGACGCCGCGAGCGCGGGCATGATCGGCGTCAACGTCGGTGTCCCCGTGCCGCGCGAGCCGTTTGGGTTCGGCGGTTGGAACGATTCACGTTTCGGCAGCGGCGACATCACGGGCAAGATCGCGATCGGCTTTTGGACTCAATCGAAGAAGATCACGACGCGTTGGTAGCCACCTGAATTGTGCCTTCTGACTTACGTTGCGACCTGGGCGCGGAGTGGCTTGCTCTTCTTCAGCTTCGCCTCCTCCTTGTAGCTCCACCACATCGTTGTCGGCAGCAATCCGAGTGCGATGATTCCCAATTGAGTGACGACGAACAGTCCCAGGGCGCGAATGGTAGTCACTTCGCTGCCACCGTAAGCGTGCAAGCCAACTCCTAACGCGTTAACACCGAACCAAGACCAACTCGTGACTATGTTGCCACCGATCGCGAGTAGCGCCAGCCCGCGGTCGCGAACGATTCCGCCCCAGCGAGCGTGCAGGATCAACGCGTTCCAAAGGACGATGATCAAGGCCCCGTTCTCTTTCGGATCCCAGCCCCAAAAGCGGCCCCACGAATCATCCGCCCACAGACCGCCGAGTACCGTGCCGACGAAGCTGAACAGTAAAGCGAAACAGATGATGCCGTAGATCATGTTGGCGAGAACCTTGCGAACGGTCCATTGGCCGACCTGCTCGGACAACGTCGGTGTGGCGATGCCCGCGACCACAAACACAATGCCCAGCAGTCCCGCAACGAACGTGGTCGCATAACCAAGGGTGACACAAACGACGTGCGTGGCGAGCCAGAACTGCGTGTCGAGGACGGCTTGCAAGACCGTAAACGTATCGCCGTCACCAGCCAGTTGGTGTGCGATGACCAGGGTGCTGAAACCGGCGACCGACGAGACGACGTTTCCGATACCGAGACGGAACAATACCTCCAGCCCTAAGCCTAGAATGACCGCGGCCCAGCCGATGAAGATCGCCGACGAATACAGGTTGGTAACCGGCGGTCTTCCCGAGATGTAGATCCGCCCCACTAATGCCAGCGTGTGGACGGCGAACGTCAAGGCAATCAGGCCAAACGCCGCCCAATTGAACGGTCGATTCCAACGGAACGGCCAAGCCAACCAACTGAGCGCTGTGAGCACAAAGGCAAAAACATAGAGCGCCGCACAGTTGTAAAACGGCGCGAAGTTGTTAAACGAGGCTTCGAAGTTTGTCTTGCCGGTATTGAGCGATTCAGGGGCGTTGGCGGCGAGTGCTTCGTGATACGATGCGAGCGCCCGCGAGAACGCGTGTTCGTCGCTGTCCTGGTATGACGTCAACATATTCCACATCGAACGGGCAACCGGATTCTCCGCCGCGTCGAGTCCACCTTCTCCGAGGGCGGATGTCAGTGACATCGTAAGCGTTGCCTGTACCTCGCGGCCACTTGCCGCGATCTCTTCGCGAATGCCGCTCGTGACTCGCTCGCGAACATCTTTTGGCATGCGGTCGAGAGCCTCGCGAGCATAAGCGTCCAGTTGCTCCGGCGCAATGCCCTGATCGGCGAGACTCTTGATCATGCCGAGCAGTCGCGTCTCGACCAACGCGTCAACATTCTTGTCGCTCAGGATCACTGCTGAAAGCTTCTCTGCAAGTTCGGCTGTCGTTGCCGCGTTATACTTCCCGGCAATATCCTTTGCCCACAGTCGTGTCACGGAAGTGACGAAGGGCTCCCAAGACGGTTGCTTGTTCCCAGCGGTGGGGATGGCATAAGGAACTGGAGCAGTTGCTAGTTCTTGACTGGCGTTCGCCATCCCTGCCAGGTAGGAAGCTTCCTCGTCGGCCGGCAATCCTTCCTGCGGCATTCGGAACGCTTCGCGCAGCTTGAAGAACAGTTGTAACTTGCTGTCCAACTCCAACACCTTGCGTTGATAGACGCTCATCTGGTCTGCCGCTACCTCGTTAGCGAGCCGCACCTGTTTGCGAAACTCGTCCATTCGCGGTTCGATCTCGTCCATCGAGTAGAGACCGCCCTGGCGTCGAGTCAGCTTCAAAGTGCCGAGCAGTTCCAAGTTATCGATTTTGAACACGTCATGTTTGGTGCCGGCTTTGGAGCCGGAAATCACGTCCAACAACCAGACGATCGCCGGTTGCTTCTGGCCCATGCCATCCTGGAGTTGCTCTTTGGTCGACATGACTCGCAGGCTGTTCCCGGCCAACGTATCGAATGGCTTGATGCGGCCGTGATAAACCAGCGGCAACTTGCCAAAACCGACAACGTCCATCTCATCAGGTTTGACCTTGGCGGGGCGCGCTTTCCATGCCAACCAACCGCCGGACAGCAACACGACGACGGCCGTGAACGCAATGACGGCTGTGTTGCCCGCCGGTTGAATCGACTGTCGTTGCGGCAGCAGTTCGACCGAATCGTTTGGCTCGGGACGCTTACGTTTTGGCACGTGACGTTTCTTGGCGGGCTGGGCGGGCATGGCGGCTCCCGCAACGATTGGCTGATCAGCAGCAGGTTCGACCGTCGTCGGGTTCGCGGCCACGCGATTCAGGAACCGCAGCAGCGTGCCGGAGAAGTGAGCGAACAGGCCGAACATCACCAGCACGCATGACACGTAAGGGATCATCCAGCCGGTATTCTTCACGACTTGCAGTGTCGTACTCTCGACGCCGCTGGGATCGGCGTGATAGCCGCTCTGATAAAACGTTTCGCCGGCGTAACGCAATGGATTGTTCATCCAGATCTTGACTTCGCGGTCGACGCTTCGCGAAGCATCCACCAATTGAACATCGGATTGATAGTTACGAGGCGTGTTGGTGCCGATGTAGTCGTCCTTGCGAACGTCGATCAGCCGGATTGCATACGGCTTGTAGGTCCGTTTGAAACGGAGTTCAACGTGATAATCTTTGCCACCGGCCGGAATCGATTCGTCAAACGCGAACAGACCGCCGCGCCCTCGCAGTACGACTTGCGACAACAAGTAGGTGCCGATTTCTTTGGAGCTGCCTCTCTCAAGGAAGCGAACATAAGCCGAAGACATGTCGACTTCGCCCGACGAATCGGCTCCGCTGCCCGTCCGAGCTTCGAGAGCGACTGTGTGCAGGCCTTTCCCCACCGTGGCCTTGTTGTCGGCGGCGGGACCTACGTCTTTAAGGTCTGAGTTGCGGTAGTAGTCGACGATCTCGACATCGAACGGCAAAGCCTCGTTCTGAATCGTCTTGCCGTCGCGGAGAAACGACGACTGGCGTCCTTTGACCCACAGCGGTACTACAACGACCTCGTCCGCGTCGGGCTGCGAGGAATCGACAATCGCCAGTTCGGTCGAGCGGATGTCGATCGCGTGGTTGACCGTGTCGCCTTCATCGATGGCAATGCGTTCTTCAGTGACAAACGTGCCGACAAACAACTCGCCGAGCATCAACAACCCGATGCCGCTGTGAATCAGTACAATGCCGCCGCGCTTCCTAAAAATCAAGCGGCATGCTACGAGCAATACCGCTGACGCCGCTCCGCATTTGATCAGTTGCCATAAGATACGCATGCCCGAATCGCCAAGGTATGCGCCGGAACGAAAGAGCCACAGCGAGAGCACAATCATCACGACCGCCGAGGCCCCGAACGCGGCGATCTCGATGGTGCGATCGGGAGTCCGTTTGGCCGTGGCGAAAAAGCCAAGGGCCAGGGCGACTGCTGTCACAGCCACGCCGAGCTTCACGCACAACCACATCATGGCCCACGAGATTGGCGGCTCGCCTTGCAGCCCTTCACCGTTGTGACCGCTGGCGATCACCGCCCAAGTCAGCAGGATGCCAACGAGCATCACGACCAAACCGAATCCGAGTCGCAGGCTGGTGGCTTGCGGCTTGAAACGGACGGAGTGTGCCGCCAAAAGGTTGACGAACAAGACGGCACCGAGTGTCAGGCCACCTGGGTAGGGAATCACGCCGGGAATCGATTGGTAACCTGGGAACCAAGTCTTCGGCAGGAGAACTTGAAGCGGAATCCACACCAACACCGAGTGGAAATAGTTGTTAATGATTTCCCACATGTCCTGATCGACTTGCGCGAGCGTGCCGACGAACACGAGAAAGATCGACATGGTGAACAGCGAGACGGTCAGCTTGAGCGATGCGATCGGAGCCAAGATCGATGCAATCACGCCCCACGCCGTATCCGCTTTCGCGCGAGTGCGAACTTGTCCGATAGCACTCGGCAATGAGTCAGAAGCCATGATCTACTCCGTACACGTAGGGTGGGCTGGGCCCACCGGAATCGGATGGTGAGCCCAGCCCACCCTACAAAACTAAAACTCAATCGAACGAACAAACGTCTCGAACTGCTCTTGTAGCTTCACCGCCAGGTCGTGATCGCCATACAACTTCACGAACCAAGATCTACCGCCATGCGTCGCGATGACACCCAGGATCGCTTGTTGCGGGCCGATCAGGCGAAAGTACTCGCCTTCGACACCATTCATGTCAACCTTCTGTGCTTCCGCGGCAAGCTGCTCCTCAGTGAATGGTTCCAGCCCAATCTGACTTCGCCAGCGATTTACATTCAGAAGAACATCGCCACCAGCCGCCGTAATCGTAATCTCGACCTTGCGATCGTCTTCGTTGACCACGAAAGCGGCTTCACGCGGGACAGCGAAGGCACTTCGCGAGACAACTCGCTGGCCCAGTTCCCATTCCGGAGGTGCTTCGTAAGTGATGGATGATGGCGGCGCGGCAGGTGCTTCGCCACTGGCTGGTTCCCCGACTCCGGCAGCCGCGTGGGCAGCACGCCGCGCGGCATCGGCATCGCCGGACGAGCCACCGGCGAATGGAGATGCCATCGGCGCACTCGAACCCGACTTGCCGACGAGATTGACCAAGGTTGCCGTCCCGTCGGCGAGCTTGACGGCGGTAGTTTCTTTGGCGAGCCCTGCGGCGTCGACCGGCGCGAGTCCGAGTTGTCCGCGCCACCGATTGATATTCGACAGCATTCCATCAGTCGGCGGCATGGGGAGCGGACTCACCGTCAGCTCCAGCGGCTGTTCATCGGTCGCGATTTTGATTGTCGCGAACCGAATGTCATTGCCTGGCTCCTGCGTCCAGCCTTCCGGAAGTTTCCACTCGGGATCAGCTTCGTCGCCTTCGCCAAATTGAATTGATTCGATAAACGCTGTGAAATTGTCGGCTTGTTGAGCGACAAATTCATTAGCCCCCGTCAGCTTAAAAAACCACCCTCGCTCGCCGCGTGGGACGATCGCGCCCAGCATGCGATGCGGCGACTTGGCCCGAGCGACTTGATATCGCTCGATTTGATCCGGTCGGCGGCAGCCACTGGCGCTGACGAGGAGAGCGAGGATGCAGAAGCAAGTCACGAATCGTCGCATCTTGGTAGATGCCGTCAAATTGGAACCGTTGAGCATCATAAACTCTTTGAGGTCAAGGCCTAATGTGATCACCGGCGTAAGCATTCGCCGAAGGCGTGGACAGGATGTGAGCGGAACGGCGCTAGCCGCCGGTTTCCCAGGAAATACCGGTGGCTAGCGCCGTTCCGCTCACGCCTTCGACGAATGTTTACTCACCGGCGTGGCAAAGTGGAGGCCAGACGTGCAGGTGGGAGAACACGTCCATCGTGCTGTGGATCGAATACTACACGATTATAGCGCCCCAACCAACGAAAGGTACAGGCGGCCCCCAGTCTGCGTCGTTTGCCCGAATGTTAATCCTTCAATCCCATGGCACCGGTCAGGCCGTTGGAGATGCTGGTGGCCACGTCGTGCCCCCCCTCCTCCCAGGCCCACATGTTCTTCAACATGTCCGTCATGACGATGCCGGAGAGGGAAAGGAACATGATAATGGCGAGCAAGCCGAGGATGTTCCAGATCGAGTAGGGTGTTTCCGGAGGTTCCGCGGCGTATGCTTGTGCGGCTGCCGCGGCCGGCGTGGCGGTTGGCATCGCGGGAGCCCCGCCACCGCCAAGAGCGCCGAGCTGTTGATCGAGTCCGTCGGTTTCGGCCAGCAGAGCTTGGTCCGAAACCAAAGTGGCGGCGTCTTGATCGAAGGCCGCCGAATCTTCCAACGCGATGACCTGCGAGCCGCTGTCCGACTCGTCCATGAACATCTCGTCCGAGGGCGAGAGTAGAAACTCTTCGTCTTTCTTCACGGCCGAAGGTGACTCGGCCTCGATGTCGTCAAAATCAACCATCTCGTCGTCTTCGGGGAGTTCCAGCGACGAGATCGAACTGCCGCCGAGATCGAGCGGTTCTTCTTCGAGCGAAAGACCACTGTCGGTGGGCGTATCGAGTTGGATGCCGCTGTCGACTTCGAGCGACAGGCCGCTGTCCGTCGGCGACGAGAGATTGATTCCGCTGTCGCCGGCACTCAACGACAGGTCGCTGCCGGTGCCACTGCCGCTCAGGACCATGTCGTCGTCATCGCCTAACGCGAGTTCGCTGTCCAGCGACATGTCGAGATCACCCGAACCAAGACCACCCGTGTCGGCGGACAGTTCAAGATTGCCAGTGCCACCGGAGCCAGGCGATTCCAAGCTCAGCTCCGAGTCGTTGCCGAGCACATCGCCGATATCCGAATCGCCAGCCGACGCACCCAGATCCATCCCTTTATCGGATCCCGGGTCTGGAACCAGCGATACGCCACCGCCTCCAACGCCTGGAACGAGAGTGACGTCACTGCCAACTGCCGATCCACCGTCGTCTGGTTCGCTGAGTGAAAGTTCACTATCGATTCCCGAGCCGCCGATTCCTGAGCCGCCAGCCAACGTCAGGTCACTGCCGGAGGGTTCTGGGGCGAGGGTGAGATCGCTGTCCGGAGCCGCGGCTTCGGTGGCCTTGCCAATGATCGTGCTTGATGTTGCTTCGCCGGAATGCCCAAGCTCTTCTTCGCTGACGAGAATTGATTCGTCATCTGCCAAGTCAAGATTGCTGCCGGCTTCGTCGAACGAGAACAACTCATTTTCGAGACCGCCGCTGGAATCTGCTAGTTCCTCTCTGGCTCGATCGATTTCATCTTCCTTGAACTTCCAACTGGCTCCGTCTCGGAAACCGCGGATGTCGCCGTTCGAACGCATCTCGACCAACTTGTCGGGCGAGACGCCTAATCGTTTTGCGGCTTCGTTGAGTTCAAGGAACTGAGACATAAGTGACCTATCTTTGGTCTAGGATGGCGCGAATTTCTTTCGGCAGCGGGCTTTCTGTATTGAACTCGTCCATCAGCAAGTCCGCATGAATGTTGCGGACGCTCTTGAGCGAGATTACTCCGGTCGCGTGCTCGATGTGATAAACACTCATTACTCGCGACTTAGGATCGATGACGACAATCTGTTGTCGCCCCTGTTCCACATCGCTGTTAAGGGCAATCAATTCACCTTGCGGTCGTATCGCCGGCTGCTGAGCGTGCAGGTGAGTTCGCCACGCATCGCCGCCAACAACAATACCGATCAGGCAAGCTACAAACAAAGCTCCGACGACCATCATACTTCGCATCACCTTGTCTCCTTACAAGCCGTGCGGAACCTGGGTGCTTTAGACTCTATTCTAAAAGCCACGTTCCTTGATTCAAGACTTTTCATCGCCACGAGTAACGACGATTATTCCGCCGTGTCGCTACAATCGTAATCAATTCCGGGCCGGATGTCGCGGGAATCTGCGTAAGTGCTTACTTTGTCACTGTTTTGCCGTGGTGTCGGTTCGTCTTCGCCGAGGGCCTGGACAGGAAGTGAGCGGGACGGCGCAAGCCCAATGCCACTCAGTTCGCGACACAATCGGACGTAGTGGTGGCTTCCAAACGCCACAAATTCCCGTGAAATCACGTGGCGGCTGGAAGCCACCACTACAATGTGAGTAGCATTGGGCGCTAGCCGCCGGTCCCCCTGGAAACCGCTGCGGCTCGATCTATTCTGCTCGCCGGTTCTCTTTGAATGACGGCTGCGGTAATATACGTGAGTTCACTGTCGGAGCAGAATTCCCTTTCAACACCGAGCGAAGCACGGATGTTCAAGTTCATTCACACGGCCGATCTGCATATCGACAGTCCGCTACGCGGTTTGGAAGCCTACGAGGGAGCGCCGGTCGAGCAGTTTCGGGCTGCGACGCGAGTGGCCTTCGAGAACCTGATCACCCTTGCGCTCGATCACGAAGTCGCTTTCGTCGTCATCGCCGGTGACCTGTTTGATGGCAAGTGGCAAGACATGAAGACGGGCCTTTGGACTGCCGGGCAGTTTCGACGCTTGGAACGAGAAGGGGTTCCGGTCTATTTGCTCCGAGGTAATCACGATGCCGCGAGCAAGGTGCGGCAAGCCGTCAGCTGGCCCGAGAATGTTCATGAGTTCGCAGTTCGGAAACCAGATAGCTTTTTCGTGGAAGAGTTACGTGTCGCACTGCACGGGCAGGGATTCGCTCATCAAGAATGCAATGACGACCTCGCCGTGACTTATCCAATGGCCATCGATGGCCTGTTCAATATCGGCGTGTTGCATACCAGCCTGACCGGCAGCACCGAGCACGCCACCTATGCACCGACAAGCGAAGCCATCTTGCGATCGAAGGGCTACGACTATTGGGCGTTGGGGCACATCCACCAACGATCCGAACCGCCCGTCTCGTGGCGGCCCTTCATCGGCTACTCCGGCAACACGCAAGGCCGACACATTCGTGAAACGGGACCGCGTGGCTGCTTGCTGAACACCGTTATCGATGGCGAACTGGAATCGACCGAGTTTATCGAGACCGACACACTTCGCTGGCATCTCGCCAACGTCCATTTGACCGAACAGGATGACGTCGGTGAGTTACTTGCCACCGTTCGGCAGCAAGTCGCCGCCTGCCATGAAACTGGGGAGGGGCGTTTTTCGGCCATCCGGGTCGTCGTTCGTGGAGCTTGCGCGGCGCATCGTGAATTGGTACACGCCCTGCGACGCGAAGAGACGCTGGCGGAGATCCGCAACCTGGCCAATGAATTCGACGACGAAGTCTGGATCGAAAAGATCAAGCTCGAAACGCAACCTCCGATCGACGTCGATCGGCTTCGCGCAGGTTCCGACTTGGTGGCCGAGTTGCTCCGTGCCATCGAGGAGGTGCGAGACGACGAGACAAAACTCCGCGCACTGGCGGAAGAACTCGCGCCACTTGCCACCAAGGCGGCTGTCGAATTGGGCGAGTGCGAGATCGACCTGCATGATCCGATTCAGCTTCGCAATTGGTTGCAACAAGCCGAAGGGTTGCTCGTCTCGCAATTGCTGGAGACAGACGCATGAAGCTTCGTACACTGGAAATCGAACACTTCGGCATGTTCAGCGGGCAGACGCTGGAGTTTGACGCGGGATTCGCGTTGGTGTTTGGCCCCAACGAAGCTGGCAAATCGACATTGCTGCAATTGGTCCGGGAGCTGCTGTTCGGCTTCAAGCCAATCCAGAATCCGTATGTCTTCGACGACCACGCCGGCGAGATGGCGGCAACAGCAGCGCTGGACGTATCCGATGGCACGCAACTCCGCTTTCGTCGTCGAAAGGGAAAGAAGAACGAAGTCGTGGGGCACATCGAGCCGTCTGGTCGTGAAATTGATGCGGGAGCGTTAAACCTCCTGCTGGGTGGAGCGAGCAAGGAGTTGTACGAACAAGTGTTCGGTTTCTCGCTGCGCGAGCTGACGGAAGCGGACGAGAGTTTGAAGCGGGCGAATCTGACGGAGGCGCTATACGGCGGTGGGCTGGGCGGCTTGGCTCACTTTCAAAGAGTCCAAACGGAACTGCAATCGGAAGCCGATGGACTCTTCACGTCACGTGGCCGCAGCAAGCAGCTGATCCACAAGTTGCTGGGCGAGATCAAGGACCAATCCAAAGAACTCAAGGCACAAACGGTCAAGCCGCGTGACTTCGAACAACTTGTGCGTGAAGCCAAAGAAGCCGCGGCCATCGTCGAATCGCTACGCCAGCAACGCGAACAGTTACGCAGCCGCAAGGCTCATCTCGACCGGCTCGCGGACGCCCTTGAACCGTGGCTGCGACAACGTCACGCACATCGCGAATTGGCCCAGCTGACGGTGCCCGACGCCTTTCCAACCGATGGTGGCGAGCAATTCTCGCGGCTGAAAATGCGACGATCCGAGGTCGCCGATGAACTTACCTCGATCGAACAGGAATTGGCCGCGGAATCAGAACAGCTGACCTTGCTGCACCTCGCGCCGGAGTTGCTTGCGAATGAAGTGGCCATCCGCAATCTAGCGCAACAAATTACCGAGATCGCAGGTTTTCGTCGTGACGTTCCGGATTTGCAGAAAGAATCGGCTCTCATTAAGTCTCGCGTCCTGGCACAACTGCGCAGCTTCTCGCCAGATTGGGACCACCACCACCTCGAACGGTTTCGCACGACTCTCGCGCAACGCGAAACGATCGATCGGCTCGAAGTGGAACTGAAGGATCTGCAACGCCAGAAGACCGAGGCGACCGCCGAGCGTCGGACGCACGAAGCCGATATTAAAGCTCTGGAAAGGCAACTCGCCCAGGTCACCGACGACGATCTGCCCGATGGACTGGCTTCCGTCCTCGAACAGGCGTCCAGTTACCAACGCGATCGCGAAAGGTTGGACGAGTTACGTGATGAACTGACCGACGCCAACGATGCGATTCGAACACTCCTCTCGAAACTAAACTCGCCCCTTCGCTCGACGCTTGATGAAGGCATTGAATTGCGGGTGCCGCTGACCGCGACCGTTACCGAGTTTCGCGAGCGGTTCACACGATCGGAAAGCGAAGTTGCCGAGGCAGAGCGACGCCTGAAATCGATCCAGCAAGAACAACAACAGAAGCAGGAGCAACTCGCGCTGCTCGATGCCCGTGCCGCGGTCCCCGATCGTGAGCAACTAGTCGCTTCTCGCGACCATCGCGAAAGTGGTTGGCGGTTGGTCCGGGATCGTTTCCTCGATTCGAAGAAGTCGAATGACGAAGCGATCGCAATGTGGTTAAAGAGGAATGGAGGCACCGTCGGGGAACATCTGCCGAAGACGCTTGCCACGGCCTACGAAGCGGCCGTGACCGCGGCGGATGCGCTGGCCGACGAGCGGCAAGACAAAGCCGAACAGGCCGCCACATGCGATCAACTTAAACATGAACTAAACCGTTTGACAGAGCGGACAGCGGCAGGCGAAAAGGCGATTGAGTCGCAACGTCAGCAGCACTTGCAATTGATTTCGGAGTGGGAAGCCCTCTGGTCCGAGTGTCCGTTCACGCCTCTTTCGCCGAGTGCGATGCTGGATTGGCTGAGTGTGTTCGGAGAACTGGTCGACCTTCGCTCGAAATCCAAGCAGCTCACACTCCGAGTCGCTTCGCTGCAAGCAAAGGGCTCAGAATTCGAAGCAGCACTCGCCGCAGTTTTTCCCACTTCGTCGAAGACTCCGAGTCAGCAACTCGTGTTGGCAAAGGAGCGACACGAGGCCGCTCGTGACGCCATGGTGCGGCGACGCACCTACGAGGAGCAACTTCCACAGAAGCAGGAAGCTCTGCATTCGCTGGACGAACGGCTTGCGGCGTTTGATGCCGGGCATCGCGACTGGCAAGCCCGTTGGGAAACGCTTTTGGATCAATTCGAGTTTCCCCGCGAATGGGATGTGCATCTGGCATCGAAGATTCTGGGTGGATTGGTCGAGGCTCGCAACGAATGGGACAAGGCCTTCGATCTCGATAAGCGAATCAGCGATATGGCCGGCGGAATCGCGACATTCACGTCAGCGGTACAAGCGCTGTGCCAGAAACTCGCGCCGACCCTCATCGACTTTGTTCCCGAGGTCGCAATGAAAGAATTGCAATCGCAACTCGACGCCGCCAAAATCGCACACCGCGATGACGAGCGGCTGCAGGCCAGTTGCTCCAAGCTGCGGAAGCGGCACACGGCGAAGAAGGAGCAGCTTGCCAAGATCGTTGGGGAACTCGGCGAGTTGCTGGCCGTTGCAGGCACGCAAGGCGAAGCCGAATTTGAACAAGTCGCGCAAGCGGCGAAAAGGCGAGCCGAGTTGATTCTGGTGTGCCGCGAAGCAGCCAGCGAGATCAATGCCATCCGCCGGACCGAGGACGAAGCGAAGTTCAGCTTGGAATTGCACAACGCTGACGCCGATTCGATCGCCATCGAACAGCATCGCCTCGGCCAGGATCTCAAGAAAGTGGAAGCCGAGTTCGACGCGGCGTTTAAGAAGTCGACGCTGCTCGACGAGCAACGCATGAGGCTCGACGAAGCCAGTCGTGCCGCGGACTTGGCCCTCGAGTTGGAAAGCACACGAAGCCAACTCGCGACGGCCGTTGACCGCTGGGTGCCGCTTGTACTGGCTCAGGCGTTAATGAAGCACTCGATCAAGAAGTTCGAGCGCGACCACCAGCCCGCGATGCTGGCCGAAGTCGAACGCCTTCTCCAACGGATGACACTCGGTCGCTACACAGGGATTGAACGCAAGCTCGACGAGCAGGGCACGCTGCTGGTCGTGGATGAATCAGGCACACGCAAGGAGCCACATCAACTGAGTACCGGTACGCGCGAGCAACTCTACCTCGCGATCCGACTCGCCTACATTCAACACTACTGTCGAGAAGCCGAGCCGCTTCCGATCGTCATGGACGACGTCCTCGTCAACTTCGACGCCGAACGCGCCAAACAAACGCTCCGCGTCTTCGCGGAGGTTGCTGATCACGTCCAGATCATCTTCCTGACATGTCATCAACACATGATGGAGTTGGTCCGCGACGTACTGCCGACGACTAGGCCCCTCGTCTTGCCGGGAGGCAAGTTGACCGAAGGCGCGATCGTTTCCTCACGCGGCAAGAAGGCGACTTCTGCTTCGACGGTCTCTTCGTGACCACTCTCATCGTGACGCACAATCGCGTTCAACGATTGATTCGCATCGAGGCCCAGCTAACCGGGATTTCCTTGCTCTAAGCAACGCCACGACTCAACCCGCGATTAAAACAAGAGCTACCGTCGGAATCGTGACAATGCCTGACAAAACCAAAGCAAGGATGCCAATCGTTCTCGGCCAGCCACCCGTTTTTGCGCGAGAGATATGACGGTCAGGATCGCGCGCACAAAGCCAACCAGGGGTGCAATGAACCTTACTTTCCGCACCTCTAGTTTTCCATAACTTCGATTTGTTTCGGCGGTTCAGCGGCGGCCGTAAGTGGCTGGGTTCAGTCCGAACAGCTCAATCAGTTGACGTTGGATCGGAGTGGCGTCGGTGTAGAGATCCTGAGAGCTGCCGTCGTTCGTTTGCAGGCGGTACCGCGTCGCTCGAGAATCTTTTCGATCTCGGCATCGACTCGACTCGACTGCGTTCTCGCATCCGGCTGCGCGGCGATTGCAAGCGTGTGCGCAAGGCCGTTAAGTTTTCTTGGCGAGGCGAGCGTGATGAAAGGGAGCTGCAGTGCCGAGTTGCGAAGAGCGGGGATCCGAGTCGATGCGAACTCCGTAACAATCGAGAGAGCCTTGCCGGAGGCGGGGCACAAGGGCATCGTGGGTGAGGGCCTACGCCAGCGATGCTGCCATGTCTGCACGGAGGTCGTTCGATGCAAGCCAATCGCGACTGGGCTCAAATGAATTTTGGCACGTGTGAACTCGCAGACAAGCGACGTACGCGGCGGCTCGTCGAACTCGCCGCCGAAGTCGCCAACAATCCAGCGGCTAGTTTTCCCGATCAAATGCCGACCTGGAGCGATCTGAAAGCGGCTGACCACTTGTTCGATTGCGGCGACGTGACGTTCGAGGCCGTCGCGGGTCCGCATTGGGAGCAGACCAAGCAATGCGAGGCGGGACGCTATCTTGTGATCGGCGATACAACGGAACTCGACTTTGGACGCCACCGCGACGTGCCGGGACTCGGGCCGACGGGCAACGGCGGCGGTTTGGGTTTTCTGTTGCACAATGGCTTGCTGGTTGCTGCGGAAAGTAACGAGGTCATGGGCGTCGCCGGCCAAACGATTCACTACCGCCCGGAAACGAAGGCGTCGAAGTAGAAATCGAAACGGAAAGAGAGCAGCGCCGCGAGGCTGCAGCAGCACCGCGAGTCCGAGGTGTGGGGCAAAGTGATCGATCAAGTCGGCCGACCGCCGGCAGGCGTCCAGTGGATTACGGTGACCCCGGCTGGATCACAATTTGGCGAGGCTGGGAGAAACTCAACAACTTCGTCCACGGCACCGCGCTCGCGAACCAGCTTGCGTTCAAGGAATAAATGTGGGTAAGGACAAGGGCTAAAGCTCAGGGCTACTATCCGTTGTCCCTCCGGGACCACAAATGCGCGACTTCAAAAATCAGCTTCGGGTTGAAGTATATCGCTGAGAGCCGTGATTCTATGCCGCCGCGCGCGCTTCGTGAACGCCCCGACGCGTCGAACCTAATAAAACAGCCACGAGGCGCGTTCACACCCGTGGCTGGTGAATCTGGCGGTTTTACCGGAGCAAGGTAGGCCGGAACAAGTCTTCGCAGTTCCGGCCTACTTAGAGTTAAACCTGGAACGAGCTACCGCACCCGCAGCTCTTGGTCACGTTCGGATTGTCGAACTTGAAGCCGCGTTGATCGAGGCCTTCGTACCAGTCGACCGTGGTCCCTTCGAGGAGAAGAGCGCTCTTCTTGTCGACCACCACCTTCACGCCGTGATACTCGTACTCGTCGTCCTTCGCGGCATCGAAAGCCTTGTCGAATTCGAGCTGATAGCTGTAGCCGCTGCATCCGCCCGCAGCCGCACCAATGCGCAGGAACACTTCGGGCTCGAACTTCTGTTCTTCGCGAACACGGTTGACTTCCTTCGCCGCTGTCGCTGTTAGCATGACGGCCATCTTGAACACCTCATATAGAAACGGTTTACGGTTTTTCACACACGACTATGTCTAAAGTATACAATCGGCCCGATTGAGGAAAGCTCTGCAATTCAATCTTCCTGGCTATTTTCGGAAACTTTGGCACTGAAACGGGTTACAAACGTCTCATTTGAGGCTGCTCATGCCGCGGAGCCGCTGGACTGCTTCGGTCAACAACGTGACGGCGAAATCGACTTCCTCCTGGGTATTGAACCGTCCGATTCCGAAACGGAGGCTGGCGCGGGTCAGATCATCGCTCAATCCGAGCGCACGAAGCACGTGACTCGGCTCGGGATTCGCCGACGTGCAAGCGCTTCCGCTGGAGACGCACAAATCGCGCATGCTCATCATCAGCGCCTCGCCGTCAACGTCGGCGAAACTACAACTCAGATTCCCGGCCAGTCGCAGGCCCTTGTTATCCAAGGCTGGTCCGTTCAGCGTGACATGATCGATCGCATTCGCAAGTCCATCGAAGAGTCGGCCCCGGAGATCGGCGAGGCGAACTGATTCGGCTTCCATTTCCTCTAAGCAGAGCATTACGGCGGTGGCAAATCCGACGATGCCGGGCACATTCAGCGTTCCACTTCGTCGTCCGCCCTCTTGTCCGCCGCCATCGATCTGCGATGTCAATCGCACTTGCGGAGCGCGCCTCCGGACATAGAGACCGCCGACCCCTTTCGGACCATACAGCTTGTGCGCCGAGAAGCTGAGCAGATCGACCTGCAATTGCTCAACGTCGACCGGAATCTTTCCGACCGCTTGCGTCGCATCGCTGTGGAGTAAGACTCCTCGCTGCTTGCAAATGGTGCCGATCTCGGCCAGCGGCTGGATGACGCCAATCTCGTTATTCGCGAGCATCACCGAGACGAGCAACGTGTCGTCGCGGATTGCATCGGCAACGCGTTGCACGTCGAGGACTCCAGCCTGTGAGTCGCCCGTTTGTCGAACGGGCAGCAAAGTAACTTCGAATCCGCGCCGTGCCAGCTGCGAGAGTGGATCGAGGACCGCCTTGTGTTCAGTTGCGACGCTGACGATGTGATTGCCTCGCCGCCGCGTGCGGTCGGCAGAACCTCGGATCGCCAGGTTGTTGCTCTCTGTGGCACCGCTGGTGAAAACGATCTCGCGCGAAGTCGCTCCGATCGCCAGTGCAATGCTTTCGCGTGCTTGGTCAACCACCTCTTTCGCGTCCCAACCAAAGGCATGGCTCGTACTGCCGGCGTTGCCATACTGCTCGTGAAACAGCGGCAGCATGGCCTCGACGACGCGCGGGTCGACGCGCGTCGTGGCATGATTGTCCATGTAGACCGGCGTCTGAACCATACTCTCTATTCTTGACCGAACAGCGCTCGCAAGCAAATCTGCGACCACGTCTCGAAGCCTTCGAGGTCTTCCAGCATCTCGCGGACGAGACGGAAACCGGTATCGATAATCTCGTCTTCGCGCGGCTGTACGTTGGGAGTTTCGACGTCGAAGATATGCACGACACCGAGGTGGACCTTGCCGACTTCCGTCTCGTCGTCGTTGATCAGACCGACCATCTGTTCGGTGTAGTCGCAGTTAATGGCGACCTCCTCGGACAACTCGCGTTGCATCCCTTCGTGATACGGGTGCAGATCGCCTTTGCTCTGCTGGTCGTCTGACGAGATATGCCCGCCGATGCCAACGCTCCGCTTCGCGTGCAGCCGCTTCTCGCCCTGCCCTTTCCCGCGAGTGTACTGAAAGACCGAGACTTCTCCGTCAGCGTCGACGTGCCGGAAGATGACATAGGGAATCAGTTGCTTGAAGCTGGGATCCTCTTCCATTTTGCCGCGCGGACGATAGCTCGTATGTTCCGGACTGAGCAACTCGTCCAGATATCGCGTGACGTCGTTGGAAAAACCTTGAAAGTAACCTAACTCGTGGAACAGCGAGGTAGGAACGACGAGGACTTGTTCGGTCTCGACCAATGACATGGCGAATCCTTTCGGGGCGGTTGGCTTGCTGGCGGGTCAGAACGAAGCAGTATAAGGATTTAGCTTCCTGGTGTCAGGCGACCTACAGAATTCGAGTTCTCGTAGCTGGATTTGCAAAAATTCACCGACGGGGGCCGGGATGGTACACTGTGGCGAAGTTGGAAGCGTTGGTAGAACGGCCTTCGCGGATGCAGTATCCATGAACAGAGACAAAGATCATTTGCGGTTGCTCGGGGTATTCCATTACGTCCACGCGGCGTTGTTGTCCTGTACGACCTCTTTCGGCGTGATCTACATGGGCTTCATGGCGACGATGCTGCCCATGTTCGCGACCGAGATCGAAGCCCAAGCCGCGCGAGAGCGTGCGGCGGCGAAGCAAGCCGAAGTAGCCGCCGAAGAACAAGACGAATCCAGTGACTCGACCGCCGAGCAGGAAGAGGCGGGCGAAACGCCCAACGCCGCGCCGCCCGTGCCACCCGCCCCCGCTCCGATTGCACCGCCATTTGGTCCAGGTCCGCCCGAAGCGTTCTTCTCCATGATCAGTACGATGATGTACGGCATGGGAGCCGTCATGCTGCTGTTCGGTTTCACGATGGCCTTTGCCAATGTCTATGCGGCTCGTTGCATCGCTCTCCGAAAGCATCGCACGATCTGTCTTCTGACCGCCGGCTTCAACTGTTTGAATACGCCGTTTGGCCTGATACTGGGCGTCTGCTCGTTGCTCGTGTTGCTCCGGTCGTCCGTCGAAGACCTCTTCGATCAGCCCCAGCCTGAACAAGCGGCCATTGTCGACGCGGATATCGTCGATTGAGCGACTGATGTGCCTTACACTAACTCGCCAATCACGTCATGCCGCTCGACAAGGTACTGCGGGCGTCCGTTGTTGTCGGGAATCGTTGTGCTGGCGACATTGATACCCAGGTTCCGGTACACGGTGGCGAAGACTTCCTGCATGTGGACTGGTCGGTCGGCAGCTTCTTCGGCCAGCCGGTTCGTGGAGCCGATGACTTGGCCCGTTCGCATCCCGCCACCAGCCAACAAAGCCGCGTGGACGCCAGGCCAGTGGTCGCGACCGGCACGTTCGTTGATCTTTGGCGTGCGGCCGAATTCGCCCCAGACAACGACCGTGACGTCCTTGTCGAGGCCACCGATTTGCAGAAACGAACGCCGCGACACCCCGTCACACATTCGCACTCGATTCCCCGTCAGCGTTAGCATCGTTGTTGCCTTGAATTCGGGTCGATTGAAATTCGTCGAAGCCGCGGACATGGTACCACGAATCGTTCGACAACTGAAACGGTAATCGCATTGGGTAGGAGGTGTGTGATTCGTTCAATCTGCGGCGTCGACAGATGAGTAGCATGGCCTCGCATGCCGTGTGTCTTCAATCGTTCCCGAGCCGAGACGGCCTACGAGGCCCTGCTACTTCTTGGGCAACCACCATCACGCCACCCGTCGTCCAACTGCCAGGCCTGGCCAACGGTGACGAGCGTGTCGAGCAACTCTCCGATCGACTCCTCGCGGTTGGTCGCGAGAACCGGCTAGTTGCACGCCAGTTACACGATTCTCCCCCCGGTCGACCGTAGGAATCAGGGACGCGAGAGTCACTTAGCGGCAATCCCTGGCAACTCGGACGAATCCGAAGTTCCAGCAAAAGAAAGAACGAAGCCCTTTCCTGGACGCCTTCGCTCACGTAATGCGCGAGCACGAAGTCGAGGAAGGCTTGCTGCTTGGTGTCGAAGTGGGCGTTGATCTCGACTTTCGCAGTCGTGGCCCGCTGCTCGCGAGTCAGCGTCGGGAGCGCGTAGGCGACGCAGGCCAGCACGTCGAATAGATCGCTTTTCTCGGCATCGATGATCCGCTGCATCTCGGTCATTTGCTCAAGTCCAAAGCCGTTCTCGGCTAAACCTTCCAATAGCTTCGAGCGTGTGTCGGGGGCGCTCCATAGTGCCGGCAGTTCGGCTTCGTCCTTGAAGAACTCGGGCAACTTGCCGAACAGCAATTCCATGAACTGCTGCGCCGACATGGGCGTGCCGTCCGGGTGCCAGAAGCTGGTCATCATCATGTGCTGAATCGTCCGCTCTTTGCCGTCCGCGAGTTTTACCTTGGCCTTCTTCCGGCGTGACGATGAAACACTGCCGGGATCAATGGGACGAATAGGAGCGATGGGAGTCATGCTTCCCATCATTCCTATTGCTCCTATGTCTTCCTCCAACGGTTCCCCGTCCCATTCCGGGTCGCTGAAATGATGGTGCGCCTTCACGAAGTCGTAGATCGTGAAATAGTCCTTGCCATCGTACAGCCGCGTGCCGCGTCCGATGATCTGCTTGAACTCGATGATCGAATTGATCGGACGCATCAGCACGATGTTGCGGATGTTGCGAGCGTCCACGCCGGTCGAGAGTTTCTGCGAAGTCGTCAGGATCGTGGGGATCGACTTCTCGTTGTCCTGAAAGTCTCGCAAGTGCTGCTCGCCCAGTGCCCCGTCATTCGCCGTTACCCGCTGGCAATAGTTCGGGTCTTTGCTGGTCTTCATTTGGTTAATCAAGTCGCGCACGGCCAACGCGTGAACTTGCGTGGCGCAGAACACCAGCGTCTTTTCCCGCTGGTCGATCATTTCCATGAACAGCTGCACGCGATGCTGTTCGCGCTGCTTGATCTCGATGATCTTGTTGAAGTCCTTCTCTTCGTACACCTTTCCCGCTTCGATCTCGCCCTCGATAACCGTGTCGTCGGACGTATAGACATACTCGTCCAGCGTCGTGGAAATCTGCTTGACCTTGAACGGCGTCAGGAAGCCGTCGTTGATGCCGTCCTTGAGCGAATAGATAAACACGGGCTCGCCGAAGTAGCGGTAGGTGTCCGCGTTGTCCTTGCGTTTGGGTGTCGCGGTCAGACCGAGATGCACGGCGGGCGCGAAGTATTCCAGAATGCCGCGCCAGTTGCTTTCGTCGTTCGCGCCGCCGCGATGGCATTCGTCGATGACGATGAAGTCAAAAAAGTCCTGCGGGTAGTCGCCAAAATACGCTTGCGGTTCAGCCGCCATGCTCGTCGAACGATTGCCGCCAATCCATTCGGCACCGGAAGCCGGCGAAGCCATGAACGTCTGAAAGATCGTAAAGAACAGGCTGCCGTTCTTCGGCACCTTGCCCTTCTTGCGAATGTCGGCCGGCTCGATGCGCACCAGCGCGTCTTCAGGGAAGGCAGAGAACGCGTTGTAAGCCTGATCGGCCAGGATGTTGCGGTCAGCCAGGAACAAGATGCGGGGCCGGCGCGATGGCTCGCCTTTCGCTTTCCAATCCGTCAGGTTCCAACGGCTGTGGAACAACTTCCACGCCAGCTGAAAGGCGATGAAGGTCTTGCCCGTGCCAGTGGCCAACGTCAGCAGGATGCGGTCCTTGCCCTCCGCGATGGCTTCCAGCACGCGATCGATGGCGATGTCTTGATAGTAGCGTCCCTGAAAATAGCCGCCCCGGTCCTCGAAATGTACGGTCGCAAAACGGTCGCGCCAGGCGTTGGCTTTGGCAAACGTCAGATTCCAAAGTTCGTCCGGCGTCGGAAAGCGGGGGACTTCGCCTTCCAGGCGATGAGAGGAATGCGAAGCATGGGATTCATCGGTCGCATTATTCCCATTACTCGCATCATTCCCATCGCCGTACTTCCCCGCCGGCACCATATCAATCTGATAAATCCCGCGTCCATTCGTGGAAAACGCAAACCGCACGGCCAGCTTGCCGGCGTAGTTCTTCGCTTGCGCCACACCTTCGGTCAGTTCTTCATCCCACGCCTTCGCTTCGACGACGGCGAGCTTCGTGTTGCGATATTCCAGCACGTAGTCGGCCGACAGCGACTTCGCACGTCGCCCGTAACCTTCAAGTCGTCCCAGCGTGATCGGATACTCGCGGCGGATGCGGCTGCCTTCGACGACGCCCCAGCCGGCGGCTTGCAACGCCGGGTCGATGTGTTCAGCGCGGGTTTCGGCTTCGTTCATGGCGGTTTGCGTTTAAGGAAGCAATTGTTGTATTGACAACATGTTACGGAAAATGGCGTCCATCGGAACGGTTAGCGTTTAAGGAAGAAATCAGGCCCAGAAGGGTATATACGTCCAGTATCGGCTGGACTTCTGGTTAGGGTCCGCGAGTTTGATTTTACCGGCTTCCACCGTCGCAGCGATAATCTGAGACACAGTCGCCGACTTCTTCACCGACAGCTTGAAACGCTCGCGCAGACTTTGATTGTTCATCTGCTCATTCATCACGTAACGCAAGCAGCAATGCTGGTAGCAGGCCCGGATACGGTTGTTGCGATCCATCTCGTCAATCTCCAAATGCGAGAAGAGCACAGCGGTCGTACGTCGCTGGCCGACGCGGAAATCGGGTGCGGGCAATTGGTAGTCTTCCACCGCTTGGATCACCTTGTCCACGCCGCTCCCCTTCTCCTCACAGATTCCAAGTCGGCGCATCACGTCCGCCAACTGCTCGTTGCGAGACTGGTATTCGTCGATGAAACGATCGGGCGGAATGAAAGGCAACCCTGGATTGGAAATTTCCATCCGGTCGTCGTACAGTTCGATCATCACCGACGCACCGGTCTCGTTGAAATCCTGGTGAATCAGGGCATTGGCAACTAGTTCTCGCACCGCAATCTCCGGGAACATCTTCACGTCCCGGCGGAGCGCTTGCTCGATGACTTCGTTGGATGGAACCAACCCGTAGATCAATTCCACAAGTCCCCGAAAACCGGCAGCATAACCTTTGCTCACCGCCCTGTCCGACTTCGTTTTCAGCTTGCCCGTCCCTTCGTAAACGATGACCCGCGGTACTTTCCGACCAAGCCGGCCGAACAGATCCAGTTGCTTGGCAAACAGAATCGATCCCAATCGGCTGATCGTCCAGCCACCGGACTCGCGCCGCACGAACTGCTCGCTTTCAAACCGTTGTAACACTCCCGCTCGATCCGAAGGATACGGCAAGTGGAGCAAGTCAAAATATGCTTGCGTATCGAGCAACTCCACGACCTTGGCGTCATCACAGTCCTTCACCGCGGCATCTGCCAGCCAGTCGGGTTGCCCCTCGGCGAAGATCGCTCGCAGTCGGTCCTCGCTCATCGGGACGAGTGCTTCCCCGGCCCGCATCAGGTAGGCACCTTCAAACTGAAAGGCTGTGCCGCGCGGCCGGCTGGGAATTTGAAAGACCACGACGCGCCCGCCGGGATGCGAGACTTCTTCAATGTCCACGCGAAAGCCCACTGCCTGAAACAACTTCGCCGCCATTGCGACGGGATCGTTAAACGCCGCCGTGCCCACCACCTTGCGCGGCGGATTGTCTTCAACGCCCAGTAGCAGTTGTCCGCCGCCCTCGTTGGCCAGTGCGACGCAGTATTTGTAGAGCTTGCGATTGTCGAATTGCGATTTCGCTTCCTTGAACTCCAGGTTTTGGTGTTCGGAACGCGAGGCCCGCCAAGCGTCAATCTGTGCAACAGTTGTGGTCATGACTTTATTTGAGCGTCCTACAGTTGTCCGCTGAAGGCTTGGTCCAGGAGCGACTTTTTCAATTCGTCGAGCGCGGCGAGTTTGCGCTGGTAGATGGATGCGAGACGCTGGGTTTCGGCGGCAAGCACATCAAATTCCTTTGTGATCCGCCTCTGAACTTTGAGCGGCGGAAACGGAATCCGATACGACTTGATGCCGCCCAAGTTGATATGTGGATGCGATGCACCGACTGCCGCTCGGTGCGCCTGGTCGCGGCCCAACGGACCGTTCAAGACATACAGCAAGTAGTTTCCATCAAGATCGTCATTCGGACGGAAGACGCACATGCCTTGCGAGAGACAAACATGCGGTGATTCAGGGAGCATCGCTGCCCACCCGTAACTGAGCTCTCTCGAATACACGATGTCGCCGGCGTTAGGCTTGTGTCGCTTCGATTGAATCTTATATTCCGCCGCGGATACTCTCCTAGCTCCAGTGAGATCGAGCTTGCGGTTCACCACGTCACGAGGACGAAGTGCAGGGATTCCTTCATCCTGGTATTTCGGTGTTCGATGAGCGCTATCGAAAAAGAGCGAGCAGAGAGACACCAGTGATTGCGTGTCCCAGCCCTCGCCGCGTTGGGTGAAGACGGCGTTGAGGTGGCTTTCAAACAGAGCACGGGCGTTTTGGAGGTTCTTTTCGGCGTTGGCTTTGGCGGTGGCGAGGCCGTCAAACGCTTCGTCCAGGATGCCCACGATCCGCCGCTGTTCGGGAAGGGGTGGGAGTGGAATTGGAAGTCGCGCGCGGGTTTCGCCGGTGAAATGTTGGATTCCCGTTCCGGTGAAATACTGCCTGAGTTCACCGCTCAAGTCCAAAAAATAGAGGTGATAGACGAACCATTTGTTGCGTTCTGATTCATGGAAACGCACGCGATGGATCGCCTTTTGAAAATGAATTGGGTAGTCCTCGTCCCAAATAGCGGCACGTCCTGGATATCCGCCTTCGCAAATCAGCACATCGCCCTTCATTGCTGTGAACCTGGATGATTCATCATCAAGGAATCGCATCTGACGAATATCCGAAAGGTCGAAGTTGAACCAGCGAACGTTTACGTTTCTCAAGTAATCGTGCGGCGTGCCCTTGTTCTTCGCCTTGTCCAACATCTTGCCCAGCGAATGTTTCGCGACTTCGCTGACTGTTTTGGTTTTCCATCCCGCTTTCATCGCGGCCCCCGGATGGTCTGTGGCGTGGTCGGGTGTGGTTGTCTGCGGGTTGGGTCGCATGGCTGTTCTTGCGGGCGGTCATCTTTGGGGCGTCAAGAATGGGATTGATGGGATTCATGCGAATGATGGGGCGCGCGAGTTTTCATGATTCCCATTCTTCCCATCACTCACATGGATTTCGGCCATTGATGGGAATCATGATGTCGTGAGAGGCGGATTATTGTTGGGGTCGCTGGTTGCGGTAGTTTAAACGGGCGCGGGTCATTCGCTCGCGCAGGCCGCCCTGTTCGATGAACTCTTTCTCCAGCGTCTTCAATTGCTGATCGATCAAATAGTTGGCCTGATGAATCAAACAGATCGCGATGTTCGCAATCACCTCCGGCGGCCGCGTCTCGACAAACTCGCGATACAACTCGAAGGTCTGCGGCGTCTTGCGGCCCAGATCCCGGACAAAACGAGCTTCCTTTGAATCCTTGTCCCACAACGGCAAGTCGCGGACCCGCAAATAGTCGCGGTAATCACGCAACAGTTCCTCCAGACTCGCCCGACCGACGTTGGTCAGCTTGATTTCCATCTCTTTCGATGTCGTACCCGCTTTGCTCCCTTCCAGGATGTTCTGCTTCCCCGAACGAGCCGATTGGATCATTTGATCGATCGTCCGATCGCCTCTCGCGAGAAACTTGTGCGCAAATCGGAACGTGATGTCGTAAACCACTTCGGCCTTTTGGAAGGACAGCAGCGTTTGATAGTCGCCGCGGGGCGGAATGATGGGGCGGTCGGGTTCAGGGGAAGAATGGGAATCAGGGGAAGAATGAAATCCCTGATTCGTTTTCTTCGGCTGATTTTCATTCTTCCCATTCATCGCATCACTCCCATTGCCTTTCACAACAACCTGCGAATTGTTTGTAACACTTTCTTACTCTCGCCGTCCAGCGCCGCGATTTCGTCCATGATGTCCTGTGGGCTGCGATGCACGACTTCCTCGCCGCCGTTGGGGTTCTTCACGGACAGGTCGAACGTCGTCGGGTCGATGTCCTTCACGTCCACGGACCATGACTTGTCCGAGTCGGCGAACTTCTTTTGCAGTTTGACGAACTCGGTCAGATCGTCGTCGTTCAGCGGATTCGTCTTGCCCATGTTGCGACCGGGGTCGAGTTGGTAGTACCAGACCTTGCGAGTCGGCGCGCCTTTCTCGAAGAACAGCACCACGGTCTTGACGCCCGCTCCCTAGCCTGCATTTCTCATCACATCGGAAAATGTGGAGGGGCATCGGCGTAGCGCGGCGTTTTTTTGA
>JAQBZB010000487.1 GCA_027622275.1 Planctomycetota bacterium | reverse complement strand
CCCAATTCTTTGTTGTCCACCAAGAACGGCCGAGCTGGTTTCTGACGCGTGGCTTGGGTGTACCGACATGGTACCCACCGCGTGCCATCCAGCGACGGGCCGCTGCCGGGAACCAACGCATGGATATGTGCATGATGTCCCAATCGTTGGTTCCAAGTGTGCAGCACCATTGTCGACGCCGCTGGCATCCCGCACTCCTTGCCGATCGATCGCTGTAAGGCACTCGCCGCACTGCGGAATAACAACCGGTAGAGTGCGCGTCGGTTGCCAAGCACCAGGCTCGATAGCTTATCGGGAAGGGTGAACACGACTTGAAAGTATTCGGTGCCGCCGCGCAGCAACGGGGCCGTCTTGTCGACCCAGTCCGCGCGACTGGCTCCTCGGCATTGCGGGCAATGCCGATCCGTGCAAGAGTTGTAAACCGGCACCGTCGAGTCGCAACTCGGACAACGATAGATCCGGCCGTCGGGCACCGACCGTTAGGTTGGTCGGCTGCCGTGCGGCAGAAGCCGATCCGCAACAAGGTGCTTTCCACGTGACTCGACAAGCGGTGATGATCCCGCTCAATAAACGACTCCGTGTGTTGCTTCAAGATTGAAGCGACGGTTAACGCGGGTTGTTGTTGTCCTGGTCCTGTTCGGGCGATGTCTGCCGCGGAACTTGCAGCGTCGGATCGACCCACCGCGGACACTGTCGCGTGGGCAGCCAATCGATCGGACTCGGGATCGAGTTGAAGTGTTGACGGCGGCAGTGCAAATAGATCATCGTCGTCAAGAAGCTGCTGTGCCCCAGCAGCTTGCTGATGGCCATCAAGTCCACGCCCGCTTCTAGAAGTCCGGTCGCGTAAGAATGTCTCAGCGTGTGCGGCGTGACGTTCTTGGTAATACGAGCCAGCGCCGCCGCCAACTTGCAGGCCTTCTGCACAGTCGCTCCAGACAAGGGCGTATCTGGCGTCTTGCCAGGGAAGAGATAGTTGGACGGGCGGCCGATCTTCCAGTAAGTGCGCAGCTCTGCCAAGAGCCTCGGCGAGATCGGCGGGCACCGACCGCTAGGTTGGTCGGCGATCCTTGCCTCCCTTGCCGCCGTTGATCTTCAACTGCATCCGCTGCGAGTCGATGTCGGTTGAGCGTCGAGAGACGAGAGTTGAGAGTCGAGAGTCAGCAGGGAATTGTTCACGGCACTCGACTCTCGACCGGTCGGTCGCTTGCCGAAGGGAATCATGGCCACCGACCAGGGTCGCGGGATGGTGACGGTGTAGAGGAAGCGTAGGCTACAAACTGCTTGATTGAATTGGCTCCACGAAGCGTTGTTGACTTGAATCAACCAGAGTTGAAACTCGCGAATCTGCTCGGGGCCCAAATCTTCAGGCAATTTGCCGAAGTGGCGAGCAAAGCGATCGACGTGATAGGTGTAGGTATCGATGGTGCGAACGGCGAGATTTCGCACCAGCATGTCCTCGGCCATGCGTTTGGTGATGGGCGTTTGCCGCTTGAGATAGGAACTTGGCATCGTGTGAACCTCATGGAGAAGTGTTGAAACGCAGTGGAGTACATCTCCCACTCGCAATGACTCCAGGATGCTTGAGGTTTCGAAAAGCGCAAGTCCTACAATCGTTTTAATCGTTAGCGGGTAGCAGCCGTCAGGATCACACTCAGCGAGCAGTCGTCCCGAGAGGAGATCACAGCAGCGAGCCAGCAGGAGCGTGTTGTAGAAGCCACGACGAGGCGTTGTCCGAGCAGCACGAAAAGTCTGATGTCAGACAAGCAGACGCTGAACTCATCCAGACACTCAGCCCACAAACTCTTCAGCCGAGCGGTTTAGTTCACGCCCAAGTTCACGCGGCGGGCGCGTTTGACGTTGATTTCAAAACCGACGTTGCCGCACGCTCGCGTGCAACACCTTGAACTACCTAGATTCGCAACGGACAGGTGGCGTAAGGACCGGTCAAGCAGTTACTGTCGCATTTGTGGAACGACGCGATAATCTCACTTTTGCATTGACACTCGAAAATCGATTACCGCGAAGGCGATACATTCCGGGTGTTCCTAAGTCCTTCGGCGACGCGACGGTAGGTCCGTTGCTGCTCTCGTTTTCGAGGGAGGCCGCGTCGCGGGAGTAGCGGCCTTTTGCGTTCGCGTCGCACCCGGTGGCCGCTGGCGCGTGGCGGTGTTGCCGGCATGGGGATTCTCGGCTTGGCCGATTAATTCAAACAGGAACCGGCTGGGGATCGTGTCGCGAGGCTTGCCCCACTTGCGCCGCGTGAGTGCCATCGACAGCGTGAGGTAGTCTTGAGCCCGCGTGACGCCGACGTAACATAAGCGCCGCTCTTCGTCGATCGCTTCCCCTTCGACGGCCACACTGCGATGGTGCGGCAGCAAGCCTTCTTCCATTCCGACCATATAGACATGAGGAAACTCCAGACCCTTCGCGCTGTGCAGCGTCATCAGCACAATGGCGTTTCGCTTTAGCTGCTTGTCCTTCTCGTCGTTAAAGTCCGGTCCACCGAGAGCGACGTCGTCGAGAAAGCCCGCCAACGTCGGCTTCTTCGCTTTCGTCTCGTACGCACCCAGCGCATTCGCGAGTTCTTCGAGCGCCGCCATGCGCGCCTCGCGGTCGTTTGGATTGTCGTACAGTCGTTGCAGTTCGCTCTCGTAGTCGACGCGTTCCAACATCGCCCGCATCGCATCGACCATCGGCCGTTTCTTGAACCGCTGCTGAAACATGTCGACCAGCGAACGCAACTCTTCGCAGGCGCGCTGCGCCGTATCGGGAAGAACCGCGACAACCGTCGGCTGCCCGAGGACGTCCCATAACGGCTTGCCTTGCCGCACGGCTTCCTTCGTGAGGACTTCAACGCTCTTTCCGCCTAAGCCCCGCGGCGGTGTGTTGATAATTCGCAGCAGCGAGACCTCGTCCGTGGGCGAATCAATCATCTTCATGTACGCCAAGACGTCGCGGACTTCTTTCCGGTCAAAGAACGACATGCCGCCGATCAACACGTAAGGCAAGCCGGCTCGTCGAAGCTCGGTCTCGAAAGCGCGCGGCTGTTCGTTCGTCCGAAACAGAATCGCAAAGTCGTTCGGCTCGAAATCGGGCTGGCGCAACAGCCGCGCGATGTCCGCGACGACTCCTTCGGCCTCCTTCGTCTCGTTCGGATACTGCTCGATTCGCGGCTGCTTTCCGCCCGGGCGCGCCGCTTTCAGCTCCTTCGGATGCCGCTTCTTGTTGAAGGCGATCAAGCGATTCGCAACGGTCAGAATCTCGGCCGTCGAGCGGTAGTTGTTTTCGAGCCAAACCACCGTCGAGTCAGGCCAGTCGTGAGAGAATCGCAAGATATGCTCGACCTCGGCGCCGCGCCAGCCATAGATCGATTGATCGTCGTCGCCGACAACACATAGATTGCGATGATCTTGCGCCAGCGCCTTGACGATGCGGTACTGGCTGCCGTTGGTGTCTTGATACTCGTCGATCAGCAAGTGGTCGAACAGCGCGGCTTCTTCGCGCCGCACAGCATCAAAATTCGTGAACAGCTCTTCAGTCAGCAGCAGCAAGTCGTCAAAGTCAACGGCTCCGCGTTGTTTCAGCCCTTTCTGATAGCGTCGATACGCCATCGCGGCAAGATGCTCCTTATCGGTGCTGGCGATCGCCGCCGCGTCGGCCGGGCGAATGCATTTCGTCTTCCATCCGCCGATGAAATAGAGCAGGTCGCCCGGGCGAAGCGTCTCGTTGGGCACACGGATTTCGCGCAGCACGCCTCGCGCGAGGCTCTCCTGATCGCCGCGATCGTAGATCGAGAACTTTCTGGGATAGCCAAGATGCTGAATCTGGCGACGCAGAACGCGCACGCAATGCGAATGAAAGGTCGAAGTTGCCGGCTGTTTCTTGTTCTTCTTCCCGAGTAACTCGCCAATCCGCTCCTGCATCTCGGTCGCCGCCTTGTTCGTGAACGTGACGGCAAGAATGCGATCTGCCCGAATGCCGCTCTGGATCAGCTTGGCAATGCGATACGTCACGACGCGCGTCTTGCCGGTCCCTGCGCCGGCGAGAACGAGCAGCGGTCCTGCGAGCGTATTGACCGCTTTCTGCTGCGGTGGGTTCAATCCGTGAGCCATGCGAGTGATCGTAGCGGATGCCCAGCGTCAAATGAATGGGGGACTTCCGCCCAATGCCACTCAGTTCGCGAAACAATCGGACGTAGTGGTGGCTTCCAGCCGCCA
>JAQBZB010000486.1 GCA_027622275.1 Planctomycetota bacterium | reverse complement strand
ACGCGTCAGAACGTCCTTCAAGCACTGAGCCGAGTCGTTGCTCAGCAACTACCAACGCCCAAGACGGGGCAGGAGGTGTTGCATGAGCGCGGTTAGTATTCCGTCGCCGCGATGCGATGAACCCGATGCGGCATCGTCTGATGCGCTTCAGTCATCCTCACTCGCGTTTGGCTCGTCGAAGATCATGCACCGTCATCTCGAACGCTGGGCGGTCGTTTATGTTCGACAGTCCGATCCGCAACAAGTGTTGCAGCATCGTGAGTCGAAAGAGTTGCAGTATAACTTGGCCGACCGCGCGGTGACGTTGGGTTGGCCTCGCGAACGCGTGTTGGTGATCGACGAAGACCAAGGAGAATCAGCACAGAGCGCCGCCAGCCGTCACGGCTTTCAGCGTTTACTCGCGGAAGTGGCACTGGACCACGTGGGACTTGTACTTGGTTTTCAAATGAGTCGCTTGGCGCGGTCATGTAAAGATTGGCATCAATTGTTGGAGGTGTGTGCGCGGTTTGGAACTCTGCTTACCGATTTGGACGGCATGTACGATCCGGCTGACTACAACGACCGTTTGTTGTTGGGCCTGAAAGGAACCATGAGTGAAGCGGAGTTGCACATGATGTGTCAACGCATGCACCAAGGACGGAGCAATAAAGCACGGCGAGGTGACTTCTTCACCAATGTGCCGATCGGTTACGTGCGCGGCGAGTCGGGCCAGGCGGTGATGGATCCCGACGAAGAAGTCCAGGCGGTGGTGCACTTGGTGTTTGACAAGTTCGACGAGTTAGGCACCGCCGGAGCCGTGCTGCGATATTTGGTGGCGCACGAAATTCGTTTGGGTGTCCGACGACACGATGGTCCCACACGAGGACAGTTGGAATGGCGTCGACCTTGCGACACGACTCTGTTGAGCATGTTGCATCATCCAATTTATGCAGGCGCCTATAGCCACGGTCGCCATCCGATTGACCCTCGGCGCAAAGAACCTGGGCGACGGCGTACCGGCCGTACAACGCCACCGTTGGAGGCGTGGGAGGTACTGCGGAAAGATGAACTTCCTGCCTACATTACTTGGGAACGTTTTCTGGCCAATCAAGAGTGTTTGCAGCAGAATTGCAGTCGAGTTGCATCGAAAGGCTCACCTCGCCAAGGCGAGGCCTTGCTGGGTGGTCTCTTGTTTTGTCGTCGTTGTGGTTGTCGAATGGTAGTCGGGTATAGCGGCTCACAGAACCGACCACGGTACAAATGCCTACGGGACTATCGGCAATACGGATTAGAAAAGTGTCAAAGCTTGTCTGGTGCTCCTCTCGACGATTTCATTTGCGGACAGGTCCTGCAAGTGCTGAAGCCAGCGACTGTGGAGCTCAGTCTGAAGGCCGTGGAGGAGACGAAGCAGGAACGTCAGCGTGTGACCAAACTACGGCGCCAACGTTTGGAACGAGCGCAATACGAAGCGGATCGAGCAGCTCGACAGTATCACGCGGTGGAGCCAGAGAACCGTTTAGTGGCGCGCCAGCTGGAACGTTGCTGGGAAGAAACGCTAGTAGCGCAGCGAGAGATCGAAGAAGACCTGCGTCGTCTTGAGCACACACAGCCTGCTGAGCTAACGGTGCACGAGCTTGACATGATTCAAGCCTTGTCGACTGACTTGCCTGCTCTATGGAACGCAACTAGCACAACCGCCGCAGATCGTCAGACAATTAGTCGCCATCTTGTTGACCGAGTGGTTGTCGACGTTCAGGGTGAGAGCGAACATGTTGATGTCGCCATTCATTGGAATGGTGGCTTTGTAAGTCAACATGAACTGATTCGTCCGGTGGGAAGCTACGAACAACTCAGTGGGTACAAAGAACTGATGGTTCGTGTTGAAGAGCTAAGACGTAGCAGTCTCACCAGCGGGGAGATCGCTGACCAGTTGAACGATGAGGGATTTCATCCGCCAAGCGGTAAGACGTTCAATGCAAAGACCATTCGTCGGTTATTGTCGCGCCGCCGTCCATCACAAGATTGTGAATGTCCCGAGCCACCACATTGGCGGCTCGGCGACTTAGGGCGGAAGTTGGACATGCCGATTCGCACACTGCACACTTGGCTGCGTCGCGGTTGGTTGCACGGTCAGCAATCGGCGGGTGCTCATGGACGCTGGATCCTTTGGGCTGACGACGATGAACTCGAACGCTTGAAACAACTCCGGCAGGATGGTCTGAGGTCGTCGGGCTTGCCCGCGACAGCCGAGTTAACGACTCCAAAGCCTCAACCCAAGAATTGAGATTTTGCTAGCATGCTTCCGCCATCGAACCGCGCGGAAGACCCTCACACTTTGTGACAAAGGAGGCATTATGAACAGGACTTTGGGAGATCCTGTCGTCTCCACCGACCATCCCGGAAGGAGTACCGGGTTAACAACTCCAGGTTCACGTGGTGGCACTTGCCACGTGAGAGCGAAAGTACGAGTGCCATCGCGTGGTACCGCTGAGCGAAGGCAACGAAGTGACGCGGGACGGGCGGCAGGAAGTCATAGTGTCTCGATAGTACCGATGAACTCGGGGAACGACACCCAGTCGGACCCGACAGAGGGAAGCGAGACATCGAATCATGGAACCGTATTTGAGAAACACGACGAATGCATCGAAATTCGATTGCCGTGTCCACGAAACAGAGACGGATAGCGGAGCTGGCGAGCCAATCGCCGGAGATGGCTTTCACTTCTCTGGCCTACCTCATGGACATCGACTGGCTTTTGGAAGCGTACCGAAGAACTCGCAAAGACGGAGCCGTTGGTGTCGACGGCGTCACGGCTGTGGAGTACGAGCAAGACCTGGAAGGCAATCTTCAACGGCTGCTTGATCGTGCCAAGTCGGGGAGCTATCGAGCACCTCCGGTTCGGCGGACCAACCTGCGGTCGGTGCCCTACATTCCGAAGGGAACTTCCACGACGGAAGTCCGCCCCATCGGAATTCCAACGTTGGAGGACAAGGTTCTTCAGCGCGCGGTGGTGATGTTGCTGGAGCCGATTTATGAGCACGACTTTTTGGACTGCTCGTACGGTTTTCGCCCTGGCGGGCACCGACCGAAGGGTTGGTCGCGGCACACCAGGCTTTGGAGTCGCTTTGGAAACAGACGATGGACATTCAAGGTGGCTGGATTTTGGAAGTCGACATCCGAAAGTTCTTCGACCATCTGAGTCATGAACATCTGCGAGGCTTTCTCCAGCAGCGGGTGCGTGACGGAGTTTTGAAGAAGCTGATTGACAAGTGGCCGGGCACCAACGCGTTGGTCGGCGGGCGTGATGGAAGACGGTAGCGTCAGCTATCCCGATTCCGGCTCGCCCCAAGGCGGCGTGATTTCACCAATCCTTTCCAACATCTTCCTGCACTACGTGCTGGACGTGTGGTTTGAGGACGAAGTGAAGCCGCGTCTTGCGGGCCATGCCTTTCTGATTCGCTTTGCAGACGATTTCGCGATTGGATTTCGCAACGAGCGAGATGCCCGTCGCGTGATGGAAGTTCTGCCCAAGCGTTTTGAGAAGTATGGCCTGACGACTCACCCGGACAAAACTCGTTTGATTCGCTTCGAGTCACCGTCGCCATCGCGACGAGACGCTGAGCTAAACTCCAACGAAGGTCCGGGCACATTCGACTTACTAGGCTTTACCCACTACTGGGGCAAGTCACGTAGGGGAACTTGGGTTGTCAAACGCAAGACCGCCTCAAGTCGCTTTGGTCGAGCCGTGCGGAGCATCGCTCAGTGGTGTCGAAACAATCGACACCGACCAGTCAGCGAGCAGCATGTGAAGCTGCGCCAGAAACTCCACGGACACTACGCGTACTATGGGATCAGTGGGAACTACGACGCGTTGAAACGATTCAAGTACGAAGTCCACCGTCGTTGGCACAAGTGGCTTAACCGCCGCAACCGCCAGCGCGAACTTCTCTGGTCTCAGTTCAACACGATGTTAGGTCGTTATCCGCTTCCCGACCCGCGTATCGTCCATCGAGGCACGTAGCGAACCCATGACTTGAGGAACCGTATGCACTAATGTGTGCCCGTACGGGTCTGTGGGAGCCCGGGGCAGGCAACTGCCCTGGGCCACCCGGTCAGGTCCAGTTCTTGACAAGTTGGGGAGTTTTGCTAGTTTGAGCCCAGGCCTAGAACAGCACGAATTGCACCCGGCGGAATGGTTTACCATGTGATCAATCGCGGCGTGGGCAAGAATGATTTGTTT
>JAQBZB010000114.1 GCA_027622275.1 Planctomycetota bacterium | reverse complement strand
GAAAGAGGCTCGCTCCGGAACCGGCGGACGGACTCCATTCGGTTACAAGTCCACCAACGGCGAGGTCTCGATCGTGGAAGGCGAGGCGGAGATCGTTCGGCGGATCTTCTCGGAGTATCTCAAGCCGGGAGGATCTCTCCTCGCGATTGCTGGAGAGCTTAACCGGCGGAAGGTTCCGAGTATGAACACGTCTCGAGGTATCGCTCGCAAGACAGGCGGAGTTTGGCGAGGATCTTCCGTCCGATCCATACTTGAGCGGCGGAAGTATCTCGGAGAGTTCGTCTATGGAGCAAAAAACGGCGGTCGATACTTTGCGATGCGAGATGGAGAGATTGTTCCGAGGAGGAAGTCCGACAAGTTCACCCAGGCGGAGCCGGTCACACACGCGGGACGATTCGAGGCGATTATCGACCAGGAGACTTTCGATCGAGCACAAGCCAAGCTCGGCGGCAACCGGACCAAGACCTCGCGGAGATCGGCACACCAATACCTCCTCGCCGGTCTCGTCAAATGTGGTGATTGCGGCGGAGCTATGGGAGGAAGCAAACCAAAGAATCCTAGATATCATTGTCGCTTGTATCATCAGTCCGGGAGTTCTGTTTGCTATTGCAACACGATCTCTGAGGCTCCTCTCGTCTCTTGTATCGTTCGGAAGATCCAAGAGAAGTATCTCTCTCCGGCGGCACTTGATCGGCTCCGAAAGGCTCTCGCTCAGGAGCAAGAGCGGACTCGACCTCGACCTCGAGACCTCTCGCGGCTCCGGAAAGAGATCGACGTTCTCGACCAGAAGATCGACCAGGGAGCGGAGCGAATCCTCGAGGTATCCTCCGAGATCGTTCCTATGCTGGTTCGCAAAGTCGAGGAGTTCAAGTCCGAGCGAGACCGGCTCAACCAGGAGTTAGAGTCCCTGGCTCGCCACGAGACGAGATCAAACGGGAAAGACGATTCAGAGATCGACCGAGCGATTAAAGCACTCAAGACGCTAGGAAAGGCTCTTGAGCGAGCCAAGCCGGAAGATACGCGAGACCTCCTCTCCTCGATCGTCTCCAAGATCGAGTTGTTCTACGATCACGAGGAGACCGCCGGCGGACGCAAGACGAGCGAGTTCTCGCACGGACTCATTCACCTACGTCCGACTGCTGGCGAGGCTCGAGGTACACAACCGGACTCCGGCAACAGTACCCACATGAACAACAATCGACCCATTTTTGCGATGGTCGGCTTTCGCTTGCCAGTCTCCAGCCGATCTTCGATAATTGGCTAAGCCTCCGGTCACGGTGCGTCGCCAACCCGGCAGGTCCGGTGGTCGATCAAGAGAATCCAGTGTGACAACTAGAAGGGAAAGCATTTCGATGAACCAATTTGCTGGCGCAATCGCGGCCATCGCGATGAGCCTGCCGATCGCCGTGGAGGCAGATCAGGCCGATCCTGGCACGCCGGGACAGCAGTACTCGGCGCTCCTTAAAGAATACAATCCCGCGAGCGGCGATCTGCGGAAAGCCACGACCGATCTGGAACGCAAGGCGGCCGTGGAGCGTCTCGCCACGTTTGCGTCGAAGTTCGTGGAGCTTGCTGCGAATCATCCTAAAGATCCCATTGCGTTAACCGCATTGAGACAGGCAGTTCAAGCCGTGGGCTCCACGGACTCTGCGGCACAGATTACCTGGGAGACAAATCGCTCAGACTATCCCGCTGGATGCACGGATGGTTCCGCAGCCGGAACCGTCGCTCTCGTACTGCGTGACCATGTGCTCAGCGAGAAACTTGGCCCCGTGGTCGACCGGATGCGGTATGGCTATCGGATGGAATACGAAGAGTGTTTGACTGCCGTGCTTGAGAAGAACCCGCATCACGAAGTCCAGGCTCTGACCTGTCTTGCGTTGGCTCAATTCTTGAACGACAAATTGCGAGTACTTGAGCTTGCTGAAGACCGGCCGGAACTTGCGGAGTGCTACGACATTGTGTTCGGCAAGGATTACCTCCCGGAAATTCAACGAATGGGTCGAGCCAAACTCGCCGCGCGAATCGAAAAACTATTCGAGCGGGCGGTCAACGAATACGGCGACGTCAAGTTTCGCGCTGGCACGGTTGGCGCAACTGCGAAGTCGGAGCTATACGACATCCGTAACCTCGCCATCGGTAAGGTTGCCCCGGACATCGAAGGCAAGGATCAGGACGGCAAGACGTTCAAACTGAGCGACTATCGAGGCAAGGTAGTGCTGCTTTATTTCTGGAGCGAATTCTGACTGACGTGACGGACGACTTGGCCTCACGAGCGGTCGCTCGTAACGAAACTGAAAGAAAAGCCATTCGCCCTCATCGGTGTCAATTCCTGGAGCCACGAACCGGGTGAACTAAAGGAAGTGATGGCGAAGCATAAGATTCGTTGGCGGACAATTGACGACGAAGGTGCCATCAACCGTCAGTGGAACTTCCCCGCCACGCCAGCGTTTTTCATCATCGATCACAAAGGCGAGATTCGACGCAAGTGGGTCGGCAAGCCAAGCGAGAAGCCGGTCGATGCAGCCTTAGAGATGCTGATTCACGAAGCGGAAAAATCACTCCGACCGCAGTAAGAGCCACGTGCAGTGTGGCACGGCGGCGACGGATGTACTCCGTGTCATCAAGCCGTCGGTCCCGCCTTTGATTCTTGCAACAAGTCAACAATCGACCGTTTTCTGGTCGCACGAAACTCGCATCGGCTGCACGTGTCAGCGCCAAACCCAATTCTCTAAACTGCGGCGGTGTCCACGACTGAAAGCGTTTCTGCCGAACCGGTGCTGGCCGCTCGCGAATCGACATGATGGCGCGCGGCGTCGGTGGTCTCTGTTGATTTGGCTTCTGCGTTAGTGACCGCGGACGACAGCTCATGAGTCACGATCCCAATTGGCCGAAGTAGCCGAGGTCTAACCGTCATTGGCCGGAAACTGTAAACTGGATGCAGCGAATGTAGAACCGAATTCCTGAATTGGTGTTGATAGTCGTGGGAGGGGCTGCAAACGACTCCGGTCAATACGTGATGACGTGGTGCGACTAACATCACGCTGGAGATGTCGTAAGTCCTTGCAGAGCATTCGGTAACTGCTGAAACAGGGTGGGGACACCAACGCGAAAAAGTTCAATAGCCGTCTTGTCGCCCCGACTTACATTTCCTAACGACCTGTCCTCCTGACCGGAAACAAGGGTTTCCGGCCTGGACAGCGCTGTGCCGTCCAGAGCCGGGTTCTTCTCGCTTTTGATTCTACGACGACCGGTCGGACCTTCGTAGATCGAAATTGGTGGCTCGGCATCGCAGAACGTGACTACACCTCCACTTATCTTGTTTAGAAGCCGCTTTTTGACCTGAACGGGCTTAAATTGCAGGAACAGTCGAGCGTTTGTCAGGTCAAAGACCTGTTTCGCCGTTTCCAGGCTGCCTTGGCCAGTCGCCAATTCCGTCAAGTGCTCGGCAACCGCCATGGTCTGCGCAATCTCAGCCTCGACGTCGTTGGACGCAGACTCATGCAACTCAGCACAAATTGTGTAGCCGCAGGACCGTCGACATGATTGTGCGATCACTCTTGACCGTGAGACTGCGCATAAAAACCACACTTGTACCTAAATGTTTCACGGTACGGGACGCCATACATGGGCCACGAGCACCGGCTTGAGAACGACCGTGAATGTGATTCGTCGTCTGTACGAAACCGGCCGCAACGCAACCGAGGAAATGAAAGGTAACTTGAAGATTGTCTTCGATGATCTGTTACCCAAATGGAATTACCGAGCTACGCCACAATGTGCGACAGTAATTGGTTGACCACTCCTTAGCCGCCTTCGCCACCATCTCACCAGCGAGGTACTCGTGCTCCTGCCCGAAGCGCTGTTTCGCTTCGATCTCCAATCGTTTAAGGAACTTCATCGGCTCGGTGATCGCTGGCGTCTTCATGATTCCAGGCCGGCCAACAACGAGTCCCCAAAGATTCGGAATTACAGTCCAGTCGTCTTTGCGTTTCGGACGAATCCCGATCTTGCGACCGAGAACACCCGCCAGCACGATCATCATCGCGTCTGCGGGGAAGTCGATCGGGCATTGCATCCGTTCTGATACATCTTCCACGAACGGGCGGGCGGAGTTTTGGTTTACTACGAGTATCAAGATGGAAGACCGTACGCACCACCATCCTGGATCGTGGACTTGTTAGGCCCGGACTTCGCCGCCATAGCAATTGCAAACTCGGTCGATGTGCCGCGTTTGGCCCGTTCGACTGCGATCAGATTGACGGGGCGGCATGAGCTTCTCAGCCCCACTCTTGACACTGGTGAGGCGCTCAGGACGACAACTCCGCAGTCAATTGGGCCGCAACCGTCGGCGTACATGACGTCAACCGAATGCGAGATACCGGGATTCCCTGCGCGCGTCGGTGTAGCCATCCAGGGTCGTGATCACGGGAGGGTTCGCCGCGTCGGTGGGCGCAACCGACGCTGTTTGGCGGATGTCGCTGCGCGCACAGGTCGACAACTCATGAGCGCGCAAGCGGTTCCTGCTGGACGCCCATGTCGATAACACAGAGTGCATCTTCGCGTTGCTTCGGCCGTCGGCTGGAAGATGTCCCTCCTACCAGCCAGCCGCCCGGACCATTGCCAAGATGCCGGCCTTCGCATCCTCGGGCAGCTCGGGCCACGCATCGATCACGGCTTGCAAATCCGCGTCGATTTCATCGGTTCGTGCGCCAACTGCACCGGATTCTGCACCGCTTCGGTTTTGCTCGTGACGCAAGTTGCTAGTAAGATCACGACTTGCGGCAGCCGGTTCGACCCCCGCTCCGGCTACTGACTTACGACGATTTGGGTAGATGGGAAAATCAAGAGCGCCTCGTCAGCGCCTCATGACCAACGAGAGTCCGTCTGCAACTCACGACGTCTTCTGGAAGGCGGACCTACTGCTGCAAGACGAACAGCACGACGTTCGTGGCGATCTTGGCGGCGTCTTCCTTGAGATAGCCCTTGCATTCGAGCGAATTGCTGTTCTCCATCGCACAACTGATGTCGTAGGGCGAGAAGATGACCGCGATCCGATCGTCGCTGCTGATGCCTTCCAGCAGCGGCGACGCTTCGGTCAAGTTGGCTGTCAGCGGCTCGTCTTCCCGACGCAGTTGCGGGTCGCGAAGCGTGACCTTCGCGAGGTCGTAGCCTCGGAACTCGAGGGTGAACATCGGATGTTCCGGCGGAATGCGGGCAAAGTCGCGTTCGGGGAAGATGTTCTTCATTTCGCGGCGCAGCGAATCCGCAAACTCGGGACTCGCACAGATGGCGTCGGCGAAGAGCACTCCGCCGCGATCGACAAACGTGGCGATCGCCTTGCGTTCCTCGGGCGAAAAGCGAAATGCCCGCCGACCGTGAACGTAGACAATTGGGTAGTCGAAGAAGTCCTCGCTCGTGGCGGACACCATTCGATTCGCCACGTCGATCCGGAGTTGTGCGTGGGACTGGACAAAGTTCAAGATGTTCGGCAGCGCGTTCGGAGCGTCGTCGCTGCCGCCATCGTGTCGCAGCTTGGGCACATAGAGCACGCTCCGCTCCAGCGTCTCCGAGGCACGATTGATCGCGACCTGCGGGCGATCCAACTTGTTCTTCAACTCGCGGCTGGTCGCATAGGTGACCACGTTTTTGCCGATCGCCAGACAAGCTTCGATTTCTTCTCGAACGTCTTTCGGATAGTCCGCGTTACGCACGCCGCGATCCAGTTCCCAGTAGCAAGACAGATCCTTCGGACAATACACGACGCTCGTCCGGCAACAGGCATCGATGCCCAGCAAGGGCTTCAAGTACTTGGCGTTCACCTTTTCTTCGGCGTACCAGACCGGATGATCTTCCGGCAGCAGACGCAGCGAGCTATCGGGAAACAACTCGCTCATCAAAGCTCGCAACGAGCGGTCGAAGCCGTCTCCGTTGCAGCAGGCTTCCGCAAAGATAAACCCGCCTTGGCTGATGTACTGGCGAAGGTTTTCCTTCTGATCCGCGGTCAGCTCGAACGCTTCGCGGCCGCTGATGAACAAGATCGGTGTTTGCAAGAGGTCCTCCAGCGACGCGGCGCGGACGTCGATGGTCTGCCAAGTCAAGTCGCGGTGCCAACGCTGCTCCACGCGATGCGTCAGGTGCTGGACCGCGGCGCGATGCACGTCCCACTGCTGGTCATCGCCGTACCGCAGCTTCGACATCACGACAGGCCGCCGTCCCTTGGAGAGAAACAGCAAGGCCAATGAAGTTGCCACCGCAGGGACATCTTCGGCCGGCGCTGCGCCGCTCCACAAGCCGCGAAAGTCATCGTGCATATCGAGCAACGACGTGGCACCTTCCCGATACCAATCGTGCCGCCCGATGAATCGGCGGCCGGTCAGCCTGCCGACGCGCTCGACCGCATAGAGGTAGTAGTAGAGATGGCTTCGTCGCAAGTTAATGGCACTCGGATTCCGGCTGGTCGAGAAATGCCGGCTAAGCCACTGCATCGCGCGCTCGACGGCATCGTCCTCGGATTGGGTGCCGCAACATTCGACGGAGTTGCCGATCACGCGAGCATCTCCGCTGTGAAGCTTGCTCGCGCAAATGACGACGCAGCCGATGCCGGCACACGTCATACTGCCAGTCGACGGCTCGGGTGCGATATTGACGATCGTTGGCTCCAACTCGAGATAGCTCCACGATCCGTCCGCGCGCTGCGTACGGAGCCAATAATCCAATGCCGCCTCCCACGTTTCGCGTTTGACTTCGACGCCGACCCGCTCGGCTTCATGCAGCGCCAGCAGCGCGAACTGGGTGTTCGAGTTGTCGCCGCTACCGTCCGTGCCGTACGACCAGGCCCCTCGCCGGAAACCGCCGCGCAATTGAACCGACTCCAGCCACTGGACGTTACGCCGGATGATCAATGCGTCTTTGGCGGGCTCGGCGGCGGCGAGCGCCATGACCTGGAGAGACGCGGAATAGACGGACGTGGGATCGCCAAGTGAGCGGAGATAGTCCAGCGCCTTCTGAACGGCCGGCGATTCGACATCTTCGCCGGAGTTGAGCAAAGCCATCGTCGCCAGTGCGGTGACGCCGCCGGTGTACCTCGAATACTCAAGCCAACTCCCGTCCGACTTCTGCTCCGACTTAAGAAAAGCCTTCCCTCGCTCGATCGAGTCGCGGACCTGCGCATCCGTCAACTCGCCCGCCGCAGGCCGCACGACCGACAGAATCAGCGCTAGGGCAGCCAGCCAACAACCTGTTTTTCCAGACATGCTTCGTCAGCCTCTCGTTTGCGCTGCCCTATTCGACTTAAATATCTTAGGATTCTAAAGTTGCGGCGGCAAATGCCGTAACCGCTGGCGGCTGGCCCGCGGCGATGAAATTCCATCAAATCCGCGTACAATCACACATGACGACCAAACAACGCAGTATCGGCGATGTTCTGCAAGAGTTCAGTCACCACCGCCGGGTGATGCAGCAGGAGCTACAGAAGATCATCGTCGGACAAGACGAAGTGATTGAGCAACTCTTTGCGGCGATCTTTACGGGCGGGCATTGTTTGCTGGAAGGTGTGCCGGGTTTGGCAAAGACGCTGATGGTCAGCACGCTCGCCAAGATCCTGGACGTGGGGTTCAAGCGAATTCAGTTCACACCCGACTTGATGCCTTCCGATATCACGGGGACGAATGTCCTCGAGGAAGACGACGCTGGCCGCCGCGAGTTCCGGTTCGTCGAAGGCCCCATCTTCACCAACATTCTGCTCGCCGACGAAATCAACCGGACGCCTCCCAAGACGCAGGCAGCGCTCTTGCAGGCCATGCAGGAACGCGAAGTCACGATCGGCCGGACAACGTATGACTTGCCGGCTCCGTTCTTTACCATCGCGACCCAGAACCCGATCGAGCAGGAGGGGACCTATCCGCTGCCCGAGGCGCAGCTCGATCGATTCATGTTCAATATCAAGGTCGGCTATCCGTCCGCCGAGGAAGAAGAACGCATCCTCGCCGTGACGACTCGCAACGAGAAAGCCGAAGTTACCAAGATCCTCTCCGGGCGAGCGATCTTGAACTTGCAGAAGCTGGTCAGCTCGATCGCGGTCAGCGAGTACATCGTCAAGTATGTCGCGAGATTGGTGCGGGCAACCCGTCCCGCCGATCCTTTGTCACCCGGCTTCGTGCAAGAACTCGTCGATTGGGGAGCCGGGCCGCGGGCGGGACAATTCCTGATCAATGGGGGCAAGGCCTTAGCCGCGATGGACGGAAGGTTCTCGGTCTCGGTCGATGATGTCCGCAAGATCGCGATTCCCGTATTGCGTCACCGAATCAGTACGAACTTCCAGGCTCAAGCCGAAGGAATGACGAACGAGAGCATTGTTCATCGCCTCTTGAAAGAGATACCCGAACCAGACATCCAGAAGTTCAGCTCCCCGACGCCGCCGCCGCGAGTGGGTTAGTCCATGCCAACTGTCGAGAAGTACCTGAAACCCGAAGTCATCAATCAGATCAAGCGGCTTGATCTGCGCGCACAATTCGTGGTGAAGGGATTTCTGCAAGGCTTGCATGCCAGTCCGTTTCATGGGTTCTCGGTCGAGTTCAGCGAACATCGCCGCTATACCCCGGGCGACGATCCTAAGGATATCGATTGGCTGGTCTACGCGAAGACGGACAAGTACTACGTCAAAAAATTTGAAGCCGAGACGAACATCACCGGCTATTTGGCGATGGATCTCAGCAAATCGATGGGCTACACCTACCGCCAGGAACTGTCGAAGTTCGACTATGCCATCTGCCTGGCGGCGTCGCTCTGCTACCTGATGATCTATCAACAAGACCCGGTTGGTTTGATCACGTTTGACAAGCAGATTCGCGATTGTTTGCCTCCCAAGTCGAAGCGGACTCAGCTTGGAAACCTGTTGTCGCACTTGTCGCGACTGAAGCCGACAGGAACGACCGACATCTCGAAAAGCCTCAGCCAGATCGCCGCCATGCTCCGCCATCGAAGTCTTGTCATGGTCTTTTCGGACTTGCTTCAAGATCCCGACCCCGTGCTGCGTTCGCTGCGTCAACTGCGGCATGGCGGGCACGATGTCATCCTCTTTCATGTCCTGGACGAAGCGGAGGTTTGCTTTCCGTTTGACGGGCTCGTCGAGTTTGAAGACCCGGAAACCGAAGATCGTTTGCAGGTCGATGCCACCAGCTACCGGGACGATTATCTGGCCGAAGTCGAATCGCTTCGCGACGGCTATCGCCGCGAATGTTCCCAAGTCGGCATCGACTACGTCGCGCTCGACACGAGCATGCAGTTCGACAAGGCACTGCTTGAATATCTGATCAGCCGCCGCGGGAGAATGTAGCCAGAAGCCAGAAGTCAGAGGTCAGAAGTCAGAATTGAATCCGCTGACGTCTGACCTCTGACTTCTGACCTCTGCCCCTAATCATGGCTTTCGTCAACCTATCACTGCTGCTCGGCGGACTGTTCACGGCCATTCCGGTCGTGTTGCACCTCGTCATGCGTCAGCAGCCGAAGCGTTTGACGTTTCCCGCGATGCAGTTTCTGCGGCAGCGGCGCGAGACCAATCGGCACAAGCTGCAATTGAAACATTGGTTGTTGCTCGGGCTGCGTTGCGTCGCGATCGTGTTGCTGGCGGCGGCATTCGCGAGGCCCAGTGTGCTCTCGGCCGTGGCGGGACAGTGGATGCTGATCGCGCTCGTGGGAATGGGAGTGCTCGTCGTGGGAGCGCTCATGATGATCTCGATCGTCCAGCGGAAAGGAAGGGTTCTGATTGGCGCTCTCTCGGCGATTACGCTGGCGGCGGTGATCGCGTTCGCAGCCATGCTTGTCGGGCTGGTCAACCAGAGCGCCGGCGTCCTGCTGGGGGACGAGCAAGCCCCGGTGGCGGCGGTCATGGTTTTCGATACGTCGCCGCACATGGAGTATCGTTACCAAAATCAGACGCGTTCGGAGGTGGCGCGGGAAATGGGAAACTGGTTGATCAGCCAGTTTCCACCGGACAGCGAAGTCGCTGTTCTGGATTCGCGGCAGTCGCCAGCCGTGTTCGCCATTGATCTAGCTTCCGCACGCAAAGCGATCGACCGGCTGCATACGACGGAAGTCAACCAGCCGATGCCGAGTGTCGTGGGACGCGCTTTGAATCTGGTGAAATCCAGCGAGAAGACGCGAAAGGAGGTTTATCTTTTCACCGACTTGGTGAGCAGCGCGTGGCAAGATCCAACCGGTGCGTTGGCAAAAACGCTCGAAGAGTCTTCCGATGTCTTGTTGTACGTGATCGATGTCGGCGTCTTAGATCCGCGCAACGCGGCGTTAGCAGCGTTGGAATTGTCCACCGACACACTTGCCAAGAGTAATGAACTGCGCGTGAGTACAAGCGTTTTGAATGTCGGGGCCGCGGGACCGCAAGTCGTCCAATTGCTGCTCGAAGATGCCGATCCAACGCTGCCGATCGTGATCGACGGTGAAACGAAACTGCCTGAACTTCGCCCGCGAGGCAGCGAGGAACTGACACTTGCGGCGGGCGAGTCGAGACGAGTCGAATTCCGCTTGCGGGGACTGGAGACGGGCGTTCATCACGGCGTTGTCCGGCTGAGCGGCGTCGACGGCCTCGATGCCGACAATCTCCGGTACTTCGCGATCGAAGTGAAGGAAGCGTGGCCGTTGCTGGTTGTCGCTCCCGAAAACGCGACCGCTTCGCTATTCACGGAAGCGATCGCCCCGTTCGAGTTCGAACAAACGGGCCAGGCGCGATTCTCCTGCACGGTCGTCCCGCAATCGAGTCTCGCAAATCGCGACCTGGACAGTTACACGGCGGTCTGTCTGCTTGATCCAGACCCGATACCGTCGGTCGTGTGGGAGCAGCTTGGCGCGTATGTCCGCACCGGCGGCGGGCTGGCTGTCTTTCTCGGGCACCATGCGCAGGCGACCATCTCGTTTAACGAACCGGCCGCGCAGCAGTTGCTCGGCGGACGCCTGGCTCGCGTTTGGCGTTCGGCCGACCGGAGTCTGTTTCTCGCACCGGATCGCTACGATCACCCGGTGCTGGCTCCGTTCCGAGACCGCACGACGAGCGTGCCTTGGGACGCCGCTCCGGTGTTTAAGCATTGGGTGCTTGAGCCGCTGAACGACAATGCCGCCGTCATCGTGAGCTACGCCAATGGCAAGGCGGCGCTCGTCGAACAGCCGGTTGGACGCGGGCGAACGATCACGATGACGACGCCCGTCTCTGATCCGTTGCGGCCGTCGGACCACGCTGCTTGGAACGAATTGCCGACCAGCGAGGACGCTTGGCCCTATTTGGTCTTGATGAATGAGTTGATGCTGCACTTGACCGACAGCTCGGCCACGCGATTGAACTACGTGGCGGGTGAAACCGCCGTCTTGCCAAACGACTCGCGAATCCATCCCGAACGATACCAAATGTTCACTCCGGCCGAGCAACCACAAGAGGTCCGCGCGAGAGACGGAGAAGTCATTGTCCGCTTCACGGAATATGCGGGGGCCTACCGCCTGAAGGGTGTGAAGGATGGCCCCATGACGCGAGGCTTTGCGGTGAACTTGCTACCGGACGCAACGGACTTGACGCGGCTGTCCCGCGAGGAACTTGATTCACGTCTGGGCAAGGGCCGCTATCAACTTGCGCGCGACCAGGACGAAATCGAATTGGGAGTCGGCGAGGCGCGTGTTGGACGCGAGTTCTACTCGCACTTGCTCGTTTTGCTTGCCGTCGTGCTTGGGATCGAGCATCTGATGGCAAACCGTTTCTATCGGAAGTCCCCATGATCGAGTGGAGTCTGAACCCGATATTCAACAGCTACGGGGTCGTTGCGGCGGTGCTGGCGGGGCTGGCGTTGTTGCTGCTGGTCGCGCCGGCGTTCGGCCGCGTGACGATGAGGCGGCGAGGAGTGTTGATCGCGGTTCGTGTGGCCGTATTGCTGTTGTTGCTCTTGGCGATGCTTCGTCCGACCCGCGTCTACACAACGACGAAACAACAGTCGGCGGTGCTGATGCTGATGCTCGACCAAAGCCGCAGCATGACCTTGCCCAGCACCGTCGAAGGGAAATCGAGATGGCAACTGCAACGCGAGTCGGTGCTGAAGCTCCAAGAACAACTGGCGGATTTATCCGCAGACTTCGACATCCGGTTGTACAGCTACGACGACCAACTGCATCCGCTGCGCATGGAGGCCGGAAAACTCGAGCTGCCGGACGAACCATCCGGCGATCTTACGGACATCGGAACGACGCTGCATGAAGCCGTCCAACGCGAACTCGGCAAGCGGTTGATGGGAGCCATCTTACTTGGCGATGGCACACAAACGGCATTCTCGTCGCAAGTCGAAATGCCGGAGGCCGGACGCGAATTGGCCCGGCTTGAATATCCTTTGTATACGGTCGTGTTCGGGCCGACCGGCGATGTCGCCCAAGCCCGCGACGTTTCGATCGAGAACATGCCGGAACAGTACACCGTCTTCGTCAAAAACGAGCTTGTCGTGAAGGGAGCGTTGCGGGTCCGCGGGTACGTGAATCAAGCGATCCCCGTCGAGTTGATCGCCGAGAATCCAGCGGGCGAGAGGACTCGTATTGCCACGGTCGAAGTGACCGCACGCGAGGACAACCAGCTCTTGCCGGTCGAGATGAGTTTTGTTCCGCCACAGCCGGGACACTACCAACTGACGCTCCGCACGGTGGAACAACCGGGCGAGCGCGTGACGCGGAACAACGAGTTGAGCGCGTTCGTGACGGTGCTGGAGGGCGGATTGCGGGTGCTGTATCTGTACGGCGATCTGCTTGGCGAACAGCGCCTGCTGCGGCGGTCGATCAATCTTTCGCCGGACATTCAGCTCGATGACATTTACGTCGACCCAAAGAACCGCGACCGATGGCCGATCAATTTGGAGGACGAACTGAGCTACGAAAACTTCGACGTCCTGTTGCTGGAGAGTGTCGATTCGTCGGCGCTCGGCGAAGCCAATCTGCGAAACATCGCCACGCTCACCGAACGAGGCAAAGGGTTGATGATGCTGGGCGGCTTCAACAGCTTCGGTCCCGGCGGTTATCGCGAGTCGCCGCTGGCGGACGTTCTGCCGATCGAGATGGGGCGCTTCGAGCGGCAGGACGTCGGCTTCGACAGCCCGGTCAGCAAGGACTTGCATCTGTGGGGCAAGCTGTCGATGCTCGCCACGCAGTCGCATCCCGTCACCGCACTTGCCCCGGGCGTTGATAACGAGAGTGTTTGGAAATCGCTGCCGCCGCTGGAAGGAGCGAACAAGTTCACGGACTTGAAGCCTCGCTCGCGCGTGCTGCTCGAAACCGAGGCCCATCAACCGTTGCTCGTGGCGGGCGAGTACGGCAGCGGGCGGGTGCTGGCTTTTGCCGGAAACAGCACGATTCGCTGGTGGCAGCAAGGTCGGCAAGTCGAGCATCGCCGGTTCTGGCGGCAAGCCATCCTGTGGCTCGCGCGACGCGACGACCTCGAGCAGAACGATGTCTGGATCAAATTGGCTCAACGCCGGTTCAACCCGGGCGCTCGCGTGACGTTCACCGCCGGTGCCGCCTCGGCCTCCGGCGAAGTGATTCGCGACGCGACCTTCGCGGCGGAACTCGTCACGGAGGATGGGACGCGCCAGCTCTTGCGGCTGTCGCAAGACGACGACGTCATCTCTGGCGCGATCGAAGCTGTCGCGCAACCAGGCGAATACCTGGTCGAGCTGACGGTCAGCCGTCAAGGGAAACAAGTTGGTACGACCCGCGCGAAGTTTCAAGTGCTCGATCGCGATATCGAATTGAGCACGCCCGCTGCGGGACACGAGCAGATGGCGGCGCTCGCCAATCTCACCAAAGAAGCCGGCGGCAAGCCGCTGGCCCCGGAACAGCTCCCCGCCTTGCTGCGTGAAATCAAGCAACGGCGTACGGAACTGCAAGTCGAAGTGCAGACCAAGTGGCGGCTCGGCGACACCGCACTCGACGCCTGGCTATTCATCCTTGGCGTCATCGGCTTGCTCACGATCGAATGGCTGCTACGAAAGCGTTGGGGGTTGGTGTGAACCGCTGGGTGCGTGCCTGGTGGCGAGATGGCCGGGCGCACCGACGGCTGCTTCGCGTTCGCAAACTACGGAAGAGCGTCCGCCGTCTCGAAACCAGTGACTGCCGCGCGTTGTCGGCGTTTACCCCAAAGGTCGTCCTCGCCGAAGCGAATGTAGCGGTGCAAGATTGGTTCGTCGATCTCGGGACAGGGCAGTTGGGCGGCGAACTGGCGGAGGTTAGCGCAATCAAACGTCGGGTCGGTCGCTTTGTAGTCGTCGTAGATGCCGATACTTGGAAGGAACTTGGACTCGAAGCGATTGAAGGTGGCTGGATCGATGACTTCATCGCCGACAAATTCCACGCCGGTCGAGTTGAAGTAGCTGTACCCCGCGTCGATGATCTCGCGCGGTGTCAGGCATTTCTCGGGAGCCAAGTTGAACGTGCGGCCGTGGGCTGCTGGGGTCTGCAACAAGTGCGTAATGACTTCCGATACCCAGTCGATGGGTACGACGTTGCGCCGCTCGTCGCCCGTCATCGGCAAGCGAATCGGCGTGTAGCGTCGCCCGTCCGCATCGAAATCCTGCTGCGGCACCAAGATCGCCATCAAGCGGAGATAGCGATACAGGCCGTGATAAGTATTCGTGTAGCCGGTGTTGGAGTCGCCGGCGATCACGGCCGGGCGATAGACCGTCACGTGATCGAGGAAGCGCGCTTGGCGAACAAGCGTTTCCGCTTCGAGTTTCGAATGCTCATAGTCGTTCCGGAACTCCTGACCGACGTCCAGTTCATCTTCGCCAGCAACGTCACCGCGCAGGCCACAGACGTAGGCAGTCGACACATAATGAAGATCGCGGATCTCGGCTTCACGGCACAGCGCCAGTACGTTCTTCGTGCCGCCCAGATTACTGCGGTAAGGTTCGCCGCTCGCGTCGGTGTGAAACTTCAACGAGGCGGCGCTGTGCAGCATCGTCGAGCAATGATCAGCCACCCAACATCGCGAGCCATCATCGAGGCCAAGACCGTCGGCACCGATATCGCCCTCCAAGCAGATGGGACGGGATAGCGGCTGTCCCAATACAGCTTCCCACATCTGCATGATCGTTTCGATTCGCTCGGCGGCCGTTTCCTTGCGTGTTGCCCGCGCCAGCACGGCCACCCGCCTGCCAGCGAGCAGCAGATCACGAATCAAGTAACGCCCCAGCGAGCCGGTCGAGCCGGTCAAAAGAACATAGTCCGACACGATCGAGCCTCGGTGGGATCAATGCGGGAAAATCATTGCCGAACGTCCGGATGATCGAGTCGCTCGAGCCACCATTAAAGCAGAGATCAGCCAACTGCGGGAGGAGTCACACCAGGGCCAGTCAGTTTTTCACGTTGCACAATCAGCCGCAGGGCGATAGCCCGCGGTTTCCGCAGGAACCGGACGCTATCGCGTACCGGCTAATCTGCCTACTTTGAAAAACTGACTCGCCCTGGGAGTCACACCGAGGAGCTTCCTCCCGTACCGCTTCGTCCGAGCATTAGGCTTCGGTCGGCACCAGCTCGGCGGCCTGTTCCGTTGTCTCTTCGGCTGCGGCGTTCTCCTCCGAGGCAGGGGCTTCCGCCGCGGCGGTCTCGGCGGTAGTCTCGGCGGTGGTCGCTGCGGCGGTCGCATCTTCGGCCGGAGGAGCCGGTGCTTGTGCTTCCACGACCGCTTCGCCGAACTGTTGAAGCGGAACCAATGAGGCCAAGCCGGTTGGGATCTCTTTCACTCGATCCGCCTCGGGTTGGTCGATGACGAGCCACTGCTTGCGGGTTTCTTCCGGAACCGAGTCGCGCCAAATCGAGAGAATGGTATCGACCTTGATGTGCGGGTTCCCGCGCTCGTGGCCCGGCTGTCCCGACTCTTTCGGGCTGAGCGGAATCCAGAGCATGTCGATACGCGAGCTATCACGGTAGAAATTGCCGCCGACGATGTTGCCCTCGCCGTCCAGGTTCAAGTAATAGTGAAAGTACTTTTGGGCCTTGTTAAGCGGACTCTCTTGGAACTCGCCCCGAGTGTCCTTGGCGTAGGCGATATTCATCTTCACTTCGACTTGCCGATCCGAAATGCGTCCATTGGAGCTGGCATAGGCGTAGATCGGATAGTTCCACTTCTCCTTGCCGGGGTCCGATTCCATGGCAATCGAGTGTGCGCCGCGTCCGATCCAATTCGTAATGATCGTGTGGAACGTACCCGCGTCGAGGTAGGTTTCGGAGCCCGCCAGGACGTTCATCTCGTTGTAGATATACAGTTCCGCCAACAAGCCCTTGATGTCGGCAGGCGTAAAAGTCACGCCGTTGCGGACAACGCTTTGCTGCGGTTGGGCATGACGAATGGCCGCCGCAGCCCAACCGTTACAATGTCCGTGCCACGCCGGTGTCGCCATTCTCGGACTGCCGCGAAACGCGCGGGCGAAGAAGCCGCGTCCGCTGCTTTGCGGACGAGTTGGCTCTTTGAACGCGGTGGTATCCCATTGTTCATGTCCCGTGGCCAAGTAGCGGCGGCCGTTGAAGGCCATGTCGTACTTGCGCAGCGCCGAGATGGTGCCGCCTGCCGTATCGGGATAGATGTATCCGGAATAGGGCATGCGATGTTCTGGCACGGTCCCCGTGGTGGGCAATTCGTCGAACTTCCACTGAAAGTCCGTGCCCCACCATTGTTGAAAGGCTTTGTCTTGATTGGCTCGGTTTTGCTCGCTGACAACCTGCCCAACCGAGCTGAGCGCCACAACTGCGGCTACGATCAATGTGCTCCCCATCGCGCAACTTCCCCCGGAAAATGACGTGCAATGCTAGTGAAATCAAAAGAGACATTAGACGTTAGCACGCGAAATCCGTGTCGTCAAATGACAACACGCGGTTGTTAATCCGCAACGCCGGACAGGTCATTCGCCGTGCATAACCGGGGAAATCGATCGCCCTGTCCCGCGATGGATAGGAAGAAGACGACTTGGGAGTCCGTGCGGAGACTGCGTCCCTTTTCGTACGATAGCCTTCCAAGGCTGTCGCGTCGTTGCGGTGCGTGTGAACGACGGCCTTGGAAGGCCATCGTACAAGGACGACGTCAATGCCCGACAGCGCTGCCGGCTGGGAAGGCGCTGGAGCGGGTCCGCGAAAGGTCGCTCGCCGTATCCCGGAAGCGCCAGAAGAAACTCCAAGCCAGCCAACCGAGATAAGCATTGGCCCCGATCGACGCGAACAATGCCAACGTCGTCAGGATCAGCGGTTTGGATGATGCTGGTTTCGCGACCGTCTCGGCCGACAAGAGCGTCGGCGGAGCTGCTGCTTTCTGACTTTGAGCCAGTTCGAGTTGCGCCTTTTGCAGCGCGAGGATCGATTCCATCAGAGGATTCGCTGCCGCGGCGGCATCGTAAGTTGGCTGCTGCGTCTGCGGCGGAGACAGCGCGGCTGTTTGCGCGAGTGGTGCAGCATAATTCGCCGGCGGGCGGGCCACCGTTTCCACTTGCGGCGCGTACTGGTTGCGGTTGTAGTCGTAATTCAGATTGCGATTGCGATCGTAATCCGCCGGGCCGCTATTATTGAGCGGCGGCACATCCAGCGTGTTATCGTTGAACTGCCCATAGCGGTTGTCCAATGACGAAGCCTGATTCCGATAGTCGCCCGCGGTCGCCGGGCCGAAAGATTGGTTGTTGCTCAGGTTGCCCTGTGACGTCTGTGTGCCAAAGCCGCTGGCGCGGTTCGTATCCGAGACGTTCACCGGCGTATTGCCTTGCGAACCATAACCGCCGTTAGCATATCGCCCGGTGCTGAGATCCGTTTCCGTGCCGGAAACCGGGGCGATGCTTCCACTGCGGGAATTGTCGAGACTGCTCAAGTTGCGAGGCGCCGCGGGAGCGACGTTTGCTTGCGGCAATTCGCGAGGCAGTTGCACATCCCCAACGATGACGAAGATCCTATCGACTGCCGGCACGTTCGGATGCACCTCGCAGATAAGCGGAATCCCTCGGGAAAGCGTCTCGAGGCGCTCCAGGCTGATCTGGACGAAATACTCCATTCCACCTGATTCATCCGGGCGCCAACCATAATCGACTTCGTTCGCCGTGGTGGCGGACAGCCGCTCGGTTTGCGAGTTCTTAGGCCCGACCGCAACGCGAAACTTGCGGAGATTGCGATCAGCCTTCTTGACGGAACTTTCAATCACCAAACCGTCGCGCAGTTGTTCGATCACAAGAGGTTCGGCGCGGATCGTGTAAACCAGTTCGCCCGATGGCGTGGACTCCCAATTGACATCGATGCCAACCGCCGCCAAAGCAACCAACAGGCTGATTCCGTTCATGCGCCCGATCCTTCAAGAAATACGATGACTCCGTTCACCTTCGCGGTACTGTAGTCAGAACCGCCGTTGGCGTAAAGACAAAATGAAGGGAAGGGCCTGTCGTCCTTTCCGGGTGCTGGCTTGTCGCTCCATGTTCATCAATTCGCCATGCAGGATGTTCAACAACGTCTGCAGAAACACCACGACCATTGGTCCCACCAGAATTCCAATCGGCCCCAGCGCGTGAACACCACCGAGAACGCTGAGTAACGCTAGCAACGGATGCAGATTGGATTGACCGTGCAAAACCAAAGGTTTGATCACGTTGTCCGCCATCGAAATCACTCCCGCTCCGTAAATCGCGAGCAAGATCGCCGCAAGTCGATGTGGGTCGCCGCCGCCGGCCGGTTCGTGAAAGAACAACCAGAGCGAGACCGGCATCCAGACCGCCGCCGCGCCAACGAAGGGGATCAAAGCCAGCACCGTTGTCAGCAGCGTGAGCGAAAACACAAAGCTGAATTCTTCGACATTCAGACTGATCAGCCAAAAGGCAACGCCGGCGAGCAACCCTTGTGCGACCGCGGACAATAACGTCGCCAGCACGACCGCGCGGCTGATTCGATCGAATTCGGTGACCAGTTGCCGCTCGTGCTGATCATCCAGAGGCGAGAGGCGCATGACGGTCTGGACCATCTTCGGTCCATCCGCGAGAAAGAAGTAAAACGCGATCACGGTCACCACCAGCGTCAGGACCGTATTGGCAGCGATCGTCCCGGTCTTACCCCCCACGGAACGCAGCAACCCCGGCACGAAAGACGACAATTCGCTGCTCCAAGCACGTAGCGCATCGTCGTTGGGATTCATCAGGTCCGCCAGCCAGGCACTCGCCGCGTTATTGAACAAAACGGCCTTGAACGTCCTGAACTCGTGATCCGCTTCGTCTAACAGCAGTTGGTATTGGAGCGAGCCCGGCGCAACCGTCGAGTCGCTGTCGGCCAGCCGCAATGTTTCCCAAGCCTCATGCAACAAGGTTGCTTTGTCCAACGACGGCTCCAACGTATCTCGCTCTTCTGCTTCGGCCTTGTCTTCGGCGGCAACGATCTTCTCGAGGTCGCCGATCGCCGCCAGCAACTTGTTCAGCGCGGCCTCGTCACCCTGATAGGTCGCGCCAACCGCCGCGTGAGCACGCAGACTCGCGATCGACGACTCGATGTAACGCAGTTCCTCGAAGTACGAATCGCCGTTGTGACTCGCGTCCAATTTCAATGTTTTCCCGGAGATATCTTCCAGTGACGTCCGCAGCCCGGCCAGCCCATTGCGGAGCGTTTCCTGGAACGAATGCCCGCTCGACCCACTTCCCGGCCAAAGCTCCCACACGGCGAGAGCGCCGACCAAGGTGGCTGGCGCGATGACCACCGCGATGGCGGAAACGGTCGTCAAGAGTGCCGCCAATCGGATGCGGCCGCCGCACTTGGCGATGAAGAAACGAAACCACGGCTGAAAGATCACAACCAACAATGCGGCCAAGAACATCGGCAGCAAAAAGCCGGAGATCACCCGGTAGAACAGAAAGCCAATGATGGCGATCGCGCCCACGAGTACGCCAAACGAAACCATCCGCGACATGAGAATTCCTCTTTCCAGAATGAGCACCGTCAACGTTCATCCACGACGCGCGGCATTGTAGCACAGGTTTTCGTATTGTTCGGCGCGTTCATTGCCACCACAATACGCACCTCGTAAGAAGTGACGCATCCTCGTTTAACCGCAAGCCGGAGGCGTGTGCTCCCGCACGCAAAACGCACGCCTCCGGCTTGCGGTTAAACGAGTCAGTTGGGATCGGGCACGGCACAGGAGTTTTGAGTGACCGCGGAAGTGAAAGGCCGGAAATCTCGAACAACGTACTGGATCAAGTTCGCCGTCCGCGCGGTGATCTTGGCGTTGGTTGCGTGGGGTGTATGGCGGACGGCGTTGAAGGCGCGGGGCGAATTTGCGGACAAGGGAGTCGCCTGGAACGAGTTGCATTGGAAGTGGCTCGGCTTGGCGATGCTGTTCTATCTCGTCGGCATGTTTCCTTCGTGCGTCTTCTGGTGGCAGACGCTGCGAGCGATGGGACAGCGGCCGACATTTCGCGAGACTTTGCGGGCATTTTACGTCGGGCATCTAGGCAAGTACGTGCCTGGCAAAGCATTGGTCGTGGTTATCCGCACGACGCTGATACGAAGCGAGCGAGTCGACACCACGGTCGCGGCGACTAGCGTGTTTGTCGAAACGCTGACGTTAATGGCGGTCGGTGCCGTCGTTGCCGGCGGACTCCTTGCGGCGCTACCGCGGACACAACCTGGATTCATCTTGTTGGCGTTGTTGCTTGCGGTTTGTGCCGGCCTGCCCACCTACCCACCACTGTTTCGCCGGGCCGTGCGGCTGTTGCAGGTTCATCGTGCCAACCCCGACATCGATCGAGCGATCGACGGACTGAACGCCAAGCTGATGGGCCTGGGTTGGTTATTGATTTCGGTCGGGTTTCTGTGCTTTGGACTCAGCTTATGGGCCACCGCACAAGCCATTCCCGGCGCGGCCACAATTCCGACATTGAATGACTTGCCGTTGCTCACGGCAGCCGTGGCTTTGGCCCTGGTGGCTGGCTTTCTCTCCTTGCTGCCAGGCGGAATCGGCGTTCGAGAACTGGTTGTGATCCCCTTGCTTCAGCCTCAGTTCGGCCCCGTCGTGGCGATCATCTCGGCGGTGCTGCTGCGCGTCAGTTGGCTGGCGGCAGAGTTGCTTTTCGCGGGAATTCTCTATTTCGCTGTGCGACCACAGCGGGCCAGTCGATTGCGCGAGTAACCGGAACGCACGACGTTAAGACTTCGCTGGCAGCTGAACGGTTTGATGATCGAGTGCTTCTTGCAGCGATTCTTCTTTCGTGTGTTCGTAGGGCAGGTTGCGGAACCAGTTCAGCAGTCCTATCCCTAAGACCAGGCCGACCGCGATCGCCGGCCACTGGTAGAGGGTGCCTGCTTCCCCGTCCGAGAACAGAAAGCTGAGTCCAGGGTAGGTCTCGATCAACTTCGGCACACCGATCGCCATCACCATCGACAGCGAATTGTGAGTCATGTGGAAGACGATGCATGGCAACAGGCTGCCGGTTTGGATCGCCAAATAGCCGAGCACCATTCCGACCATGCAGGCGGTCAGAGACTGTTGCAGGATCATGTGCGCGGCGCCGAAGAAGACGCTCGTCACAAGGATGGCGACCCACTTGTGGCCCATGTGTCTCATGCCGGACAGGATGAATCCGCGGAACGCAATTTCCTCGCAGATCGCCGGAGCGACGGCCAGCACCAAAATCACCGCCCACAAACCTGGGGCACCGTTGATGACCGATTCGAATGCTTTGAGTTGCTCGACGATATCGGACGAAAACGGATAGACCTTTTGAACGAGCAGTCCCATCGCGACATTGGCCGGATGTAGAGCTAACGCCAGGAGAGCAGCCATCGCGGCGGCGTCGAAGCGAGGCGCGCGAAGCAATAGCGTCTTGGTTGGACTGCGTGTCAGCAAGATCGACATCAGGACGGCTGGAATCGCGATGAACCCGACGAGCGAGATCACCGTTGTCAGCGCGAAACCTGCCCACGTTTCTGGCTTGGCGAACATGAAGCCGGCGAAGAATCGGATCAGCAACAGCAACACACCGCACAAAACGGCAGCCGAGAGCGACGGCGTCTCGCGACGGTCGCGAATGAGAGAACGCAGCCAAATCCCGAGCCCCCACTGCTCGCCCTCGCGGAACAGGACGGATTCCTTGTTGAACTGGTCGATCGCCCAACGCATCGCCAGCAGGCAGCAGAGTGACGTGACGCCCATCACGGGCACGACGAACCGCACTGCCTCCAGATACTGTCCCTCGATCAATGCTTGCAGCAGCAACATGACTCCCGCGACAGGGATCAGACTCATCCCGAGATCCAACTCCGTCGTCGGCATCATCGGCAGCATCATCAGCGGCAAAGTGATCATCAGCACCGGCATCAAGTAGTACTGGCCTTCTTTCGAGCTCTTTGCAAAGGCCGCGATCGCCAACGAGACAGCGCTGAAGAGCGCGGAGAGCGGTACAAGCGCCAGCAACAGCCAGACGACAGCCGCTGGGGGAGGCGTGCCGATAGCAAGTTTCGTCGTCACTTCGCCTCCGAGGACCGCGATTCGCGATGCAATGAACGCGCCCGTCATGCCCATGCTCATGAGATTCAAGACGGAAGTCGCCATGCTGAAGGTCATGATCGTCAGCAACTTGCCCCACGCGATCTCGCTCCGCTCCGCGGGGCTGCACAACAAGGTCTCGAGCGTACCGCGTTCCTTCTCGCCGGCACACAGATCGATCGCCGGATAGAAAGCGCCGGTCAGCGCCCAAATCAACACCACGAACGGCAGTATCTTGGACCACACGGCCGCGCGACGGCTCCTTTCCCGAGCCACATCCGTGCTGACGACCTTGAACGGCTTCGTGGCGACGGAAGGAATCCGGCGGTCGCGAAGATTGTCGACGACGATCGAATCACGCCAGCGCGTCAGCACGCTTTCGACTCGCTCACGAGCCATCCGGGATTTGTCGCTCGCGGTGTTCACGAACAACTCCGGTTCCGGAATTGGCACGGATTCACGAGTCGTTTCGGGCTGTTTCGAATCCGATTCGCGTTGTTCCTTCTTCATCGCGTCGCGGAAGGCGTTGAGTCGCTCCCCGAACTCGCCGGGGAAATAGACCACGGCGTCGTACGTGCCGTCGTGGATCTGTTGCTCGGCCCAAGCCCTCAGCTCTGTCGCAGTCACTCCGGCGGGTAAGCCTGGTTCAATCGTCAAGTCGAACAACTTCGCATCTCGTTCGGAGGAGAAGTTCGTATCGAACTTGTTTTCGTCAAGCAGACGAGGTGTTTCGGGTAGCGAACCGGCACCGAGTACAAGGACGGGCGTTGTGTGCTCGCGAGAGAATTGAGCGACTTGCAAGAACGTCATTCCGAGCAAGGGATACAGCAACACCGGCAGCACGGCGATCGTGAACAGCGTGCGCCGATCGCGCAGCTGGTCGCGCACTTCACGGAGGTAGATCCATTTGACGTTTTGCCACTTCATCATGTTCGTTCCCGCCGGCAATTCACTTGAGCGTATTTCAGAACCGGGATTTCGGGAGGGCGAAGCTCCTGCTGAGCCGATGCTTGGGGGGGCGCGGCTCGGCGGGAGCCTCGCCCTCCCGGTTTTGAAATGCGTTCTAGTTAGTCAAAACAACGTTGTTGTCATGTTCGGAGATCAGTCGGAAAAACAGTTCTTCCAAGTCCGGTTCGCTGTGTTGGTCGGCGAGATCAACGAGCGTCCCTTCCGCCAAAACGTGCCCGCGATGCAAGATCGCGATTCGATCGCAAAGCCGTTCGACTTCCCGCATGATATGCGTCGAAAAGACGATACACTTTCCTTGGTCCCGTAGCTCGGCGACCGTTTTGTGCAACGCCCGCGCCACCAGCACGTCCAGTCCCGAGGTCGCTTCATCAAAAATCAACACGGGAGGATCGTGAACGATCGCGCGGGCGATCGAGACTTTCTGTTTCATGCCGGTCGACATTTTTGCGCCGAGCAGATCACGAATCTCATTCATTTGTAATCGCTCGAAGATCGCCTCCATGCGATCGCGAAGTCTGTCCGGTTCGATCCCGTAGAGCCGCCCAAAGTACTCGACCATCTCCCAGGCCGTCATGCGGTCGTACACGGCGGTATTCATGGAAACGTAGCCGATCTGCCTCCGCACCAGGGCAGGTTGCGTGAGCACGTCATAGCCGTTGACCGTGGCTTGCCCCGACGTGGGCTGGAGCATCGTGCTGAGGATGCGCAGTGCCGTTGTCTTGCCGGCACCGTTCGGGCCGAGCAGGCCGTAGATCTGTCCCCGTACCGCGTCGAACGAGATGCTGTCGACCGCCACGAAACTGCCTTGGCGGAGATCGGCGTACGATTTGGTAAGTTCACGGACGTGAATCATAACGTCTGCCAATCGATAGGCCGCGATGGAGAAGTTCCGGGACCGGCATCAAGCAGGGATCAATCGCGCTTGATAAGAACCAGCGTAATCTTACGCATCGGGCCTGAGAACAGTCTATTACCGCATCCTCCGAGCCATCGACGATTCTCTGTTCGGATCGTATCGATCGCGTCAGTTGCAGCGCACGTGCAGAGCATCTCGGCGGCTGTTTCCGTCTGGGATACGAGGCATCCGTGGCGGCGATCCCCTGCCGCAACCTAGAGTTGCCTGTTCGACACGGTTCTCGCCCGCGACACTCTCAGAACAGGCTCTGCCATGCAAACGTCCGCCTCCACGGTCGATCCAGTTGCTGTCGCGGTGGTACCGCTCCAGCGACGCCCCTCGCGAACCGCAACTCACGGCTTCTTTCCGTCAGAGCCACAGAGTTTGCGCGAGTCAGGACTCGGCTTTGCGGAAGTCGAGGGGTTGATCCTGAAGTACCTGCTGAATTGCGGTACGGCAGCCGGGCGGCACATTGCGAACCAGACCAAGTTGCCGTTCGGATTGATCGGCCCGATTCTACAGGAACTGAAGGTGCAGCTCTTGGTGACGTATCGCGACACGGCACCGATGAGTGATTACCTCTATGAGTTGACGGACAGCGGCTTGATGCGGGCGCGGCAACGCAACGAGCGCTGCACCTTCTTCGGTGCGGCTCCCGTCATCCTGAGCGACTACGTCGCGAGCGTATGGAAGCAGTCGATCGAAAAATCGAAGCCGCGTTTGGCAGACCTCAAGAGAGCGTTTGCCGATCTGCAACTTCCCCCGGCGGTCATCAGCCAAATTGGGCAAGCGGTGAATGCGGGGCGTGCTTTGTTCTTGTACGGCCAACCGGGCAACGGCAAGACGAGCATCGCCGAACGCATCATCCGCGCGGTCAGCGAGTACGTCTGGATTCCGCGGACAATTACCGTGACGGACGAAATCATTCGCCTATACGATCCAAGCACGCACGAAGCCGTTCAGTTCGAGAGCGAAGACGATGACTTTGATGTTGCCAATCGAGTCGACCACCGGTGGGTGTTGATTAAACGTCCGACGGTCGTCGCGGGCGGTGAACTGACGCTACAGATGCTCGAGTGCAACAAGAATCCCGCCACGGGAATCAACGAGGCTCCGCTCCAGATGAAGAGCAACGGCGGAGCGCTTGTGATTGACGACTTTGGGCGGCAGAGAATCAGTACGACCGAGTTATTGAATCGTTGGATCGTGCCGCTCGAAAAGGGGCACGACTACCTCGCGCTTCCCTCGGGGCGACACATCGAAGTTCCCTTCGCCCAGCTGCTCGTTTTCTCGACCAACCTCGATCCGACACAAATCGTGGACGAGGCGTTTCTCCGCCGGATTCCTTACAAGGTCGAGGTGTTCGATCCGAGCGAAGCCGATTTCAAGGCGCTGTTCTGTCGCCTCGCAACGCAGATGGGATTCACTTTCGATCCCCAGATCGTCGACTACATGTTGGGGAAGCATTATGGGTCGAATAGGCGTGGTCTGAGATTCTGTCACGCCCGCGACGTCCTCCTGCAAGTGAAGAACCTCTGCGAGTTCCACGAGCAGGCGTTCGAGTTGACCGAGATGAACATCGACATCGCAATTTATAATTACTTCGCGGGCCTGTAGAACGTCACGACAGATCGGCTCCGTCACGACGCGCGGATCATTCATCTAGACCGAATCGCGGGTCAGCAACAGGGCGATAGGTCTTTGGGCAGGGTGGAAGATGTAACGCTTGTTCCGGCTGGCCAGCCGGTTGCTACATGGGCAAAGTCCGGGCGAGTTCCAGCCGATGACTCCTGATAAGGATGCCCAGCTCTCGAGACGGACCTCGACCACACTGTCAGCCGTCACTTCAGGAGAGCATCATGCGAGCGACCCTCATCGGCTTCGGCGCGTTTCTGTTTCTTGCCTACCCCCTTGTCATTCTGTTCTCAGTCGCGAGTAAACTCGACCAGTCGCAGCAGAAACCAGCGACTGCCTCGATCATTCTCACGCCGCGTTCGGCCAACCAATGGTTAGAACGCGATTCGGAGCAACGGAGTCGTACCGTCTTGCGAAACGCGACAATCCGAAGGTCCGATCATTGATTGTTTCAGGCTGATCCTGTTCGGTCTTAAGCCGGTCAGGGAAGTGGCACTGTCCAACTAGTATCACGCGCGAGTTATCGCCGAATTCTCTAATGGAACGGCGAACCGCTCTAACCCGACTTATTCATGAACCGGCCAACATTCTTCAAAACACCGCGCCAATCAGCCGCCTGGCGATAGCCTGCGGTTCTCTCGAAGTTCACGGGAACCGCAGGCTATCGCC
>JAQBZB010000485.1 GCA_027622275.1 Planctomycetota bacterium | reverse complement strand
ACCCCAAACCCCGGCCCCACGCAAGCCCGATCTGACCTCTCCAACAGGGCAAATGGACTAAACTGTTACGCTGAATCGTGTGACGGTAGGGAAATCGAAGCATGAGATCTTGATCGAGCGGACAGGGATTCTCTCCTGTTCAGGATGAATGGGGGAGAATCATCTTTTGGCAAAGGAGATCGTTGCCATGAGTGCGACAACAATGTGCAGGAATGCACTCGAACAGAAAGTCGAGGAGCTTGCCCGCCGCAATTCCGAACTGGAACGAAGCAATCTGGAATTTCAACAGTTCGCCTTCGTCGCGGCGGACGATTTAAACGCACCGTTGAGCACCGTGTCAGGGTTCTGCCGCCTCTTGCAGCAGCGCTACGAAGGCAAGCTGGACGCCGACGCAGACACGTTTCTCTCGTACACCGTCGACGGAGTGAGTCGGATGCAGACACTGATCGACGACCTGTTGACTTTTTCGCGCGTGGACTCCCAATATCAAGCCTTCGAGAAAACGGATTGCTCTCTGGTTGTTGATCAGGCGGTCGATAATCTCCAGGCCGCAATCCGGCAGTGCAAAGCCTCGGTCAGCTACGGCTGGCTTCCGACGGTCATGGCCGACCCGTCGCAACTGGTCCGCTTATTTCAGAATCTGATCGCGAATGCTATGAACTATCGCAGCGATCAGCCGCCTGAGGTGCGTGTTGACGCGACGGACAACGGCAGTGACTGGATGTTTTCCGTGCGTGACAATGGCATCGGGATCGATCCCTGCCAGGCCGAACGCATTTTCGTCACCTTCCAACGCTTGCATACGCACAATGAACGTCCCGGTAGCGGCATCGGTTTGGCGATTTGCAAGCGAATTGTCGAACGGCACCAGGGTCGAATCTGGGTGAAGTCGCAGCCAGGCAAGGGGGCGACCTTTTATTTCACCGTCCCGATGACACTCGTTTCCAACCGCTGCGACTTGGAGTCAAGCTGCCAGGGCACTTTGTCGAGCCGAGTGGCCTGATCGGGGTCGGCTCACGGAGTGGGCCTGCTACTTTGGCAGCGGTACCAGCCGGACCAACTCCGCGATTGAATCGACTTGTAGCTTTTCCATCACATGGGCGCGGTGGACTTCCACCGTGCGACGGCTGATGCCCAGCTTGGCGGCTATCGCTTTGTTGGGTTTGCCCACCACGATCAGGTCCAGCACCTCGCGCTCGCGTGGCGTTAGAGCGTCGATGTAGGCGGCGACGTGACTCTGCTCGGCTTGTTCGCGACGCCGGCAGCCATCTTGCTCGATGGCCTCTTGGATGCGGTCCAGCAACTCCTGCCCGTTACAAGGCTTTTCCAAAAAGGCAACCGCCCCCTTCCGCAAGGCACCAACAGCCATGGGCACGCTGGCGTGGGCGGTCAGGATGATCATCGGGATTCCGATGGGCAGGTCGGCTAAACGCTCCTGGAGCTGCAGGCCACTCATGCCCGGCATGCGGACGTCGATGATGACGCATCCTGGCACCTCTGGATCGTACGCGTCGAGAAACTCCTGGGCTGCGGCGTAGGTCTTGACCGGCAGTCCGACCGAGCTAATCAATTCAGATAATGAGTGGCGGATGGCTGGATCATCGTCTACGACAAACACGGTCGCTTTAGGCGTCATCGACTTGCCCCTTTCTCGCAATGGGTAGCGTAAAACGGAACGTAGCTCCGCGCTGGGAATTCGCCTGGCCCCAGAGTCGGCCGCCATGAGCCTCAACGATGCTCCGACTAATCGACAAGCCCATTCCCAGTCCAGTGGTCTTGGTGCTGAAGAATGGTTCGAAGAGTTGTTCGTCCATCTTCAGGTCCAGCCCTTTGCCCGTGTCACACACGGAAATCTCCACGTGACCGTCCGTTGGCAACGCCGCGATGCTTAACTCGTGCGGGCCATCCACCACTTCGACCATCGCCTCGATCGAGTTGCGCGTCAGGTTGAGGATGACCTGTTGCATTTGAATCGAGTCGGTCCAGACCGGCGGCAATTGAGGATCGAGATTGAGCCGCAGATGAATCTGGTAATGCCGCAGGTCACTTTCGACTAGGTCCAGCACTTCCTGCACCAGTTGCCCCACGAGCACCTTGGCATGTCGCGGTTTCGTTTTGCGGACGAGATTGCGCATCTGCCGGATGATGTGGCTGGCCCGCAAGGCCTGGTGCGAGACTTGTTCCAAATTGGCGATCAATCCATCCTGACTTCCGTTGCCCTTGCGCAGACGATTGACGGATGCCGCAGCGTAGTTCGAGATGGCTGCCAGCGGTTGATTCAACTCGTGAGCCAGGCCCGTGGCCATTTCGCCCATCGTGCTGAGGCGGCCCATATGAGCCAGCTCCGCTTGCAACTCGCGCCGCTGCCGCTCGGACGACTTGCGCTGGCTGATGTCCTCAGCAATTCCGCCGACACGGTAAACTTCCCCTGAGGGGCTGCGAATTGTAAAACCCCGATCGCTGATCCAACGAATGGAACCGTCTGGGCGCACGATCCGGAACTCCGCCAGATATTCGTCCTCAGTGACCTTTTCAAAGAAGGCGTGACAAACTCGCTGCCGATCGACCGGATGAATGGCATCCAGCCACTCATCGGCACAGTTATAGAGCGTTTGCCGAGGTCGCCCCCAGATTTCCTCGAAGACCGGACTGAGGTAGAGAAAGGAGAAGTCCTCGGCATTGCGCATCCAGAAGACTTCCCGCATGTGCTCAGCCACTTCGCGAAAGCGAAGTTCGCTTTCACGCAATTCTTCTTCAACACGGGAGTGCTGGTTAACCTGGTCGGCTGTGGCCATGCATCGGACTCCGTTCCAGTGATGAAGAAGCGGTTATTCTAATTCCTTCGTTGTCGCTTCCGTCGCTTGGGATAGGGCTTGAATGCCTTGCTGGTGCGAGTCGTAGATCAACCACAACGAGTCGAGCCGGACGATTCTGAGTAGGTCTCGCAAAACTGGCCGGACGCGGCACAACGCGATCTGTCCTCCACGCTGTTTGATCAGACCGTGACAGCGAACGAGCACGCTGAGAAATCCGCCGCCAAAGTAATCCGCGTCGCCGAAATCGAGCAGCAGAAAGGGCACGTCGGTCTCCTCGGCCAAGCCAAGAAGGCGGCGCTGTACATCGCGGAGAACATCAACGTCGAGGGAACCGTACTGCACACCAAAGTGGACGACGGTCACTGCGCCTTGTTTTTCGATCCACAGTCGACCTGGCGGACGCGGCGGACGTTGCGCAAACCCGCTCTTAGGCAAAACCGGCGGCGGGTCGGCAGCCTCCAAGAGCAACACGACTCCTTGCTCTTTGTCCACGTCGATGACCGTTACAGAAATGTCGCCGACCACGCGCGATTCTCCCTTAACACAAGTGATGGTGACCATCGATGTTCGCTCGCGAAAAAGCTAATGTAGGCCAGTAACCCGGATTTCTTTCTCGTCAAGCCGGTCCCGCGTGGACCCTTACCCCGCGTTCCGTCGGCACGTCGTTGATTTCTTCCCGAAAGATCGGTACGTACTGAGGGGCCTCAAAGCCGAGGCGAACCTTATTGCCATTGATGGCCAGGACGGTCACAAGGATATCGTCCCCGACAATGACCTTTTCGTTTAACTTGCGACTAAGGACTAACATTTGATCTCCTCCGTGAATTGATGAGGATCAGCTTTTGCGTCTGCAGCAGCGCAGAGCAGCCAGGCAGACGACCGCGACTACCGCTGGTAAAAATGCGTGAGAAGTTGATCGTCTTGCGCGGGTTCGTCCGGCGTCAGGTGACGCCCAGCATCTCGCGGGTTGTGCAACTTGCCGGCTGCGGGTTTGGTGTTGAGCAGCCTATGGATCTTCCTGGCCAACTGGGATGGCTCCAGTGGTTTGCGTACAAAATCGTCAAGGGGAAACTCCAACACACGACACAACGCGTCCACATCGCGCATGGCGGTGAGCACGATCACCGACGCCAGTGGCACGTCCGCTTCTTCATGCATCAGCGCCAGAACGCCATCGCCCTGGCCCCAGGGCAGCGCGGGCTCAAGCACGAGCACGTCGGGCCGAAAACGACGAAGCTGGGCCGCACACTCTAATCCATTGGCGGCCGTGGCGACCTGAAATCCATCCCGCGTAAGGAACTCACTGTAGCGCTGCCGTAGCGGTTCGTCGGGATCGGCGATCAAAACGCGATCGAAGAACATGTCTACCCTCCATGTGAAAATGATGTGAATGACGTTGGCGGTGGGGGAGCCCCCCACGGCCAACGCGCACTTTAGGCAACTTGGGGTAGCGCGGTAACTAGATATTGATTAAACAATTCGCTTTCCATC
>JAQBZB010000113.1 GCA_027622275.1 Planctomycetota bacterium | reverse complement strand
GGTGCTGCTGCGATACCGGAGGGCTTGCGCCCTGCCGCTATAATCCCGCGAATCGCGGCCAAAAAGTCCCTCACGGCGTTGCCCAAGGGGGCGATCCCATGTCAGCCCAGGGCAAGCGAAGCGCCGCCCTGGGTGTCGGTAGCGAGCGTCGCCTGAGCCCCAACGGGGCGGCCCTACATCGTCGCGCCTGTTAGGGCCGCCCCTTCAGGGCTTGGGTCTCGCGCGACCATTGCACCCAGGGCGACGCTCCACGGCTTCGCCGTTGCGCTTGCCCTGGGCTGACATAGGGCTGGTCCTTTGGGCCGTGGGCGATTGACAGAAAATCGGGATGGTCGCGATGCCTCCAATCGTCACGTCAATCCCACATTTTCAACTGCCCAGGGCGAGCGTCCCTACCTGCATCGCCTGACGACGGGTCACGCCACTGCAGTCTCGACTCGGTTTGCCGGAGATGATATCAAGCATGGGAGCTGATTGTAGCTTTCACGGGCGGCAAATCCCAAGTCAATTCGATTAAAACCCCAAGGACGCATGCGATGCAAGACGAACAAAACGCCGAGAACACGGTTTGCAGGGAGACGGTGCGGGAGTTTGTATTGCGGAAGGCACAGCGCGTTTGTAACATCAATGTACGTCGATGGTTTCGCAGTATGGATCGGAAGCTCCCGTGTCACAGCACAAGCCAAGAACTCGCAACACGCGTCGGCGCTTTCTCGAGTGCAGTTTGTTGGCGGGCGGTACAACTTTGACGTTGGCGGATGTTCTGCGTTTGCAAGCCCACGCCACGACGCCCGCCAGCGGCAAACAAGACACGGCCGTCATCCAAATCTGGCTGGGTGGGGGACCGAGTCAATTCGAGACCTTCGACCCGAAACCCGACGCGCCGGCTGAATTCCGTGGGCCCTATTCCGCCATCTCAACAAAACTACCCGGCGTGTCATTCTGCGAGAAGATGCCGAAGACGGCCCAAGTGATCGATCGGGCGGCGATCATTCGCACGGTGACTCATGCGACGAACGGGCACTTCGTCGGAGCACACTGGTTGTCAACCGGCTATCCAGGAACGACAGGCACGCCGACGCATCCATCGTCCGGCGCGATCGCGTCCCGCTTCCGCGGCCCCAACAACCCTGGCTTGCCCGGTTATGTGTTGCTCTCCGAGGAGTTCACACGTAACCCGGTGATCGCTGCCGTGATGGGTTCGGGCCATCTCGGTGTGGCACATTCGCCGTTCGTCATGCGGCAAAATCCATTTCATGATGCCTTCGATCCCGGCAAAGTTGCAGCCGCGACGTCGAACTTGAAGTTGGCGGACGGCGTGACCATCGACCGCACGGGTGACCGCAAATCGTTGCTGGCCGCATTGGATCGTCTGGAACGCAGAATCGACAGCACTGGATCACTCGATGGCGTCGATCAATTCAACCGCACGGCACTGCGGATGATCACCACCGGTGATGCACGCGCGGCTTTTGATCTCAGCCGCGAATCGCAGGCAACTCGCGAGAAGTATGGCTTGCACCGCTGGGGCCAAATGGGTTTGTTGGCCAGACGGTTGGTCGAAGCCGGCGTGACGTTTGTCACGCTGAACACGGCACCCGATTCGCTCTGTTGGGACTGGCACCGCAACATCGTCAACGACGATCGTCCGGCGGACGGGTCCGATGGCCCGACCCGCGGCATGGACATCTCGGGCCCGCCCTTGGATCAGATGGTGGCGGCGCTGGTCAGCGATTTATATGAACGTGGCCTGGATCGCAAAGTGTTGCTCGTTGTCTGGGGCGAATTCGGTCGGACGCCGCGTGTCAACACGACTGGTGGCCGCGATCATTGGGGTTCGTTGATGAGCATCTTGATGGCCGGTGGTGGATTGAAGGTCGGCCAGGTCATTGGCACTTCGACGAGCAAAGGCGAAGTTCCGGCCAGTCGTCCCGTTTCCCCGACCGACGTGCTGGCGACGATCTATCGTCATCTCGGCATCAATCCGACAGCTCATACAATCACGCGCGAAGGCCGCCCCATCCCGGTGCTTCCCGACGGCGAGCCAATTCGCGAACTCGTGTAAACCACATTTCATGTGGGTGTCGTGCAGCGATTCTGTCACAGCGGCAATGAGATCGGACGAACGTACGCAATCGATGCGCTCTCGGAGAATGCCAGTGCCCGGTCCGAACGCGCCGGCAAGAGTGATTCCGCATGACTGGATGTGGGTAAAATCGGACGTCCCGAGAACCGCCAGACTTCCCGGCGAATCGGGCCCTTGATTAAAAGTGGGCCAATCAAGACTTCCGTTCCGCAGAAAGCCGCAAACGCGATTGAGGTCACAAGATGTGGCAGCCCAGGAACGATTACTGACACACGCAAATTTGTCCTATCGTTAACTGCCCGGTCGCGGGTTCGACTCTGCTTAGGGGAGGTTAGTGACTCAGGACTCTTGTTGTCATGAGCACGCAAGGAAATCGCGGCTGTATCATTTTTGACTGCGCGCCAACATCGAGTTCGGCGTTCGGAGAGGCAGCCTGAATCAAATTGACTCGCCGCAGAGGTGTGCCAAACCGAAGTGCAAAGCGGTCGCCAAGTTGTTCCGTTTCGTAGGTGCCGCGACGGCGACAGACGCCGCGCTGGAGGACGGTCACTACCGGTAACGCGTCACGACGTCGAGCTGTTTGCACCTTCTAGCATTGGCCCCAGACACAGAACTGCTAGGCTCATGACATGGACGCTGCCGCTTGTCGATTCTCTGTGCGAAGCGAGAATGGAGCTGGTCGTTTGCCTTACCAACGCGCCCTACCTGCGGAGTAAACTCAATGCGTCTATCCCTGGCGTCGAAAATCTCGATTGCGATCGTCGGCGTGCTGGCACTGGCGATGCTGAGCAGCATCGTGGCAATTGCCTCGGCTTACCGGTTTGAAGAGATTCAAAGGACGTTAGTGGCAGACAATTTGGAAAGTATGCAGGCGGCAGAGGAGTTGGAAATCGCTTTGCTGGAACAACGCGGGTTTGTTTCGTCGTACATCCTGGACCAGGGAAACAAGACTTGGCTACAGCAACTTGACCACCATCGACAGGCCTTCGATGACTGGCTCATCCGGGCACGTGACGCCGCTCGGTCGGACGACGAACACGCGATTCTTGATCGGTTGGAAGAAGTGCATCAGACGTACGGTGAGAAACGTGACGAAGTGGTTGCATTGTATGATGCAGGCCAAGAGGTACACGCGAGGCAAGTGCTGCTGCGCGACGTTGCAAGGCTCTATCAGGAGGCCTTTGACTTGTGCGAAGAGTTCATTGCTGTGAATCAGAAGCTCGTCGATACATCCACTGCGAACGTCCGGCACCAGGTCGAGCAGATTACCGTCATCGTTGCCACGGTGCTGCTGGTCACGGTCGCGATCGGTTGCGCTCTGTTGTGGTTATTCTTTCGTGGCGTGATCCTTCCGCTGCAACGTATCGCAGCCGACGTGCGCAGCGCAGCCGGCGATGAACGCGGCAGTTCAGGCGACGCACGCACCGATGAACTCCGCGAGTTAGGGCATTACGTGCAGCTGCTGATGACCGATGTTGCCGAGACCCGTTCGGACCTGAAACATAGCCGGACGCAACTGGCCCATGCCGACAAACTCGCGGCAGTCGGAAAACTGGCGGCGAGCGTCGCCCACGAAATCCGCAATCCGCTGACGTCGATCAAGATGTGGCTGTTTTCGCTCCGCCGCAACGTTGGGCAAGACGAAGAGGTACGAAAGAAGTTCGACATCGTGTCGGATGAGATTGCGAGACTAGATAGCATCGTCCGCAACTTTTTGGAGTTTTCGCGACCGCCGCAACTCAACTTGGAATCGCGGCCAGTCGGACAGGTGATCGAAAAGACCGTTGAACTGGTCCGGCATCGCCTAGAGGATCAGAAGATTATAATCGAGCGAACGGACCAATCGGAACTGCCGCCGGTTACCGCAGATGTGGAGCAGTTGCAGCAAGTGTTTCTCAACTTGATTAACAACGCGATTGATGCAATGCCGGCCGGAGGCGAGGTGCGTATTGCGTGTTCGCGGTCGCATCACGGCGGACGTGAGATGGTGGCTGTCCGCTTTGCCGACACGGGAACCGGCATACCACAGGATGTGCAAGAACGCATCTTCGAGCCCTTCTTCACCACCAAAGCCGAAGGCACGGGATTGGGTCTCTGCATTGCAGCGTCCGTGATGGCGCGCCATAACGGTCTCCTCGAACTGGAATCATCAAGCGCGCAAGGAACGCAATGGATCGTCTGGCTGCCGACCGCCGAATCTTCGTCCGAGCGAGTGGATCGAATGCGTGGATGGGATGACGCTTCTTCAAGCCTTGAGCAAGAGTAGCATGGGCACCATTCTTGTTGTGGACGACGAACGAGGCGTGTTACGGGCCTTCGATAAGATGTTGTCCGAACTGGGGCATCGGGTTCTCACTGCGAGCAACGCCAATCTGGCGTTGGAGCATGTCCGCGAGCAACAGCCGGATGTTGTTGTCACGGATCTGTGTATGCCGGGAGCCGACGGGCTGGAAACCTTTCGGCAGATCCGAGCCATCAACGCCAAGCTCCCGGTCATCATCATGACCGGTCAGGGCACGATGGATACCGCTATTGAAGCCACCAAGCTGGGCGCGTTCGATTACCAACTCAAGCCTTTCGACCCGGAGTCGATGGTCGCGGCGATCGAAAGGGCCATGGAAGGTGTGCGGTTAATGCGCCGCAACGTCGAGTTGAATCCACGGGAGAGCGCTGGTTCTGCGGACGCGATCATCGGGGACAGTCCGGCCATGCAGGACGTCTTCAAGGCGATCGGTCGTGTTGCTGCGACGGACGCAACGGTGTTGATACGGGGTGAATCCGGCACGGGAAAGGAACTGGTTGCACGGGCGGTATACCAACACAGTCTGCGGGCCGAGGCGCCGCTGTTGGTCGTGAATTGTGCGGCCATTCCGGACGCGCTTTTGGAAAGCGAGCTGTTCGGCCACGAACGTGGCGCATTCACCGGCGCACAGGCTCGGCGAATCGGCAAGTTCCAGCAGGCCCACGGGGGCACGGTCTTTCTGGATGAGATTGGTGACATTTCGATCGTCGTGCAGGCCAAGATTTTGCGGCTGCTGCAGCAGAAGACGCTCGAACGGGTCGGCAGTAACGAGACGATTCAGGTCGACGTGCGGGTGCTGGCGGCGACGAACCGTGATCTTGAGCAGGCAATCAGTACGGGTTCATTTCGTCAAGACCTGTATCACCGTTTGAACGTCGTCACGATCGCGATCCGACCGCTTCGCGAGCGCTCCAGCGACATCCCCAAGCTAGTGGATTATTTCATAGCCAGGTACTCGCGGGAGTTGAAAATCGACAGACCGCTTGTGTCCGGCGACGCACTCGACGCGTTGCGGTCTTGTGAGTGGCCGGGGAATGTCCGCGAGTTGGAGCACTGCCTGTACCGGACGCTGATCTTTACGCGAGGCTACCCAATTCAGGCGTCTGATATCGCCCGTGCCCGCGCGGTGATCGAAGACACCGGACGCTCGGCCGACCCGGAAGAGAAGGCCCTGCGCGATGTTGTGCGCCGCCATCTTGATAGTCATTCGGGCGAAGGCACTCATGAGCGATTGCTCGGCAAGGTCGAGCGGTTGCTGATTGTCGAGGCGCTGGACCGCACCAGCGGGAACCAGACCCACGCCGCACAACTGCTGGGTCTCACACGCCCGACCCTGCACGCCAAGATGCAGCGATACGGCATCGAGCCGTCTAAGAATTGAGGATCATCATCGATCTGATGAACTCCCGGCCTGCCGACGATCAACCGTCGGAATCCTGACAGTTAGCGTCGGCTTATCGACGGGCGGACGTCGCGGCCACCGCGGCCGAAGTGCTTGCTTCGAAGAAACAGGCCGATTCCGCAGGTCGTGACGAAACTGCGGCCATTGGCATGGAAACTGCATTAGTCATCTGTCCGTTGTTGATTGGAACGGCCCCCTGAAGAGAAAGACTCCAATGACTGCCTACGACGACCGAATCGCCTTGGATGATTGCTTTGCCCTGATGGGAGAGGACGTCGACTTCATCGGCGACATCGTTCACCGGGATGTTCCGGTCCTGACGTACCGCTGGTCGAAAAGTGAAGCCATTGCGAGGACGACTCCCTCGGAGTTGTTGCGACGTGGGCGAGACGTGATGCAACGACTTGGCTTAACCCGCATCCGTTCGCAAGGACGACATCTGCGCGGTGATAGCACGACAGGTCAGCGCGTCAAGATGACCGTAATGCGTTGTGGCAAGGAGTCGATGTACATGTTGATGACCGCGGGGATGCCAGGAACGCGGCACCAAGCGCAAGCCCTTAATCGCCAACTCGCCAGTTTGCTCGAACGGCCCGCACAGCAGGCAATCGCCCAAAACGGACGCCAAAGGGTTGGCGAGTCGCGCCGGTTGGCGACGCCGTCGACAGAATAGGAAGTTTGAAGACAAACCCATCGAAGGAGTACACGGATGTTAGTTCTCAGCAGGAAGATCGGCGAGGAAATCGTGATTGCGGATCAAGTGCGAGTCAGGATTCTTGCGATCCACGGTCAGCGAATTCGTTTAGGGATCATGGCACCGGAGTCGGTGCAGGTCCATCGTGCGGAGATTCACCAGCAGCGTCTCGAATTCGAATTAACGCAGCCAATGACAATTGAGCTGTTGCCGAACTCCGCTTGATGAGGGATGACTCATGAATTCACCCACTATCGTATTGGCCGGTAACGACGTACGGGTACGGAGCGAGCGGATTCCTTTGCATGTCGGCAAGTACTGACCGGATTCAGGACGCCATTCAGCAGACCGTCCGATACTGGCTGGGCGCGACCTTGCGCCCAGGACGACACCATTCCCAGGGGCAAGTGGCCCCTTGCCCACTCTCACCCGAGCTTGCAACGACATGACCCACACAATCGTCTTTGCGGACAACGAACGCAGCATCCGCCGATTCTGCAAACACGAACTTGAGGCAGCGGGTTATCGCGTGCTTTTGGCGGAAGATGGCGTGGAAGCAGTTGACATCGTCGACGCGTTTTCTGTCGATCTGGTAATCCTCGACGAACATATGCCGCGATGTTGCGGCTTGGAGGCGGCCAAACGCATCAAGCAGTGGTATCCAGCCTTACCCGTGATCTTGTTCACGGCTGATGCGGACTATGAAGGCTTCAACAGCCCGCTGGTAGATGTTGCCATCAATAAATCCGAAGACCTGTCCGCCCTGAAGGCAAGTGTTGTCAAGCTCCTCTTCGACTCGTCACCCACCAACTGTGACTCTGACGCGACACAAGTCTCCGAGTCACCTGCGACGGAAGTAGCATGTTAACGGTAGCGATCATGAAATTCATTAATCCTCCGGACACCGCACTCGAAACAGCTAACAACGATGCAGAAGCTTGCGTAGCTGTGGCGAACGCGACCAACGTTGCGGTGAACCCCGCGTTCTTCCAGGAAATCAAAGAGGACAACGTGCGGCTCACACAGTTGCTGCACAACGTCACCGCCTCGTTGGATACTAACCAGCTTCATCGCCACGAGCACCTCGAAAACGAGTTGATCCTGCAAGCGTTTGACCAGGACGTAGGAGTCGGAGATTGACGATGTCCCTGATGACCACCCCACACCTAGCAGACTGTTCGACATCCGTTCGAACGGCAACGGCACACGCTGTGCCACTCGCGAAACTTCCTGACGGTCTGACGTTCCCCGCCGAAATTACCGACAGAATCTGGTTCGACGCCGACACACAGCGTTTGGTGTTCCGCGGGTTCATGAGCAAAGCGACGTTCGACCGTTTGGATAGGTTACATAACGATCACAGCTATCAGCAGGCGATCGACGACCTATTCCGAATCAGCGTCTACGAAGATGCCGGCCCTCCAAAGCGTGAGTTTCCGAACAGGCTCACCGGAGCCGTGCTCACCGGGATGCTCGTTGGGATCGGGTCGATAATATTGTTCTTAACTCGCTAGATCCACTCGCAGTCAAACGTCTTTCCACAGCCATGCCGTGAACGTGCGCATCCGACGGCGCATGCGGTCGGCCAAGGCGAGCCTCTGCGCATCTAACCCGGATTATTCATCAGCCGCCTGGCGATCGCCTGCGGTTTTCGTGAACTTCGAGAGAACCGCACGCTATCGCGTGGCGGCTGATTTGCGCGGCGTTTTTGGCAAGATGGCCGCTACTTCTTTTACAAACGCATGTTCCAAAGAATGCCGACCGGTTCATGAATAATCCGGGCTAACGCATGCGCAAGTGCCCCAAAGAAGCGAACTGTTACGAATCTCGGAACGAATCGCGTCCGCAACACGTCAAAGACTCACGATACGACAAACGGTAATCATGCGGACACACCGAGTACCAACAAATGAATTACGCGGCTTTGCTACTGATCGTTGCCATCGCTTTTCAGTCGGTCGCGGCGGTCCTGGCGCTGCGGCTCAACTGGATCTACGGCCGGCGTTGGGCGTGGTGGCTGATCTCTGCTGGCATCCTGTTGATGACCGTTCGGAGGGCCGTCAGTCTCTATCGCACAATCACATTTGATGACATCGACCCTCTGGCCGAGGAAGCCATCGGAACGACCGCCGCCTGCATATCGCTGCTGGTGTCGATGCTCATCCTGGCTGGCATGGCGCTGATCGAGCCGATCTTCCGCGACCTTGCCCGAGCGGAGTATTTGCTCCGCGAGGAACGCAACAGCTTGCAGGCTGTGGTGAAGGAGACCGAAGTCGAGATGCGAATGGCACGTCGCGTCCAGCAGTCGCTGTTGCCGACCGGTCCGCTGCAGCATGAGGCGATTGAGATCGCGGGAACCGGCTCTTTTGTCAACGAAACGGGCGGCGACGTGTTCGACTACTTCCGCTTGCCCAACGGCTCTATCCTCGTCTATTTAGCCGACGTCAGCGGTCACGGGCTTGGCGCCGCGATGATCGCGATGCAGACACGGACCTACATGCGTGCCCTGGCGGAAACCGGATTGAACGATCCGGGCGTAATGCTTCAACGACTGAATCACTTTCTTGTCGAAGACGAGAACAGCCAGTTTGTCACAATGTTTCTCACAATCCTCGATCCGGCTGCCCAGGAATTTGTGTACGCCAGCGCGGGGCATCCAGCATGGTTGCTCGATGCTTCTGGGCAGACGCAACAGCTCGACAGTCTCTCCATTCCATTGGGGATCGACGGTGGCGCGAATGTGGACGAATCGCGGGTCGCGCCGATTCCTTTGGGTAGTGTGTTGCTACTGGCCACTGACGGCGTTTACGAAGCCCACCGACCTAACGGCGGTGAGTTTGGCATTCACCGCGCCTTGGACATTGTTCGAGCAAATCGGCATCAGCCCGCATCGACTATCAGCGAACGTCTCCAAGCGGAGGTGCGGGAATTCTCCAACGGCTTGTTGCATGATGACATTACCACGGTCGTCGTGAAGCATCTGCAGTCGAGTCACCCGAGGAGAGGTTGGCATCTCCAGCAGCTCGCGAGGTTGCCGCGGAAGTAGAGGTCAAGACGCAATCGCAACGACGGTCGCCGGGTTCGCTATGCCCAACGGCGGCACACCCTCGTGCCAACCGCTCCGGCGACCTCAGGGGGGAGCGCTAAGACTGGAGAAGCGGATGGGCTGGGATTCGAACCCAGGGTACCCTTACGAGTACAGCAGTTTTCAAGACTGCCGCCTTCGACCACTCGGCCACCCATCCGATTGAAGTTTTCAAGGGTTTTAAGCTTGTTCTTGTGTTGCTTCCTTGTCGTATCGGCGAGTTTGACAACGGCTAGGCTGTTCTGATAACAAATGCCATGCGGGTTAGTGGCCCGCAAGGCATAGCCGTCACCTGACGTTTACAACCGGGGCGACAACCGTGTCTCACAAGTCTACTTCATCGGGGAAACGGGCGAAACGGGCGAAAACCTCCAAGCCGTAGTATCAAAAGCCCCGTCCCGACTTCCCATTGACTCCGCACCCATCGCCCCCAACCTTTCGGCTGTGGCTAACCGAGGGTGAGGGCGTGGCTGCGAAGAGCGATGAGCGCAACTTGTCTTGTCGGCAACGAGCCGCAATTAGTAGCTCGATGTCTGGATCATCTTCTTCAGCCGATCCCATGTGGCAAAGCTGGTTAAGTGTGCCGCTTCGATGAATCCAAACAACTCGGCATCGCTGTCGTATCCGGTCCTCCCGAAAAACGACCCCTTGCTGAATCGCCGATCTCGCGGCTCCAAACTACATGCGCGCGATCTAGAGTTGGCTCACGTCAGCGAAATCACCACAGCGACCCCGATCAACGCGGCCCCGATCAGCCGCATCATCATGGTCCGGTGACTCGGCCCAGAGCCGGACGCGTTGAGTTGGCGCGCTAGAAGCCAAGTCAACAGAACTCCCCAGAGGCCACGTAACGAGTACACGATATTGACTCGTGTCACATCTCCAAACAGCCCCAGCGTAAGAGTCATTCCGATCGCTTGAACCGACATCAACAAAGCGCCGCCTGCCAGTAGTGGAAGGACACCCAGCCGCCGGAGATCGGCCGGACGATCGGCCAGCGAGACGAATGCCAGCGAGAATAGCGCCGCGCAGGCGAAAGTGATTGGCAGGAAATACCCCGCGCCCCAGTTGGGTGCCCACCTCTGAATCAGCAGATCGAACAGTGTCATCGAACAAGCTGCCAGCAGGGCATAACCGACGGACGCCGCGATCCGTGAACGCTGGATTGTTACGTCGCGGGCTTGCACAAACGCGATTCCGACAACGGCAATGGCAGCCGCGATCCAGATGCGGGCCGATAATTCCTCATCGACAAAGAAACGGGAGGCCGCAGGCACGATGAGTACCTTGACGCCCAGCACCGGCGCGGCGATCGAAACGTCTCCGCGTGCCACGGCAAGAAACGTCAGCAGTTGACCCGCGAGAAACAACGCACCGACGATCGCCGGTTGCCAAAACAGGGCGGCGGGCTGCATGGTGCCCCCCATCAAAGACAATACCGGAAACACGCACGCCGAAGACCAGCAGACAAGGATCATCGAAGTCCATGTGGATGCGCCGCGTTCGTGGGCGCGCTTGAGGCACAACAAGCCGCAAACGACCACTACACTGGAACAGAATGGAAGCAGAAGATGAATCGGCTCGGCCCTTTCCGGATCGAGTAATCGGGTTTGTTTCGCCCGATGTTGTCACACGCCGCGTGATTCAGCAACTCCATGTACACCGACGGGACCAATTCATCGCGAGTGGCCCCGCTCGGTGTGCCGGGGCACCTTTCCATCTGGTAGGCTAGCCATCGCGGGGATCTCCGCAGCCGTTATCTGTCGAACCGAGTGGCTGCACTTACGATCTCGCCGGGTTACACTATGCGAAGTTTCAACCAAGGACCAACTCCCCGGAGCCAATTATGATGAAGTTCACGTCGATCGTCACAATTCTATTGTTTTTGACAACTTCCGTATTGGCGGCTGATTGGCCCCAGTTACGAGGCCCGAACTTTAACGGTTCGACGCCGGAAACGAACCTGCCAACAAGCTGGAGCCAGACGGAGAACATCGAGTGGTGCGTCGACTTGCCCGGCCCCGGTAGTGCGACACCGATTGTGTCGGGGGACCATGTTTTTGTAGCGAGCACAAATCCCGCGAACGACACACTCTTGGCAATGGCCTTCGATCGCAAGAGCGGCGAGCTGCGCTGGCAGCACACGGTCGGCGAAGGAATCCGCAAAGATACGCGCAGCACTTTTGCCGCGCCAACACCGGCAACCGATGGCAAAGTCGTGATCTTTTTTTACGGCAACGGTGACATGTTTGCTTATGACTTCGATGGCAAGCAACTCTGGAAGAAGAATGTCGGGCCATTCGCTTTCGGTTGGACGTTCAGCTCCAGTCCGCTGCTCTACGGCGGCAAATTGTACATGCAGATCTTGCAGAACCGCGGAGCTTCCGGCCGAACGGAGTCCTATATTTTGGCGATGGATCCGCAGACAGGTTCGCAGCTTTGGAGACACGTTCGCCCGAGCGAGGCGGTTGGCGAATCCCTCGAAGCGTTCAACACACCGATGCCATACGAACACGACGGCAGGAAGCAACTCTTGGTCAATGGCGGCGATGCCGTCACCGGTCATGATCTGGATACCGGCAAAGAGCTATGGCGATGGGAAACATGGAATCCCCAAAAGAACGAACAGTGGCGACTCGTGCCATCGCCTGTTGCCGCCGATGGCGTCGTTCTTCTCTGCGCTCCCAAGAGCAGCCCGGTCTATGCCTTGCCAACGAACAAGTCCGGAAGACTGAGTGACAACGATCTCCTGTGGGTGAGCCGCGAGGAACGGAACATCACTTCGGACGTACCCACACCGGCTTTTTACGATGGCGACTTTTTCATCTTGAGCAAGAGCCGCCGTACGCTTTCGCGAGTCGAACCGAAGACCGGCGCGATCAAGTGGAGCACGACGCTGGAGAGCCGCCGCGAGTTAGAAGCTTCGCCGCTGGCAGCCGATGGCAAAATCTACTTGCTCAACTTTGACGGCGAAGCGACTGTCGTGAATAGCGAGGATGGCAAGATCCTGAGTGTGATTCCCATGGAGAAGAAAGAGGATCTCGGCTCCGAGTTGATCCGCTCTTCGATTATCGCCGCGCACGGAAAGCTCTTCATTCGCACCAACACGAAGTTGTTCTGCATTGGGAAGTCCTAATCTCAAAGCCGCGAAGCCAAGTAGTCGTCGGGAGAAACGCATCAAACTGTACCACTACCGATGCGGGCGGGCCTGAATTCGGCCAGTGTCACTAGCCAGTCCCTCGCCCGTCAATTATGGTGGGTCGTGCGCGTCCGTTCGGCCTGCGGGCTTGGCAATGTTTCTAAAATGCTGGTGAGGTGATCGTTATGTGGTTGAAGAATCGCTTCGTGCAAAAGCTGGGCGGTGGCTGGATTGAATCGTTTGGACTGCGCACTTGGTCGCGGCTCCAACTCGCCTCACTCGGCGCGCGCAAGGACCCCGAAGTGCTTAAGCTCATGCGGGGCATTCAGCGGGACAAACGCTCCCTCCTGAGTGCCTACGAGCAACACATCGTCTATGCCCTGGCCAAAGCACAAGCGGCGCGGGAGGGCGCGTTCGCCGAGGTCGGGGCGTACAAGGGCGCGTCAGCCAAGTTGATTTGCGAAGTCAAGGGTGACAAACCGCTGCACGTGTTCGATACGTTTGAGGGGTTACCTGAAGCGTCCGAGCATGATCGTGACGTGCATCGCGTCGGTCAGTACGCTTGCAGCCTGGAAAACGTGCGGCAGTACCTGAGCGCGTACGACAATGTGCATTATCACAAGGGTTTGTTCCCCGACTCGGCTGCGGATCTACCTGTGCAACCGTACGCATTTGCCCATTTCGACGTGGATCTGTACAGCGGAACGTTAGCGTGCCTGGAGTATTTCTATCCCAAGATGGTTCATGGTGGGTTGATGTTGTCACACGACTACTCGCTCTTAGCGGGCGTCGAACAGGCCTTCACGGAATTCTTCGCTGACAAGCCAGAGGAAGTGATCGATTTGCCGACGACGCAGTGCTTGGTTTTCAAGCTGTGATGCCATCACCCGCCGCACGCTGATCACGCACGCTGCGTCGCTCGGTGGACCGCCAGAGACTTGTCCCATGCAGACTCCGTTCGTGACAGGTGCCACTGGGTTTATCGGAGCGCATCTGGTTCGTGAACTGTTGCGTCGCGGGATGCGTTGCAAGTGTCTGGTGCGTGCGACCTCCAATGTGAGCGCCCTGCCCACGGATGGGATCGAGTTCGTCGAAGGCGCGATCGAGGAGCCAGACTCGTACCGTGCCGCCTTGGAAGGATGCGATACTGTCATTCACCTGGCTGGCATGATTTACAGCCTGGACAAAGCGCGGCTGTTCCTCGTCAACAGCGAGTCATGTGCGATCTTGGCGGATACCTGCCTGGCAACTCGGCAGCCTCCGCGGCTCTTGTACGTTTCCTCCGTGGCGGCCGCAGGTCCGCCTCCGCCCGGCAAATCCATGCGAACCGAAAGCGATCCGGCAAGTCCGATCTCGCTCTACGGACGCAGCAAGCGGGAGGGCGAACTGCTGTTGACAGAGCGCGCCGACAAGCTGCCGATCACCGTGCTCCGACCGGGGATTGTGTACGGATCGGGTGATCAGGTCACGGCCCAGTTGGTTCGTCCGATTTATCGCTGGCGGCTGCACGTGGTTGCCGGATTCCGCACGCCACCGCTCTCGTTGATTCACGTGGACGATTTGGTGCAATTGATCTTGCTGGCAGCCGAGCGCGGCGAGACCTTACGCACAGACCCGTCCTCTTCGGAAGGCTACTACTTCGCTTGCGACGACTCGGAGTTTCCGACCTACTGGGAGTTTGGCAAGCGCATCGCCCGGTCGCTGGACCAGGGTGTCTTCGTCTGGCCGCTGTGGCGCTGGGTCGCCATGTGCGTGGGCTACTCGGCTCAGACGGCTGCGAGGTTGCGCGGCAACTCGAGTTTGCTGTCGGTGGAGAAGGTGCGGGAGGCGACGGTGCATTCGTGGGCCAGCTCGAGTCAGAAAGCCCGGCAGCAGCTTGGTTTCGCGCCCGCCAAATCGCTCGACGAACGCTTACCCGAAACAGCGCGCTGGTATGTGGACAACGGGTGGGTGTAGTACTGCGCGATTCGATGAGCCGATCAGCAACTGCGATTGTCCTGTTCAGAACTGCCGTGTTCGAACAGTCAGCCGCGCATCCGTTACAACCGATTTGTTTTGCCACAGAAAGTCACCGCGCCCTCGCTGTCAGTAAACTATGGTTTCAAAAAGGATTGTGGAGTGGAGTAATGCAGTCTGTTGCCGAACGAGACTTCCAGATTACGCAATGCGTGACGTGCGACCAGCCTCTGCCAACCCTTGTGGTCGGGGGAAGCGGACCGACGCGCGAATGGGAGTGTCGTAATTGCGGGGCAACTTACCTGGCAAGTCTGGCTCCTTCGGCTCCGGATCATCTTCGCGCCGCGGTCAAGCTCTCGCATTACTTCCTGGAATACCGCGCGGTGGAATCAACGCTGTGTGCGAAGGATCTTGAACGGGAGTTGCGGCGTCATCCCCGTCGGCCTGTGATGATGTGCGTCCCGGCGGTGGAGTTGGATGACGAGTTGTTTCCCGCCGGCGAAGATTTTACGGTCATCTCGCGAAATCTATCTTCGAGCGGAATCGCCATCGTTCACACCCACCCCCTCGAAGGAAAGTTAGCCGTGCTGATCGAACTGCCGGAAATTGGACACGTCCAATTGCTGGTCAACATCGTCCGCTGCAAGAAGGTCGGCCAGCTCTATGAAATGGGTGGTGCCTTTTTCGATCGCCGGTAGTGCCGTCGAAGGTCTTGCGAGTCGCGGAGTGTTATCGGTCGGACAACTCGAGAATCGCCCGTTCGATCCGCTCCAAGCGTTCGTGCAGTTCGCGGACATGCTGCGTCAGTTCTTCGACGTGGCGTTGCAAGCCTTCGTCGTGCTGACCTTCGCGATCTCGCTCCAACTCGTGTTGACGTTGTTCGGCTTCGCGCATCAAGTCCTCTGCCTGTTCGTGCATCCCGGCAGCGTGCAAGTGCTCGGCGGCTTGACGGATGTGCTCGATCTGCTCATGGCCGTCGACATCTCGCTCGCGTTCTTCGTGACGCTCGCGTTCTTCGTCCGCTCGCCGCTCGTGATGCTCCGCCAGCTCTTCCGCTTCGGCTCGCAATGCATTCGCGTGCCTCTCCAGTTCGCGAGCTTCGTCGGCGTGTCCTTGAGCGGCATGCTCTTTCGCTTCACGAAGTATCGCCGCTGCCTTATCTCTCAATTCGTCGATCTCGCGTTCGTCGGCCCTCGCAGTCAAGACAAAGTATCCGACCAGACATACCGACACCGTCAACAAGATTGCAAGTTTCGTTTTCATGATCGTGGATCCTCTCGAAGAATTAGCTTGTCCAGCAACAGTTTCGTCACGGCGATTGCTCGGCGACCGGGTGCCCTTACGCTCGATCACTTGAACACTATCATAGTGCAAACACCACGCTAGCCTAAATAGTAACAACAAGTGCGCGCTTCGCGAGCATTTCGTGGGACGGACGCCTCGTCCGTCCAAACAGCGGGACGGACGAGACGTCCATCCTACTTCCGTTGCGAACGAATGCGGCGATAGGAAGTTGAAGGTACGATCGTTTGTCTGAAGTCGCCACCATCGCACCGCCCTCGAAAGAGCCCGCCCGCTCGTACCGGTTCTTTCCAGGCTGGACGATGCTTGGCTTCGCGGCCGCGGCGCAGTATATGTCGGCACCGGGACAATCTTACTCAGTGGCGGCGTTCAAGGAGCCGATGCGCCAGGGGCTGGACGTCTCGGAGACGCAGTATTCGTTAGCGTACGGTGCGGCGACGATTGTCAGCGGCCTGGCTCTTCCGTTCATCGGACGACTTGTCGACCGGTTGGGGGCGCGGCGGTTGCTGCCCGCGATCGCGTTGTTGTTGGGAGGTGCTTGCGTCTGCATGTCGCGAGCCGAAGAAATCATTGGACTCTACGTCGGATTCATGTTGATTCGGCCCATCGGCCAAGGTGCCTTGACGCTCGTCGGAACGTGGCTGGTTGGCGAGTGGTTCGAGCGACGGCGCGGATTCGCCGCGGCGATCGCGGGGATTGGCGGCAGTATCTCGGTGATGACCATTCCGCTGTTGAACGGTTGGTTGATTGCGGAATACGATTGGCGCACGGCTTGGTTCGTATTGGGGTGTCTCGTGTGGGCAACTTTGGTTTTGCCTGCGTGGTTGTTCGTCCGCGATCGTCCCGAAGATCTCGGCCTGCAACCAGACGGACTCGACTCGTTGGAGCATCCGCATGCGTCGACCTCGCCTGTCATTTCGGGATGGAGCGTCGCGCAGGTCGTTCGCGATCCCACGTTCTGGAAACTGTTATCGGTTCCAGCAACGAGCGGCATGGTGGGAACCGGTTTGATCTTTCACCAAGTATCCCTCTTGGGCAGCCGCGGCGTTTCGCCGACTTGGGCGTTGGGATTGATCTCGTTTCAAGCACTCGTCGCCACACTGGCGGCTCTCGGGGCCGGTTGGCTAACGGATCGCTGCTCCAATCGGCATCTGCTGGGCAGTTCCATGTTGATGCTCGCGTTGGCAACTGTCATCGTGCTGGTGATGCCACATCCCGCGTTGGCGATCCTCTATGCTGCACTGCTCGGGTTGCACGGCAGCATCATGCGAAGCACCGGGAATGTCGTGTGGTTGAATTACTACGGACGAGCCCACCAAGGAGCGGTACGCGGTGTCGCGTTTGCGGTCATGATCCTGGCAGCCGCCTTGGGACCGTTGCCGTTTGCTCTGGCCATCGATCGGCTCGGTTCGTACAACTTGGCCTTAGTCGAATTTGCGGTCGTTCCACTGGTTGCAGCGGGACTCGTGTTAAGCGCAAAACCGCCGCGGGTACACGACTCGCTCATCACGTAACGCCACTCGGCAAGCTAGAGTTAAGCGTTAACGGAGTGTCGGAGAACTCAGATGAGTGACTTCAAGCAATTCGAGCAGCAAGACTTCACGACCGACTATCTGGGCGATGGCGTACGGTACAGACTGCCGCGCCGGCAACTGGGCCGCGTCCGGCATCTCGGCTGGATCGTTGTCGGCTTCGGCGTGTTCATAACGCTGTTCATGATCGCTTGGATGTCGATCTCGGTCCTCGGAGGTTTGAACGACCTGAACAAAGGGGGAGGGATCGACTTCATTGCGATTGCTTTCGGTTGCTTCGGTTTGTTCGGTCTGATTCCGGGATTGGGACTGTTGCTCGGCGGCATTGCCGTGATCGGCAATCGCACTCGCTGCGAGATCGAAGTCCGTGGCGGAAAGATCGCCGTCAAAGAGAGGTTCTTCCTGTTTCGAATACGACGCAAGCGTACAACTGCCGAGGTTCAGCGGCTGCGGGTCGCAGACGCCAACGAGAACACAAGCGGAAAGCAGGCCTACGATACACGCCTGTGGCTCGGAGATTTCGATCGGGCGTTGATGGCGGAAACCGGCGGCACGCGAGGATTTCCGATCGCCGTCGCTTATCCGCGCGATCTGCTCGTCCGGCTCGCCGAAGAACTAGCGCCGCGGCTTGAAGCCGACTGGACCAGTACATCCGCGGCGATCAAACGAGACCCAGCGGCCATTGTTGACCGCGAAACGGTTGGGCGCAAGATCGAAGTCGTCGAAGGGCCAGCCGCGTCAGACGAATTGCCGATCGTTCCGGTCCAACCGGTGGGCAGCACCGCCACGATCGAACGGCGTCCTTACGGCATCACGATCGATATTCCACCGGCGGGACTTTGGAAAGGCTCGAAGGGGCTGTTTGTGTTCGCGTTGCTCTGGAATGCGTTCGTCAGTATCTTCGTCGTGGTTGGAACGCTCGCCGCTATCGGGGTCGTCGAGATGGAAGACGACGGACCACCCTGGGTGATGCTAGTCATCATCATCCCGTTCGTCGCGGCCGGCGTCGGCATGTTGATCGGTGCCATCAACATGGGGCGGCGTCACGCCACGATCGCGACCGCCGACGATTTGGTGATGGTCGTGCGGCATTCGATCTTCGGCAAGACAACTCGCGAGTGGTCGGCCGATCAAATCGCCGCGGTCTGCATTGGCAACAGCGGGATGGAAGTTAATGACGTCTCCGTCAAAGAACTTCAAATCCATCCGCATGACGGCAAAAAGTTCGGCTGCCTCAGCCAGCTAAATGATGACGAATTGGTCTGGATTGCAGGCGAGTTGAATCAGGCCTTGGCGATCCGGCGTTCGTCACATCCCGCCGCACCGTAGACAGCAGCACGGGAGTCAACTAGCACGGGCAGTATCAGGTCTTCATCCGGTCCCGCAAAAGGAATTCGATCGGTATCATGACAGGACACGACAGCGCCGACCTGAGTTTGGTCGCGGCTGCCGTGCAGGAATCACTCGGCCTCCCGGAAAACGATCCAGCTCCCGCATGAACGACGTCGTCAATATCGCCGCCTACAAATTCGCTCCCCTCGATGACCTGAAAGAACTTCGCCGACGCCTGCGGAAGCGGTGTGTCCGGTGGGGCTTGATGGGGACGATCCTGATCAGCACCGAGGGGATCAATCTGTTTGTTGCCGGCAGCCGTGCCGCAATTGACAAACTGCTTGTCGAACTTCACGGCATCCCAGGACTCGAAGACTTGCCCGTTAAGGAAAGCTTCAGCGACCATCAGCCGTTCAATCGCATGTTGGTGCGGATCAAGCAGGAAATCATCGCGTTTGGCGTCGACGGGATCGAGCCGCGCACGAAGCCATCGCCGAAACTCACGGCCCGCGAACTGAAACAGTGGCTCGACGAAGGCCGCACCGTCACACTGCTCGACACGCGCAACGACTACGAAGTCAAACTCGGCACTTTCCGCGGCGCACGGCCGATTGGCGTCGATCACTTCCGTGAGTTTCCCGCAGCGGTGCGGCGCTTGCCCGCCGAGATGAAAGAACAGCCGGTCGTCATGTATTGCACCGGCGGCATCCGCTGCGAGAAAGCCGGACCGTTTATGGAACGCGAAGGATTCAAGCAAATCTTCCAGCTCGATGGCGGCATATTAAAGTACTTCGAGGAGTGTGGCGGCGAGCACTACGAGGGCGATTGCTTTGTGTTCGATCAGCGTGTCGCCGTCGACCCGCAGCTGCAAGAGACCGATGCCGCGTTGTGCTTCGCGTGCCAGGAGCCGCTGACGGCCGAGGAGCAACGATCAGCAAAGTACATCCCCGGCCAGTCGTGTCCGTATTGCTACAAGGAACCGGAAGAGCGGCTGAGCATCACGATCGGGCAGCGTCACGAAGCGATTCGCGCCGCCACGACGCCCCTGCCTGGCAGCCAACCGTACGAGAACCGGCGGCCGATCAAAGTGCCACAGCGGTTCGACGGTTTTGAGTTTATCGAGTTCTTGTGCAGTTGCTTGCCGCATGTAGCCCGCGACGATTGGCAAGCGATCTTCGATGCCGGCCACATGGTCAATGCCGAAGGGCCGGTTTCCGCGACCCGGATCGTTTATGCCGGCGAACGCTTCCACCATGTGCTGCCCGGTACGATCGAGCCCGAGGTGAACGCCGACATCCAGATCCTGTTCGAAGACAAGTCGATCATCGTCGTCAACAAACCAGCTCCGCTGCCGATCCACGCTTGCGGCCAATTCAACCGCAACACGCTGATGCACATCATGGCCGCGGCCTATCGCCCCGAGCGCCCCCGCGTCGCCCACCGGCTCGACTCGAACACCACGGGAATCGTCGTGATGAGTCGTACGCGGCATATTGCCGGTTTGCTGCAACCGCAGTTCGAACGCCGCGAGGTCGAAAAGGCTTACATGGTCCGTGTCCACGGGCACCCAGCCCAAGATGAATTCACCTGCGACGCTCCGATCAGCATCGAGAACGGGGCCGTCGGCGTGCGCACGATCGAGCCGGATGGTCTGGAATCGCTCACCGAATTCAGCACACTCGCCCGGCTTGATGACGGCACATCACTGGTCGAAGCCCGGCCAATCACCGGCCGCACGAATCAGATTCGCCTGCACCTGTGGCATCTCGGCATGCCGGTTGTCGGCGACCCGCTCTACTTGCCGAACCAACAAGTCGGCCCCAAGCAAACCCTCTCGCTCGCCGACCCGCCACTCTGTCTGCACGCTTGGCGCATCGCCTTCACGCACCCGCTGGCCGGCGAGCGAGTGAGCTTTGAAGCACCGTTGCCCGATTGGTCGGCGAACTTCGAGACTAAAAGTCCCAGTAGGTCACTTCCGCCGGAAGTGACCTACCTGTAACTCCTAACTCGGATTGTTCATGAACCGGTCAGCATGCTTCAAAATGTACGTTTATGAAAAGAGTTACGGCTATCTTGCCAAAAACACCTCGCAAATCAGCCGCCACGCGCTAGCCTGCGGTTCTCTCGAAGTTCGCGAGAACCGCAGGCTAGCGCCAGGCGGCTGATGAATAATCTGGGCTAGGGGCCATCGCTGATCCGACTCGCGCGACCAAGCGGTACGGTGCCATCCCAACCGCTGGGCGGCGTGCGATTGTTTTGTGCGATGAAAACGGTCAGAAAGTCCTTGACCCGGTCGGTCGCGGGAACTTGGTGCAATAACAAGAACGAGCGCTCCCAGTCGCGGCCGGCCAACGCGTCCAAGGCTTGTTCATACACGGCAATCGCGTCGTCCGAAAGTTCGGGAAACTCCGTCGCCGACGGCAACAGCTCGCTGACTTCCAGCGGCGTCGCCATCCCGTCAGGCCGAACGCTCGCGATGCGCCGCACTCGGGCCCGAGTTGTTGGAACGTGTTCACGAATGTAGCCGGCTGTCGAATCGTCCAGCAGAATCGACGCGCGCAATGTCTTTGTCATCGTCTCCAGTCGCGACGCAAGATTGACGACGGGCCCGAAGACGGTGACTTTCACTTGATCGACCGTGCCGATCTTTCCAGCGACAGCACGGCCCGATGCAATGCCGATCCCCATACGGAAATCCGACAGCGGATGTCTTGGATCGATCGCGGCGTCGGCAAACTCGCGGCGGATCGCGAGCGCTGCCTGACAGGCGCGAGCCGCCGTGTCTTCCTGAGCCAGCGGCCAGCCCCAAAACCCCATGGCTGCATCGCCATGAAAGTCCCCCACAACGCCGCCATGAGCGAGGATCTGCCGGGTCATGACACCGAGCGCATCACTGACGCGATGCAAGAGGCCGAGCAAGTCATCGGCCTCTTGTTCCGTACGCCGCGAGAAACCTCGCAAGTCGCAAAACAGTACCGAGACGTCGGCTTCGCGAGGCGCCAGCGCCAGCTCGGGATCTTGGTCCACCAACGTCTCGATGACCACCGGCGAAATGAATTGCCGCAGGCTGGCGGTTTCCCGCTCGAAGCGCCGCAAACCTCGAAGATGCCCAAGCGTCCGCGCGGCAAGATCAACAAACTTGACATCTTCCGTCAACAGATTCGACGTAGGTTTTGGTCCGACGTTGGAAAAGTTGCCCGCAACATAGACAGCGCGCGTGCAGCTTGCTTCACTCGTCAGCGGCACACAGAACGCCCAATCGGCCCCGTCGTGTTGTGTAAAGCTTGTCTCGGAATCCGATGCGTCGCGCCTCCAGATGTGAACCACACTCGCTTGGCTCTCAATCGCTTGACGAATCAGCCGCTCGCTCGGGAGATTCGCGTCGCGTTGAAAATCGCGTCGTTCCCAAGGCATCGTCGTGATCTCGTCGCTCGACGTCGAGACCTCCGCGATGCCCACAAAGTTGGCTTGAGGAATGCTCGCCAGCAGCACTTCGACCAACTTCCATGACTGCTCTTCATCCGTGACAGCCGCGGAAAATATCTCGGGCAACTGCGAGAGCGCATCAATTCGTCGATCGGCATCGCGGAAGCGAAGCTCTTGGAGGAACTCGTAGGAGATCGTCTCTTCGGTCACGGGGGGCGGGGCGTCGAGCGTGGCACCAAGGTTCTGTTCGACCAGCGAGAACGTCGTACTTCCGATCACGAAATGTTCGCCGCACCGCAGTTCGAACTGGTCACGAGCCGTTCCCTGGTAGAAGACGGGGTTCAGCGATTCGGGAACGCGTGCCACGGAAAGTTGTCCGTCCTCGAACGACAAGCGGACGTGCGTTCTCGAAACGCGGTCGTCCCAGGGCACCGACCAACGACCGGCGGATCTGCCAACCGCGACCGCTTCTCCAAACGGCACCTTCCGCCGCCAGCGCTGTTCGGGCAAAGCTCCTTGTGCGATCAGATCGGGCATCGAGCTGGAAATCCTTGTGTCGGCCGCCGGTCATTGATAACTACCAGCCACCTCGTTCCAGGCCAGCCGCGACCGGTTCTGTTCGTACCAGCGGCTGATCCTGCCGTATTCCAAATCCCAATCTCGTGGAAGCGGTTGTGGAGCGGGAGGACCGGTGATCTTTAACAGAATTACTTCGGCACTCCGCTTTTGTTCCAAGCTGCCACGTTTGGCGATTTCTTGCAAAGCGTCGACGGCAGGATCACCGATCAAGATCAGTTTCTTTCTCGCCTCCTCCCGCGTCGCATACTCGTCGCTTTTCAGGTCGCGAATGGCCGCCGCGATCGCTTCGTCCGCCGCACCGACGCCAGGTTGTGGTTTCGCTGGCGGTGCCAGCAACTTGGGGTCAATCTGTTGTCCGAGCAGACGCTGAATCTGGCCGGCCGCCGCCACGCGAATCTCCTGGGAATGGTGACGCAGCAGTCCGATCCAGTAAAACGAATTCCGCGAAAGTTTGATCGCGTCGGCCAGACGATGGATCCGCGGGTCGACTTCCTTCCGCTTGCCGAGTGCGAACTCGACGACTGCCTCGTCATCCGTGGCGAATTCAAATTCCATCTGGTTTGGCAGTTGCTGAAGGCCGGCCGAAGCTCTGATGAAAATCGGGTTCCCATGCAAGAACACCGGCTGAGGTGATTTGAATTGACATCGATCGATGACCAGGGCGCACGGCATGCCATACGACATCGTCCGCGGTTCCTCGATCGTCGTGTTGCGGAGGTAGATCGCTTCCCACTCGCTCGACATCCCAAACATCCGGCCGCCCATCCGATTTGCATTGCCGTCGAACGAGCAGTCTTCGATCAAGATGCGTTTGCCTCTTGCAAAGGCACCATACGGCATCGAGTATCCGGTCACCGTGCATCGCTCGACACAGAGCGAACCGCCGGGTAACGCATTCCTCGAGGGACGGTTCGCTCCGCCGAGATCGATTTTCAGATCCCTGAACCGCCACCGTTCGACGGCCAACTGGGAGGCTTCACCTTCTGTCTTCAATGTCGTCGATGTTTGATTCTTGCCGACGATCGCGATGTCCGTTGGTGGCACCCAGTTGCTGTCGAGCGGCAGGACGAACGAACCAGCACCTAGCTCAACTTGATCGCCGGCTCGCAGGTTCGGCAACGCTTGCTTCAGCGTCGTGTATTTCTCTTGCGGCCCGACCTTCACGATGTTCGGTTCGAGTCGCGGGACAACTTCCCAGCAATGTCGGACGTAGTCGATCTCGAGATCTGGATGACTGAACTGACTTGCCACGACGGCGTTCGCCTGTCCGGCCGCTTGAAGAACCGCTGCCTTCTTTTGCTTGATGTCGCTCAGACTGTCTCGCGAGTAATCGACCTGATTTGCTTCCAAGGCGAGCAACAACCGCAGGAAGCCCTGCTTTTCATCCCCGTACTTTTCCGCGAGCCGTTGTAGCGCGGCGTCATCGATTTCGACGTCTTCCGGAACGGGAATCAGCACGCCTCGTGGCGTCTCGGGTTCGTCACCGCTCACACGGCACGCGGCACCACCGAGCGAAACCATTGTCAGAAACAGGACTGCCATTCGCATCGTTAATCTCCCTACACAGCCGATCCCCCGTGCCGACATTCTAACGCAACGCCACCGCGAAGTGGGCGCGACCGGGAGGGCGAGGCTCCTGCCGAACCGGCTCAGCAGGAGCTTCGCCCTCCCAAAACGTCGCCGTCCCAAAACGTCGCCGTCCCAAAACTTCGCACTCCCAAAACTTCGCACTCCCAAAACTTCGCCCTCCCAAAACTTCGCCCTCCCAAAACGTCGCCCTCCCAAAACGTCGGTCGTTGCCCGCTGCGGCCCGCGGCCACGCTACGAGGACAGGCAACGGCACTCGCACGTCAGGGAGTGACCGGGGTTGCTCTCCGAACGAACAAACTCTGCGAGCCGAGTCCGAAACCGCTTTGCCCTTCGATAAAGACACGAATGTTACATGGTCCCAGGGCATCGCTGGGGATCTGGAGCACCGTCTCGAAACTGCTTGACTGGCATTCGAATGAGGAACTCGTCCAGCGGCGATCGTTGGCGTTCGCGTAGACCATCGTATAGTCGGCCAGTGCTTCGTCGCGTGCGTCATACTTCGGTCGCGCGATAAAGCGAGTTTTCAAGCGATCACGTCGGCAGATTAGCTCGACGGTGCAGCGACCGTTGATCGCCGTCGTTCCCGTCACTCGGATTTCACTACCGGCCGCGGCCTCTTCGACCGTGGTCACGGCAATTTCATGGGGATGGTCGAGCCGCAGCAACGGGTCGCCTAGCAAGTTAAACAGCAAGACGTGTTCGCGTCGCTCTTCATCCAGTGACTCGGGAGCGGGACTGATGACGGCCGCGATGGAGTCCAATAGATGACGTGTTCCCTTCGCTGCGCGTTCCTCTTCCGTTAAATCACGCACCATCTGACGCTTGGCGTGCATCACCAACTCGCCGAACGTTTCGCGCCGTTTCACAAAGTACTGGTCCATCAATTCGTGTCCCATGACGGCCATCGCGTACGGCATCGTGACGCGCGAGCCGCACAACACGGCGACGGGGCCGTCCGCCGCACGCAGCATCTCTTCGCCGAGGCAGTCCCGCAGTTCGTCAAAGGCCCCGGTGTAACAAGCAAGAAAGATGGCGATCGGCGAGCCATTCGTGCAACGGATCTTTTTCATGTCGTCCGTGTCGAAGATATGGTGCAGGCCACTTGGCGTGCGGACTTGATCCAGGAAGCGACGCTGGCCATGACCAATGTAGACCCAGAACAACGACCCTTCGTTCATTCGGTCGACGGTCGCTTGGTGAAAGTGCCGAGGATCGGGACAAAACGGACTGCGCCAACTGCCATAGGTCATCGAGGTCTCGTACGACGCCGGAATTCCCTCCGTCAGGACCTTCTTCGTCGTCGTCTCAATCACGTTGTCGGCTACCGCTCCAAAACCGCCGACGCCAGCAACAAAGTTCACCCGCCGACGCCAGACACCTGGTGGCCGCTGCTTCTCGTAAGCGATGATCTTGCGTGCGATACTCGCGAGTTGTTCCGGCGAATCAGCCGACAAACGCCCGATCGCAACATCGGGCAGCAAGTCGTCGTCGAGATCGGCGTACCAATTATCCGTCGCGATCGTGGGCTCGGAACCCCACAAGACGTTGACCTTCGCTTTGGCTTGATAGGTCGGAGTCGTTACCGCACGAACAGCATCGTTGAAAGGCGCTCTTGGATCGGCATCGCCAACCAGAACGATGGCGCGCAATGGGCCTGAGTTCGCGGTCTTCCGGATGTCGTCTCGAATCGCGTCGGGAGGCTGTTCGTTGGAGACGAACGCGATACGATGCCCCTGTGCTTCACGGTGCTGAATCCACGGACGCAAGGCATCCATGAAGAGTTCCGGACAGACCACGACCGTATCGGCGGGCGGTTCGGCTCCGACGAGCAGCAAGGCAGTAACCAGCAGCAGCGACATGCGATCGGTCTCCGTAGCGTGTTTCATTGTACGCGCGTCGTCGGATCGGGAGTTTATCGGCACTGCCTTACAGCGAACAAGGGCGACTCGTTCACCGACGGCAAACCTTTGCGATGGCTCTTAGTTGACATGCGTTCATCATGGCACTAGGCTGCCCGGTTCAAGGAGGCTGAGAACTGGCAGCAAGCTTGGTTCATTCGGTTTGATTTCAAAAGGGCTCAAGCATGACCCTGATGAACGATTCCCGGGCGTTGATTCCTCAAACTTGCCCCCAGGGCCATTCGGCACATTCAAAAGGTGCTGGGACATGTTCATCTCGAGACGACCACCATCTACGTTATCTTGAGCGTGGGCGGCCGACCTAGCGTCTGCCGCAGAGGCCCTGCGGGCACGCCTTCGTCTTTCATTCAACGGGCGCTCGCGTAAAGTGGCGTTTAGCATTGACCGATCAATTACTGTCGCACTTTCACGTAGTGGTGGCTTCCAGCCGC
>JAQBZB010000484.1 GCA_027622275.1 Planctomycetota bacterium | reverse complement strand
ATCATTGAGGTTGGAAAAGCGGACCAATGTTGGTTATTCTATCCGATTGAAAACCGAAAACCAAGTCTGACCCCGACGAAGCCCCCCAACCTGTCGCACCGAGCGGTTAAGCCTAGGCAAACTGTCTTGTGACTTCGGTCAGTGCCAGCGCCAATCTGGTCTATGAATCAACTGCAGTGCCTCTTCGTTGGTCAGGGCCTGTTCCACACGTTGCCGATTCTCGTCGATCGCTGTTTTCCAGAGGCATAACTCGTTCTTGCTGATTTGCGACTGGTACCTGGTCGGAACTCGCTGGCCGATCAAAAGTGCCAAGTAACCAGCGTATCCAAAGATCGCCCCTTTGGGCATCATTTGATAATAGAGACCGGAAGGTCCCGATTCTTTATAAAAGCCGACGATCGGTTGGGCGTCAGCAAGATTCGTGTCCTCACGGCATTGTTGCCAAAAGGCGGTGTTCCTTCGCGTGTTGAATTTGAAGTGTACCGCCAAAAATCCCCGGATGTCTTCCCACCAACGATTGATTTGCTCATTAGCCAACCGACGCATACTCTCGGTCGGGCATCCGTCTGAATCGACCAGGCAGTTCGCCAATCTGGTCGCGGTTTCGCCGATCGTTTGCAATCCCGTTGATTCCAAAGGCTCGACAAATCCAGCTGCGTTCCCCACAGCGGCTACATTGTTGACCCAAAAATTGGCACGTCTGCCCGTGGAGAACTTGATGACGTGCAGTGGCTCGGTAATCTTCGGATCGAGACGCTTCAATTCTGCCCTCGCTTCCTCTTCGGAGCAAAACTGCGAGCTGAAAACGTATCCCCGATTCACATGTCCTTCGAACTCCGTTCGCCAACACCATCCATGATCCATCGTCGTCGATGTCGTATAGGAGCGAATTGGTTCGTCGCGTTGCCATTGTCCGGTCAGCGCAGTGTCGCAATAGAGTGAATCGGCAAAACTCACGAACGGCTCGGACAGTGCTTCTCCGAGCAAGCGACTGCGAAATCCAGAGGCATCAACATAAAGATCCGCGGAAACACGGCTGCCGTTTGACAAACCCAACGACGCGATCCCTTGTTTGTTTTGGGCTACTTCAACAACTTCTTCGTCGTCCAGAGTAATTCCACGTTGCACGGCGATCCGTTCGAGAAACTCGACAAATACCTTGTTTTCAATGTGATAGGCGTAACGCGTGTCCATTCCTATTCGGCCCCGCGCGTCGCGCAATAAGGGCGCGCGGTTGCTATCCATGAGGAAAGAAAAGGTACTTGGTGGGCCGATGCCTTCGGCCAACATGAAATACGCGTTGCTCTTGGATAGTGACTGATATCGTGATTTTATAAAACTTTCCCCAAACGGATAATTGAAATGGGTCCGATCCGCCGGCCCCCATTCCAAGCGATTGCCCAGTTTCCATAGAGGACGCACCTGTCGGTAGAATTCGTTTTGATCAATCCCCAGTGTGTCGTGAAGATAACGCCGAAACCAAGGAGTCGTCGCCTCGCCAACTCCGATTACCCCTAGACTTGTTGAGCGAATGATGCGCACCGAAAGCCAGCGAGCGGTTGCTTTGAGAGTCAGCGCGGCAAGCAGACCGGCCGACCCGCCACCAACTACAACGACGGATTGGATTCGTGGAGACGAGTGGTCATTCGACACGATTGTTTGAGCCGCCGGTAAGTGAACGAGATGTAGAAGTTAAGCCGCCCTGTCGGCAAGCCGAATTATAGCAGCGAGCTGACGGGTAACGCAGTATCTTGCACGAATGCCACAGCGGTTCGAAAACGCTTCTCACGCATGTTCATCGCGATCAAGAACTTCAGAGGTCTGCGCCAATTCTGAAATCGTAGCGAGTTACTGATAGCGGCGAGATTCCCCGCGAATCGGAGCAGTGAATTTCACAATGTGACTGCGATCAACTCAGGTTTCATTCAACGTCGCGGCCGTCGCGCGAGCCTTTCCTTCGTCGCATCCAACCCGCACTCGCACCGCACACGGCACCAATTCCCGCCGTGACCGGCGCCACGATGACCAGTCCAGGAAAGAACATTCCCAAGTGAAACACCTTCAACCCGGTCGCGCCGGAAAACGGCTGCCCAAACAGGGATGACCATAGTCCGCCGGAAATCACGCCCAGCAGTAATCCAATCACTGTTCCACACAATGTCGATTTCAAAATGCGAGTCAGCATTGTGGTCGCCTCTGGACGCTCATGTCTTGTGGGAATCCTGGTGTCAGTCTTTGAAACACAGAGTCACAGAGGAAACCAGCCGACGATCACTCTGTGTTCTCTGTGACTCTGTGTTTTCAACGCTTTTACTCACCATCGCGTTCACAATTGCCGCTCCTCGGCCAGCAGCCAGCGGCCATCGACGCATCGCCAGGCCTCCTCGGCCCGCTGCGTCTGGTGCATGGAACGCAGACCTCCTCGAAAGGCCAACCAGATCATCACCATGGAACCAAACGCGTAAGCGACGATGGTGACCCAGTATTGCTCCGGAACCTGTTCGACGTCACGAACCGCCCAATGGATTGCCAGGCCCGCGAACATTGCCGCCATGGCTAAGAACATCCAGAAGTGGCGGGGATTATACATTCGTCCGCTCTCCGTCCGGCGCACCCGCAGTTTCGCGTTGTCGCCGGAGACCTCGACGTGCTCCACTTCGATCTGCGACTGGAGATTGAAGGACGGTTGCAGCATTTGCTCCAACTGCTGCACCGCCATTTGCCGGTTGTAAGAGTGGCCGCCAGTCCCCTGGGCAACAAAGTCCAGGTGCAGGAACGACGTGGTCTTTTCCACGTCGTGGTCATTGATCGCGGCGTTCAGCGCGTGACGTTGTTCGAGGAGTTCAGATTCGTCGGACATAAGTTCCCTTCCTTTCGGTTGATCGAGTTGCCGGTTTCACCTCGGGAGTTCCAAGATCGTTTGGCGAATCGGGTTTGAAATACAGAGGCACGGAGAGCACAGAGAAAGAATTGGAATCAGACACTCTGTGTCCTCTGTGCCACTGTGTTTTCAAATCTTCTGTTCCTTGATCGCGAACGACGCGAGAAACTTCTCGACATCCTCTGCGTTCAGACGCTCTTGTCGGAGACTGTTAACCTCGACGGTGTAAATCCTCCGACCGGCCAGGACGTTGACGCGCCGGATAAAGAGGTTGACGTCTCTGGCGGTCACGTCGAAGCCCAGGTACTTTTTCGGACCGTGTTCGATCTGTTTGCGGGTCAGCTCGACAACGTTGCCGCCCCCTAAGTGACGCGCGAGGCTCTTTTTCGGGACGTAACTTTGCAGGTCTTTCTCGGTGAACTCATACACGGTTGCCCTGAAGCTAGTGACCGGACCGGACTGCGTGAAAGTGGCGCTGTAAATGGTTGTCTCGTGGGCAGTCCCCGCGTTGATGCGCCGGCGCCTTTCTTCAGGAGTGCCGGGCCATTCGAGGCTCAGCTTGGGATCGAAGTCAGGTGCGTCTTCCTCAGTGAATGGCGTGTGATCGGGAGATTGCGCGGGCGGCTCGTTTGACACAGCAGGAGCGTTGGACGCGGACGGAGTCGCATCCGGCGAGCATCCGCAGAGACTCGTCATCACGCTCAACAAAGTCAGAATCGTCAAGCCACGCATCGCAAGTTCTCAATCGTGAGTGGTCAGGGAATTTGGAACAGGCGAACTTTGTTTCAATTCCGTGGCTGGGACTTTTGCGAATCTCAGTTACTCAATTTAACACGATCAATGGCGTTCGCCGAAAATGCGGCTCATCCTATCTTTTGCGCAAAAGAACGAAAGCGAGTGTTGCGAGCACGACAATGAACCATTGAACGATGCCATAGATCGCGACAGCCATCCCGGCCTGAGCGTCGATGTAGCCGCCTGGGCCTGCCGTGTTGAGGATAAAAAAGGTGATGTGTATCCACAGTGCGGTTGACAAGATGGAGCTGACCAACAATATGACCGGGAGTGCTCTTGATTTCGTTCTTTGATACCCAAGGAAGGCCAGGACAACGGATGGCCCAAAGTAAAACGGCACAACAAAGACCAGTTCCGACCAGTTCCCTTTTGCTAAGTCCCCAGACCCCACCAGTAAATATATCAGGGCCAGTATGCCCGCTAAGCAGATTACCGGAGTTACAATCCTGATCGACGGTAGTTGCATCCAATCCCCCCCCCTCTTGAGACCTTCCCCTACAGTGTGGTTACTGATAGCGATTTTAATCCGGCTCGTTCGGCTGAATATGCCAGAAATGGCCAGGCTGGTCAACTTTTCGAACAACGGATCTTAAGGATACGTGGTTGTTTCGTGCCGTTTGTCGGGCAACGCCACGTGATCCGCGGTTTGG
>JAQBZB010000483.1 GCA_027622275.1 Planctomycetota bacterium | reverse complement strand
GAGCCGTGAGCCGCAAGCACGCACGGCTCGGCAGGAGCCTCGCCCTCCCGGGCTAATGGATCAGCTCGTCGAAGAGCGTCTCTAATCGACGCAGGCCGGGCAGCAGCGAGTAGTTGTCGATGACGTGCTGTCGCGCTGCGATTGTCTTGGCTTGTCGTGCGGGATAATCGGCGATGGTGTCTCGGATCGCGTCCGCCAGCGCGTCCGCATCGGCAACCGGAACGAGGCCGCCAAGGTTGCCATCCGCGCCCAGAATCTCGCGTGGTCCGCTCGGGCAATCGGACGCGATCACGGGTGTCCCACAAACCATCGCCTCGATCAGCGCATTCGGCATCCCCTCGTACAGCGAAGGCAGACAAAACAGCTGCGCGTGCTTGACGAATGGGAGCGGATTCGCCTGAAAGCCGGCAAAGCAGACGTGCTCTTCAAGCTCATGTTCTTTGGCAAACCCGCGCAGCGCTTGTTCCATTGGACCGTTTCCAACGAGCCAAAGCCGGACTTGGGTGAGCCGCTCCGTGTGGACGAGACGCTTTACCGCTTGCAGTAAATGGAGGTGGCCTTTTTCCTGGCTCAAACGACCAACAGAAACGATCTCGAAGCGGTCATCGCGGTACTTGTCAAACGCTTCCTTCGTCGCTTCGTCGAGTTGATCGATGTCAAACAGATTGGGACACGTGACGACCTGTGACGGATGGAGCGCAAAGAAGTCGATCAAGCCGCCTCGCACACCTTCTGAAACGGCGACGACTCGATCGGCGGACTGATAAGCTCGACGCAACAGGCGGCGTTTCGCAAATGCAAAGCGTGAATGCAGCAATGCAAAGTCGCGGCTAGGATCGCCGACGGCAACCGATACGCGCGGGATCGCCTTCCGCTTCATGGCCAGCGACGCCGTCAACGTCATTTGCGAAGCACGATCGTAGACCAGATCAATCTCCTCGCGATCGATCACCCGAGCGAGATCGCGCGCTTGGGAAAGCAGGATGCGACCAGGGAAGTTCAACCGCGGATAATTTCGCCCGTCCCAAAAGGCGAAAACAGCAACGTCCATGGGGATTTGATCCAGCAATTCGCCTTCGCGGTTGACAACATACAGCATCGGCGCGAAACGCTCGCGGTTGAGATGCTTCAAGATTCGCAACACCTGATGCTCGGCACCACCGGCACCGAGCGATCCGAGCACGAAGAGTATCTTTCGCTGCGACAAAGGTGCCTTTCATAATCCCGTACGATGGCCTTCCAAGGCCGTCGATTACGATACGACGGCCTTGGAAGGCCATCGTACTACAGCTTCACGCATCAATCACAGCCGAGAACTCTACTCTGATCCGAGTTTGCTGTACAACGTGGCGCGGCCGATGCCGAGTACCTTGCAAGCCTGGGTTTTGTTCCCTCCGCAACGGTCGAGCACGAACTTAATGTGCCGCTCTTCAGCTTCCTTGAGCGTCATCATTTGCGGTGCCGTCGCGTTCGAAGCGACAACGGTGGGCAGGCCAAGATCACTCGGCTCCATCTCCTCGCCTTGGCCCAGCACGACGGCCCGTTCAACCGCATTCTTCAACTCGCGTACGTTGCCCGGCCAGCGATAGGTGTGGAGCGCATCCATCGCGGCACGGGATAGCCGCAGCGGACCGCGCCCCATCTGGCTGCGGAACGATTCGACAAACATCGCGGCCAGTTCGATAACATCCTCGTCGCGATCGCGCAACGGCGGCATCTTGATGTCGATCACTCGGAGCCGGTAGTACAAGTCTTCACGAAAATGGTGCTGCTCGATCATCTCTGGCAAATTGCGATGCGTGGCGGCAATCATGCGCACGTCAACGTTGATCTCTTCGGCACCTCCCAGCCGCTGGAACGGATGGCCTTCGAGGACTCGCAACAATTTGGCTTGGCAAGCGAGACTCATCTCGCCGACTTCATCCAGAAAGAGCGTGCCGCGATTCGCGCGCTCGAACTGGCCGATGTAACGCCGATCCGCTCCCGTAAAGGCACCCACCTCGTGACCAAACAGCTCGCTCTCTAACAGTGATTCGTTGAAGGCAGCGCAGTTGACGGTCACGTACGGCCCGGCGCTGTAGCGGCTCATGTCGTGGATCGAACGGGCGACCAGCTCTTTCCCCGTTCCGCTCTCGCCAAGAATCAGCACGGTCGAGCTGGCCGGCCCCACGCGACCGATCTGTTCGATTACCTGCTTCATCGCAGCGCTCGAACCGACCAATTTGTTTTGACTCGACAAGCGGCGCCGCAATTCGGCATTCGCCAATTCCAAGCGTTCTCGGTGTTCCAGGTTCTCAAGCGCCAGGCCCGCCTGATGCGCGACGACGACTGAAAAGTCGAGGTCGCTGCGCGAGAAGGGACCGCGCTTTTCGCTGCGGTGACATTCGATGGCACCACGACAAGTCTGTGGCCCCGGAATCGGCACGCCAAGCGCCAATCCAACGGAGGCCGGCGAATCGGTCACCGAGTCGTTATCCGAGTTGTCGGCATGATCGATCAGAATCGCTTGACTCTTCTCGACGGCGAGACTGGCGAGCAGATGCTTCTCTTCCACGTCTCCCCAACGCCCGGCACATCGCAATCGACCATCGGCGGCAACGAGCCAGAACGAAACGGCATCGGCATCGATCCCATCGACAAGAGCGTCAATCGCCGAACGAATCAAGACCTCGACGTCGGAATGCTGATGAAGCAAGTTCGCCAAGCGACAGAGGACGGCGGAATCACGCACAATCCGGGACATCGAGTCGCTGACGCTTTGCTCGACAAGCCCGCCGCCGGCTTGAAGATCCTGGTGCCGACCCGCCATCGTCGTGGCACGGAAGACCGATGTTTGAACGTCGGCTGATCCTTCGTCGGATGTATTGTCCACGAACAGGATCAATCGATCGCCGATGCGAATCAAATCGCCGGGCTCAAGCAGACTTTGTTCGATCGGCTGCGAATTGACATGCGTGCCATTCAAGCTGTCGCAATCTTCGATATGCCAGCGGTCACCTCGTAACGAAATCCGCGAATGCATCCGGCTGGCTTTGTCGTCATCCAACTGGAGGTCATTCGAGATGTGCCTTCCAATCGTGACGACACCCGAGGCTCCGTCGAGCCGGAGCGTCGAGCCGGAGTTCGTTCCGTTCAGTACGACGAGCGAGTACGACATCTTTCGGAACCGTTCACAAAGTAATTGGATGCGGGAAAGTCACGGAGTTTCGCCTCACGAATCACGAATGTATCGTACGGATGTAAGGCGCTCTGAACAAGTGTTATGTCTTGCATTAGGGCGCAGCGAATCTGTTGAATCATTCTCGTCTACTATCTGAACATCTGTAACACGTTATTACAAAGTAGTTTAGGAGACGCTCTATAGGAAACATTCAGTATTGGCATGGGCATTGCTGTAGAGAGGTGGCATCAGGCAAGTCGGCGGCTGCTTCATTCGGGGGAATGACGCAGCGCTGTATTAACGCAGCACAGTAGCAACGCCGTGCGGTACTCACTGCACGTTGGGAAACCGGAACAAGGGAACATGCTATGTCAACTCGAAAAAGCCAGCCAGTGCGTCACCGATCACCGCAAACTCGAAAGTCCCGCCGGCGCGGGCTGTTTTTCGAAGCTCTCGAAATTCGCCGAGTTCTGGATGCGAGTGCGCTGCTCAGCCTCACGGGCACCGTGTCGATCGAGGGAACCGAAGACGCCGACCGAATCGTCGGCTTCGTGCGTGACGGAGAACTCTGCTTTGAGATCAACGGTTCCGAAGTTTGTTACCGCAACAATCAGGTCCGCAACATCCGCATCTCCGGGCTGGGCGGCGACGACCATATCGAACTCAAGCCAAGCGTCCGACAACGGGCTCTACTGTTGGGCGGCGACGGCAGCGACACACTGATCGCTGGTTCAGGCGCGGCGAGCGTACTCGGAGGCGCGGGCGTCGACACCATTCACGGTGGCCCGAAGGCGGATCGTCTGCGAGGCGGTGCCGACAACGATGTCGTTCACGGCGGTGGCGGCAACGACATCATCCGCGGCGATGACGGCTCGGACTATCTGGAAGGTGGCGACGGTAACGACCAGATGAACGGAGGCGAGTCAGCCGACGTGATGTTTGGCGGAGCGGGCAACGACACGATGTTCGGCGAAGGTGGCGACGATTATGTGGTCGGCGGTAGCGGAAACGACTTCATGGATGGCGGCACGGGGAACGACTGGCTGTGGGGCGATGCCACAAACAGCTACACCGCTGGCTACGTCGATCCGATCCAATATACGCTTGATTTCGTGAATGCGAATCGCGGCCATGACGTGATGTACGGCGGAACTGGTGCCGACATCATGCTGGGCGGCAACGGCAACG
>JAQBZB010000482.1 GCA_027622275.1 Planctomycetota bacterium | reverse complement strand
CGGTGAAGTGGTACCGCTTGGCTGCTGAACAAGGCTTTGCCAATGCGCAGTACAACCTCGGCCAGATGTACTGGAACGGCCAAGGCGTTCCCGAGGATTATGTGCAGGCTTATGCGTGGCACAACCTCGCTGCGGCGCAGGGCCACAAGAAAGCGGCGGGCAACAAGGACATCATCCGCAAAGATATGACGCCCGCGCAGATAGCCAGAGCGCAGGAACTCAGCAAAACCCTAGCCCGACGAATCGTTCGTGGCGAATCCACACCGTCGCCCACACGCTCGGCGTCAGTCTCGCGAGCAGGCCCGGCACGGACAGTGGCGGTAGAAGCCCAGAAACTGCTCGGGCTTCTTGGGTATCAGCCCGGCCCGGCCGATGGCATGCCCGGACGGCGAACGGCAAACGCAGTCAAAGCATTTCAATCTGACCTGAAGATGACGCCCACAGGCGAAATCTCAGATGCGCTTCTCGTGTTACTCAGGATTGCGGTCGCAGGAATGGCCGCGAGGCCCGCCGAGCCGCGCCAAGCAGCGGCCCCAACCCGCCGGTCAAGTGGCAGCGGGTTCTTCGTCAGCACGGCAGGTCACATCATCACCAACCGCCATGTCATCGACGGCTGCGGCAAGGTCACGGTGAATATCGAGGGTGTGGACCAGTCCGTCATGGTCGAGTCGGTCGATGAAGCCAACGACCTCGCGCTACTCAAAGCACTCACCGGCAAGTCGGCCCCTGCCACCTTCCGCCAATCCCGTCGCGCCAACTTGGGCGAGCAGGTGATGGTCGCGGGCTATCCGCTGAGTGGCTTGTTGTCTGAGAGCTTGAACGTGACCACAGGCACCATCAGCGCGCTCGCGGGGATTGGCGATAACCCGCGTGTCATTCAAATCACGGCGCCAGTTCAGTCAGGCAATAGTGGCGGGCCGTTGCTCGACAAGAGCGGTCACGTCATCGGCGTGGTCGTATCAAAGCTGAACGCGGCGAAGGCGTTCAAGGTGACCGGCGACATTCCGCAGAACATCAACTTCGCCATCAAGGGTTCGTTGGTGCGTGGCTTCCTCGATATACACGGTGTGGACTATCGCACCAGCACCGAGACCGCAGCGGTGGGCAGTGAAGCCGTTGCTGCGATGGCTCAGGGCTTTGTGGTGTCGGTTGGGTGTTGGGAGTAGATACTCAGAAAGAAGCTGTGCGCGAAGATTCCGAACTGCGTGCGTTAACGCGCAGGGTGTGTGAAATTAAAAGACTACTATTGGTGCTCATGTCGCCGAGGCGGGGTTGTGCTTAAGTCTGCAAAGTATGTCGCGCTTTCAATATGGATACTCAACTGCCTTTTAGCAGGCGGCATAGTTACAGGCGTACTGCCTTTTATTGTCGTGGTAGGTCTTTTCGTCGCCGACGAAAACAATGGACGCATCAGTGGTTGGCCCTCAACGCCTTCGAGGAAACACGACGCCGCAAGCGGTAACTGGTGCGTGGCATGAAAAGGCTGTTCTTGGCGGTGATCCAGGCGGCGCTCATAGATGTCCTGCCAGCATGCTTCCTGCGTTTCCAGCGTGCTTGATATGTCCATCGTGTTGTCCGCGATTCGATTATCACACAGGGTGTCACACCAATAGGTGCTGGCATCCATCACACCGTCTGTCTCACCCGCCGCGTTATTGCACGTGGTTGGACAGTCTGTGTGTCACAAACAAATAAAGTTATTGTCTGCCCCCGGCATGGAGGGGGTTGTTTATATATACAGCGTACTGTCGAGTTCGTGCTCGCACGTATTTTGATACTTTCCGCAACGTGAAATGCCCATAATCGACTGATTATGTTAAACTTTTATGTAACTTTCGTTGCATTTGGTAACAAAATGAGCGGTAAGACAGGACAAACGCAATCAGCCCCACGCCCAGCCACCACCGGCAGGGGTGGCGCACGCCCAGGCTCGGGCCGACCACGCAATCCCGAGCCTATCGAGGACAGTGGTGCCTTTCGCACTGACCTGTGCCGCGCCCTGGCCCAGAAGACCGATGAAACCGGGAAAACGGTGTCCGATCTACTGGTCGATGTGGCTTACGGTCGAGACAAGGCGCAGAAGATGCGGGCCTTGCAGTTGATCTTCGCCACGATGGTCCCGAAGGAATCGCACCGGGCCGTGGAGCAGAAGCAGTATCCGCCATCGGATGTCGGTCTGCCCGAACAACTGCCAGACCCTGCATCGATTCTGCTTAACTGAAGTAGCGCGGCCACCCAGCCCGCAGGCTGAGTTGTGCGCCGGGGTGATCGTCCGACTGAAGCCGTGGTCGGCGGCATGTCGCTGCTTCGTCGCATCGATGGTGGTTGCTAAGACGCTCGCATAGCTGGCGTTCTGCTGCGCGACCGGTTGAGATCGCCCGCCCACAGCGGACGTTCCGATTGTTGCCTGTGGTTCGCTTAGATTACCGAGAAGCAGACATTCTTAACGACTCGTATGACCGGCCGAACGGTAGAGAGGTCCGGCGCCACGTAGCGGAGCGAAGTCCATGCGATGGTTAGAAGGCAACGGCCGGTGCAAGGCCGCTCTCAGATGATTCGGCTGTCATAGGCCCAATGCAAGAGCGCTTGGCGCTGGCGCGGCCGGCAAAACGGATCGCCCGGCTCGCAGTTCTGTTTGATCTGCGCGATGTGCCGTCGGAACGCCTTCCAGCGCTTGATCTGGCGCTTGTCCTCCTCGGGCATGCGCCGGCCCATGCAATAGCGGCAATACCACTGGAACCAGCCGCGCGGGTCGTCGGGATGAATCCAGCCCTTCCGCCGCCATTCCGACAGGGGTTGGCTGGCGTCCGCGCCGAAGCAATTGAGCGAACAGTCGCGGCGGGCGGGCGACAGCTTCGCCCGCGCGAACCAGCTCGCCGGAAATTCGTCGCGGCAATCGGTGAGATATTTGCCGCAGAATACGCCGAGTTCGAGCATCTCCTTCGGCGTCAGGTCCGGCCGAAATGCGGGGTCGAAGTCGCGACCAGCCGGGGCGACCAGCTCGTAGCGGTAGCCTTGCTGCATCGTGTCGTTGACGATGACGAGACGGCGGCGCATTCGGCGTCCGGTCAGTTCAACGCAAGGATCGATGCGTTCAGCACCGACGCGAACGCCACCCAAGCGGCATAGGGCGCGAACAGACATGCCGAGGCGCTATCCCGTCGCCATGACGCGACGATGAAGGTGAGGATGGTGCCGAGCAGCACCAGAACAACGCCGAGCGCGAGACCGACGCGATGCGCCCCGAAGAACACGGGCGTCCACAGAAAGTTCAGCGCGAGTTGCGCCCACCACAAACGCATCGGCCAACCGCCAGACTCTTTGCGCCAGACGCGCCAGCCGGCCACCGAGATCAGCACATAGAGAACGGTCCAGACCGGGCCGAACACCCAGTTCGGCGGATTGAATGACGGCTTGATGAGGCCCGCATACCAGTCGCCCGGCGCGGTCAGATAGCCGATCGCGAGCCCGCCGCCAACAACGAGAAGCAGGAAAAGGATCAGCGCGAGGCGATGGTTCGTCATCCCGCCGTCTCCCGTTCAAAGGTATCGTGGACTTCGCCGAGCCGTCGCACATGCTCGAAAGCCGCCATACGAATCGAGCTGCCGAGGTCGTCATCGATCATGATCGTCCCCCGTCATCCCCTGAAACGATTTTCGTTGTGCCAAGTCAAGGCTTCGGGGTCGGGGCGACGACCAACATCCGAAGGGGCATCGATCTTGTGACCGTGCAGCTCGTAGTAATGCCGTCCGTTATCGAACTCCTTTGGGTGATTTCGCTACCCAAAACGCTACCCATACAGATTCTCCCGAAAAAAATACCATGTAACCTATTGTTTTTATTGGTGCCGATGAGAGGAGTCGAACCTCCGACCTACTGATTACGAAGCAGCAGGTTAATCCGTTTTTATCTTTATTAAACAATGTATTGTGTTGTTTTATTTGTGAGTCAGCCTTTTCGTGATACCAGCGTGATACCAATCGTTCTCAATGCGCGTCCTGAAATCGCATTTTGCCCTCCTCCACCTTCCCCATCCACACCTTCTCAATCATCGCCATCAGTCGTAAGCGTCGCGGTGGGTGCTGCGTCACAGCGGGAACCCGCTGTTACAGCTTCACCCATCCAATTTGTGACATGTCACAAATCTACGCTGAGTCTGAAAAGGCGAAAGCCTCCCGAGGCAATCAACACACTGGACCGGTTCCGGCTGGGAACCAGTCCAACGAACCGCCAACCCTCGCAGAAATGAAAGTTAGCAAAAAGGCATCAAGCCGCGCGCAGAAGTTAGCAGCGATCCCAGATGTCGAGTTTGAGAACATTGTGTCTGAATGGCAGACACGAGTGACGCATGAAGGC
>JAQBZB010000112.1 GCA_027622275.1 Planctomycetota bacterium | reverse complement strand
CCCTTGGGCGGAATATGTTGTGTAAACTCGGCCAGGAAATCCAGCGGCGAGAGGATCTGGAAATTCCGTGGGACTCCCGCTCGCGTGCCGTCTCCTTTCGGATCGGGAAAGGCGCGGCAAGCCTGCTTCTCGGCCTGGTAGATGACTTGCCCGGTGTCGCTGACCTTCACCAGCCGTGACAAACTAAATGGGCAGCGCGTCATGTACTGGATCAGGCGCTCGATGCCCGCCGCGTCGCCCGCCGAGAGAAACACCGATTGGCGGGCACCGTCGCGCAGCGATGGTCGGCTGAAACCGCTATGCGGCCAGGTCCGCATGTTCTCGACGACTTCCGGCTCGATCTTCTCCTCCGCCAGGTACAGCTCGAAGACCGCGTCCTGCCAGGCGACCAGCAATCGCTCCATGTCGAACTCGGGCAACTCCAGAAAATCGCCCTCGGGTGTAAACGCGCCGCAGGTGACCAGCACGTGGATGTGCGGATGCCAGTGCAGAAGCTCGCCATGCGTCTGAATCGCCGCGATCATGCCGGACACCACGTCCTCGCGCCCCAGCAGGCGCGCGGCTTCCGCCTGGAGGCACGCCCAGGCGCAGAAAGCTATGTTTGCGTCCAAGGCGATTCGTGAAGGCGGATGACACTAACTGAGTTTCACGAGGCTTATGGCTTCGCCAGCGTGATCGCCGTCGCTGGTTGTCACTGTCCAGAATCTTCAAGAACCGGTTGTCCGATCGCTCGGAGAAGTTCGAACTGCGCACGGTTGAAACTGATCACCGAATCGAGATACTGGCCACGTGCCGCCGCTAAGGCGGTGATCGCTTGTTGGGCTTCGATGGGACGCAACGCACGGCCGCGGATACCGTCCAGATTAAGCTGCAACGCTCGCGAGGCGGAGCTAACTTGCGAACGCGCGCGATCGATCTGCTCGCGTCGAAGTTGTACCTGGTGGAAAGCGCGGCTCACTTCGCTGGCGATGAGGTCGCGAGTCTGGTCGGCGGCAAGATGTGCCTGAAGATGAACACTCTGTTGTTCGCGCCAGCGGGCGGCATTTCCCAGACCGAAGTTCTGTAACTCCCAAACAGCGCCGACGTCGAAGTCTGTGCGATCGCTGAAGCTGCTAAGCGATCCGCCAGGTGCTCCGCCGAAGCCGCCACCGCTGAATCCAGCATAGAGATGCGGCATCCACGGACGCAGCTTCTCTTGACGGGCGCGAAACCATGTCTCGTCGGCCAACGCCTCGGCGCGATCTGCTTCCGGGCGGACTGCCTGAGCCATGCCAATCAAGTCTCGCAGTGGTAAGTCGCCTTCAACAACGTCGATCGGGGTTACCTGTGCATCGGTGGGTACGAGTATCACGGCGGGATCAAGCCTTAACAGCCGCACGAGTTCCGTGGATGCGACGGCGATCGACTCCTTGGCGCGAAGCAGTTCGCGTTGCCGGTTGCTCAATTCCGCTCGTGAACGTTCTGCATCCGCTTCCAGTCCCTCGCCTGCTTCGGCAAAGTCGGCGGTGATCTTCGCCAGTTGTTCCGCGTTGTCGACAGCTTCCTGTGCGATGGACACCTGCGAGTGAGCGCGAACCAGTTCCAGATAGCCAGCGGCAACCTGCAACAGCGTGTCGTTGAACGTCGTCGCCTGGTTGGCTTCGGACGCCCGCACGACTTGCCGAGCTGCCAGGGGCTCGAACAAGACATCGACCAGAGGCAGATCAACAAACAGTCGCGCCGGGCCACTCGAGCCACCGTTGAGCGGCGCATTGCCAAACCCCGCGCCGGCCCCGACATACAGCGAGTTGCGACTGACTTCGATCACGTCGCCCTCCGTGGCCTGGATGCGGCCCGCGTGGTTGTTGTAAATCACGCCCGCGTTGATCGACGGAACCCACAGTACATCGGCTTGATCCAATCTAGCCACAGCCTGTTGAACGCGCTCAGCGGCAAAGGCAATTTGCAGATTGTTCGCGCCGGCGAGTCCCAAGGCCGTGGGTAGATCGAGGGGATACGTCTCGCCTTGCAGCCCATCATGCGCCAGTGTTGGTAGCGGTGCGGACAATTCTTCGGGAGCCGGTTCCGAATCGCCGGGCTGCGCGGGCACGAGCGTGTTCGGTTCGTCGTACGCCACTTGCTGCACACCCGATGGAGTTGCGGACGGCCCTCGATACTCAAGGGCCGGCAAGCGCGCGAACGACTCGCCCTTCAACGCGCTGTCGTCCACCTCGGGGCGCATCGTCCTATGTACCGAGTAGCTGTTGCCTGGATTCGCCGACGTGCTTGCAAATTGCGGCGCTTTGCAGCCAGCGACGAGCGAGGCAAGCGATGCGAAGGCCGCCAGAGCAACTCGCCACGTTGGAACTGATGGCTTCGGGGCTGGTCTAAGCTGCATGATGTCCCCTCCTTGGGACGTTAGATTCCGCAGTATCGATACTTTAGGTAATATCGGCAAAACCGAACGCATTGGTGACGTGAATATGCTGGATCGGCAATGGATTTAAGTTCCTGATTCCGCCTTCATGGCTACAATCTTTTGGCCGTCGGCGATCTGGCCCCCACCGGCCTGAACGATGTGTTCCCCGCCGCTTAATCCGGATTCGATGTCGACGATCGTGCCATCTTGATAGTTTGTAGTGACGATACGCTTCCTGCACACGTCTCCCTCGATGAAATACACGAAAGTCTCGTTCCCTTCGGCCATGAGCGCGGACGACGGGATGACGGGCGTTTGCGGAAAGTCGTCCAAGAATAACGTGACGTATCCGTAGTATCCCGGCAGCAAGCGATGCTCGGGGTTGTCGAGATCGATTTCCACTCGCATCATGCGGGAGGTCATATCGAGCGACGTGGCGAATCGCGTGACTTTTCCATCATCGAAACTTTCGCCAGGAAGAACATTGATGCGGTCCAAAACAGCTTTATCGCCGACGTCCAGCCAGCGAACCTCCGCCATGGGCAAATCAAGATAGATGCGCACCTTGTCTGTTCGTGTCAGTGTCAGCAGCGGCCTCGCGGCACTGTTACCGAGCGCCGGTTGAATGAAGGCCCCGCGGTCGAAAAACCGTTTGGTCACCACGCCAGCAAACGGAGCGCGAATCTCGCCGTACGCGAGCATCGTCTCGACCCGTTCTAACTCGGCTTGCGCCAGTTTCGTTTTCGCCTGCATGCTCTTGTGATCCGAGACAGCACGATCCGCGTTTGCGCGGGCCGTATCGAGTTCCGCCTGTGCCGTAACGATGCGTGCCTGTACGGAAGCCAGAGCCGCACTGGCCGCGTCTCGCTCGTATTTCGCTTCGTCCAAGAGCTTGGCCTGCAGCGAACCGCGCTGCACCAGGCCTTCTACGCGGCTGTATTCGGCGAGGTACTTGTCCAACTGGGCTTGCTTCTCCTGCAACTGCGACTTAGCCTCGTCGAGCCGCGCCGCGGCGCTGCGAACCTCGGCCTCGGCCTGTTTGATCCCGGCTTGCATTTGCTCAGCGTTTGCTTCAGCGCTGGCAACTGCGGCTTGTTTTTCGGCGCGTTCTTTGTGCATTTCTGGGATCGACAATCGGGCCAGCACCTGGCCCGCCTCAACCCGATCGCCGATATCGACGGAAATCTCTTGGAGATAGCCGCCGACCTTGGCGTACAAGTCAGCCGTTTCAAAGCCCTCGATCGTGCCGGGAAGTTCGATCTTCCTTTCGAGATCTTGCTGCTTCACCACGACGGTTTGGACGCGCGGAACATCGTCGCCCGCCGCCGACTTATTCGCCGCACCGGGATCATTAGCACCGGCGTTTCCGCAACCTGCAACGACAAGTATCAGAAGCCCCGCACAAGGAAGCCCCAGCAGCAACATCAACCAGGCGCCACTCGGCTTGATCTTGTATTGAACATCCGACATGTGCTTATCCTTATGTTGTTTCTGATGGCGCTATTCGCGGCGCGCGCTTGAGCATCACGTAGAGACACGGAAGTACGAGCAACGACAACACCGTCGCACCCAGCACGCCGCCGATGATGGCGCGGGCCAGCGGGACATTCGCATCACCGCCTCCAAATCCGATCGCCATGGGCACGAGCGCCAACCACGTGGTCAACGATGTCATCAAAATAGGGCGCAGCCGCAGCTTGGTGGCTTCAATAATGGCATCCCGGACTGATAATCCCTCCCGCAGTTGCTGGTTAGCGAAATCTACGAGGATGATCGAATACTCGACCACGATTCCAACCATCATGATGATCCCCATGAATGCCATGATGGACAGATTGGTGCCCGTCACGTACAGCAGCAACACGACGCCAATGAAGCCGAGCGGGACCGTCAGCAGAATGATGAGCGGGTCCAGAAAGCTGGCGAATTGGGCGACCATGACCAGGTACACCAGAATCACGGCGATCAACAGTCCTTGCGAAAACTGGGCGAACGACTCACGCATGCTGCGGACCTCACCCTGCATTTCCAGTGCGTAACCTTTGCCGGCGAAGTTCGGACCCGTTACGTCATAGGCCTGGCCGCGGTCGGTTTGCCTCGAGACGAGCTTTAGCTCCGGGTTGGCTTCCAGGCGTCGTTCGATGGCCGCCACCACGCTCCCCACGTCATGGCCCGGCAAGACGTTCACATACAGGTCCGTGGCGCGAGTGATGTTGTGGTGATTGATCACCGAGGGTCCCGTGGTCTGCTTGATGGTGGCAATGTTTCGCAACGAGACCGGGCGGATGCTGCCATCGCCCGTGATCGGAATGTCGGCTAGCGTATCGAGCGAGTTGATGGCCTCTTCGCGATACTGAACACCGAGAAAGTAGTGATTTCCGTTCTTGGGATCGATCCAGAATGCCGGTTGAAAGTTGATCGAGCTGTTCGTGGCACTGACCACGTTCTTCATGGTGTCGTCAACGTTGACGCCCTGATACGCGGCCAAGGTTCGATCCATGTGGATGTTCAACACGGGGTAATCCATCCGCTGCGCAACGCGGACGTCGGCCGTGCCCTCGACCTGCTGCGCCTCGTGCTTGACCAGCCGCGCGATGTCCTGGCCCGTATGCAGATTCGAGCCGGTAATTTGAAAATGGATCGGCGACGGCTCGCCCATGTTCAGCGCCGCCGTCATCATCCCGCCCGTATCAAACGCGAACTCCACACTGGGAAACGCGTCCCGCAATTCATTGCGCAGGTCGGTGACCAACTCAAACACATCTGGCCGACCACGCTTGTCCTTCAGTTGTACCAGCATGAAAGCGTCCATCGAGCCGGTATTGGGAGTGTAGGCCGCCGGCCAGTCCATCAACACGCCGATGTTGGTGACGAGGATTTGCAGTTTCGACTGCGGATGCTGCTCGTCGCCAATGGCGAAGGCCGGGTCAGGCTCACCCAGCTTGTCGATAATATGGCGCTCGATGCGTTGCAGCGTTTCCTCGGTCTTCTCAATTCTTGTTCCCGATGGCAGACGAACATTCAACATGAACTGGCCGGAATCAACCGGCGGGAATAGTTCCTGTCCCATGCTCATCAACAACAAGACCGCTCCGATAAACAGCACCGCCGCGCCGCCCACTACGAAATATCGCAGCGACACGGTGACACCCAAGACGCGGCCGAACAGCCGCATGGCCGCACTCTCGCGGTGCTGATGAGCCACACCCGATCCTGCGTGACTTTTGGAAACGCGCAGGAATCGCATGCAATACCCGGGGATCAACGTCACCGAGATCAAGAACGACGCGATAATGGCGACTGTGCAAGCGATCGCCAGCGGAGTGAATAAAAACTTCGCCATGCCGGAAAGAAAGACCACTGGAAAGAACACAACGCAGAAAGTAATGGTCGAAACCAGAACCGGCAGCGCCACTTCGCGCGTGGCATCGTACGCGGCATCGAAGGGAGTCTTGCCCATCTGGCGGTGCCGCACGATGTTTTCCAACACGACGATCGACTGGTCGACGAGAATGCCGATAGCCAAGGCCAGCCCGCCGAGCGTCATCGCGTTGATCGTATCGCCCGTGTAGAACAAGCCGATAATCGCCGCCAGGATCGACAGCGGAATCGCCAGAAAGATGATCAACGACGAGCGCAGATCGCGCAAAAAGACGACCACGACCAGCCCCGCGAGAATCGCCCCCAACGCGCCGGACAGTTGCAGCCCCGTGATACTCTGCCGCACGCCGACCGATTGGTCCATCGCCACGCTGAGCACCAGGCTCTGCATCTTCGGGTTGTCGGAGTTCATGTCCTTCAATCGGGTCAGAATCTGAGCCAGCCGAGATTTGATACCGTCGACGATCTCGATCGTGTTGGCACCCGGCTGCCGGTAAATCGGAATGTAGACTTGGCGAGCGCCGTTGATGCGGACAACATTACTCTGAATCTGCCCGGCGTCTTTGACGTCTCCCACGTCGCGCATGAGGACCGGCGCGCCGTTGACGACTTTGATGGGAGTCATATTCAACTCCGCGACCGTCTCGGGCAACGCATTGGTGAAAATCTGAAAATCGAGGTCGCCCATCTTGGCATTGCCGGCGGGAATCAGCACATTCTGCTTCAGCAGCGCCCGTTGCACGTCCATCAAGGACAAGTCGCGGGATTCCAGCTTATCGCGGTCAACATAGGCGAGTATGCGCCGCAGTTTTCCGCCGTAGACCGCCGGCGCAATCACACCCTGGATGGCCTGCAGCCGGTTCCGCAACTCGAAATAGGCGATGTCGTACAACTCCTTTTCATTCAACTCCGTGCTGGAAACACTTACGATGCATAGGGGCACGGACGCAGTGGGATCAAACGGCATGACCATCGGGGGCACCGTACCGGGCGGCAAATAATACATGTCGCTCACGGCATAGCTGGTGACCTGTGCCATCGCGGTGTCCATCGAGATGTCTTCGCGGAAAAAGTCTTTCACGACGGACACGCCCAGCATCGCTTTACCTTCCTGATGCTCAATCCCGATCGACTGTCCTGTCCAGCGTTCCAGGCGGCTCATGATGTCGCGTTCCATCACCTCCGGCGGCATGCCGGGGTAGAACGTGACGATCTGAACCGCCGGCGTTTTGAAAATCGGCAGCAAATCCGCCGGAATCTTTTGATAGGAAGTGACGCCCACCACCAGCACGGCAAGTGCTACAACGATGATCACGTAGGGTGCTCTGAGGGCAGCTCGAATCATCGCAAATCAAACTCCATTGTTCATGTGGCTTGTTCCGTTGACGCTATTCAGCAGAGTCCGGCTCCGCTCAAGCGGGATCGCTGGCTCGGTGAGTTGGCGGAACTTGGGGTCCGTGCTCGTGATAGCTTCCATAAGCCTTCAGTACACGGTCGAGCTGATCGGTGGTTACGCGCCCCACAACCAGGACGAGATTCTCATTCACTTCGCCCATGACAACCTCGCAGTCGCCTCGCTGTTGCGAAACGATTTGTCGACGTTGGAGCGCCGCCTGCTGTTCAGGAAAACGCGACAGGCTTTCCCGCGACATGATGAATACGGAAACTCGCTGCCCACCGACCTGACCCACGACATAAGCCACCGGAGCCTGGTCGAACTTACAGACACCACCGCCCGCGGCATGGAATCCCGCGTCTTCTCGTGGCGGGCATCGTACAGGGAACGTCACCTGTCGCCGCAAGTACTCTTCGATCTCGATGTGTGAACCACTGGAGAACTTGACGTCTTCCCGGCCCGTCGCAAGTTTCTCGTGTAACCCTACCGAGAGCGTTGTCAAATCTCGCGATGAGCCGTCGGCTGCATTCCAAAACACCAAGGAGACAACGATCAACATTGAGGCGGCCAGGACCAATATGCCGCCAAGCAAGTAACGGGATCGTGCCGCCGTCGGCTCCGTTGATACAGCCCGTCTAGAAATTCTGTCCCACATGTCGGCGGTACGTTCGCCCTGCCGCAACGTTTCCGTCACCGCTTCTTCCAATTGACTCTGTTGGAAAAACCAACGAGCACACTCCGGACACATGGACAGATGCTCGTTGATCCGTTGGTGCAACTCGGCGTCACCTTCCGAATCATGGAACAGGTGCCAGTGCTGTCGAGTTTGTTCGCAGTTCATGCTCATAGGTCACCTCGGATCAGGCTTCACCGTTTTCCACGTCGTTTGTTTCGTTTTCATGAGGAGCTGCCTTGCCTGTTTGAGGTCGCGAAAGCAATCCATGCTCGCGGCCGTATTCGACCAGTTGATGTCGTAACCGCTCACGTGCCCGAGCGAGCGAACTCATCACCGTTCCCATCGGCACGCCCGCGATGTCGGCAATCTCGCGATACTTGAATCCGCCGATTGCTTTCAGTAACAACACCGATCTTTCCAACGGATTCAGCAGGCTGATCGCACCGGCCAACGCTTCGTCGCAGTGCTGCAACACGGCGTCGGGTGAATCCAGCAACGCGTCAAAATGTGCTTCGTCAAAGTTGAGCCGCCAGTCATCGTCGGCTTCCGGCTCTTCGATCAGCGACGCATGGCTCTTGGCCCAGAACGTGCGGTTCGTGGCTTTGATTTCCAAGTTGACGTATCGAAATATCCAAGCGCGGAAGTTCGTTCCTTCAGCAAACAAGTCAAAGTCACGAAAGGCGTTGCCAATCGCACTCTGCAGAACGTCTTCGACCGCGTTGGCGTCCGACAGACAGCGGCGGCAATAGACCTCCAGCGCCTTCTGGAGCGGTTCCAGATGCTCAACGAATCGGTCGGCTTTTCGCTTCTGTGGGCTCAACAAACGCCTCGCCGCTGCGACTGAACTGTGATTGCGATCTACCTTGGAAATGACGCGACAGGCCGGTTTTATTCCATTGTCCACAGTGTTTTGGGACTTTGATTCCCAATCGTCCCGGATCGACAGCCGTGACCGCAGCCCCAGGTGAGACTTAATCGGTGGTAGTCCTGCTGTCGAGCTTCCACAGGAAGCACCCGGTTCAGGCACACGTAGCGCACCTGTGCCCAGTCCAAGTAGCGGTTCCGGAACCCGCAGCGCGCCGCCATCGCAAGGCTCCGGATCACGCTAGCACACCGGGGAGCGCGCGAATGTGATTGAGTTCACGGACACGCGGGCTGGAGTTATCTATCGTGTCGTACAGGCGATAGTGCCGGCACGTACGGAGGAGAATCTATATGAGCATCGTTGAAGAGAGCCGACCCACGAAGGAATCGCCAGCACCGCGGAACAATCCGCTGCGATCCGTGTGGGTAATCATCCCTGCATTGAACGAAGAGCAGTCCTTGCCCCTCGTCTTGCGCGACTTGCCGGCCGTTGGCCGCGTCATCGTCGTTGACAATGGATCAATCGACGCGACGGCGAAGGTCGCTGCCGTCGGTGGCGCGGAAGTCGTGGCGGAACACCAACGGGGTTACGGCGCAGCCTGCCTGCGCGGAATGGCGGAAATTCACCGTCGCGTTGGGCAGGGCGAGACGCCGCCGCGCGTTGTGGTCTTCGTCGATGCCGACTACAGCGATCATCCCGACTTGCTTCCCAGTCTGGTGCAGCCGATTCTCGATGGGAACGCCGACTTTGTCCTCGGCTCGCGGCTGCTCGGCGAACGCGAACCCGGCGCAATGCCGCCGCAGAGTGTGTACGGGAACAAGTTGGCTTGTTTCTTGATGTGGATGCTGTTCGGGGCACGCTACACCGATCTCGGACCGTTTCGGGCAATTGCCTACGACAAACTGCTCGAACTCGGCATGGTTGACGAAAACTTCGGCTGGACGATCGAGATGCAAATCAAAGCTCTGCGGGCTGGCCTGCGTTGGCAAGAACTACCAGTGCCTTATCGACGACGCATCGGCACAAGCAAAATCAGCGGAACGATCAGCGGCACATTCAAAGCCGGCACGAAGATCCTGTATACGATCGCCAGGTACGGATTATTGAAGCACCAGCGAGTCGGAACATCCGGGCACCAGGTTTCGGCGAATCGAAAGGCCGCGGCGTGAGCGAGGGCAGTCCCAGCATGTCCAACACTGCCGGTCGGCCCTCGCTTCTCAGAACTCTGGCAATTCTCGCCGTTCTGCAAACATGTTTGTACGGGGGCATCGCCTTCTTGAGCTGGGAGTTTGACTTCGACCGCGCGGGCGTGGAGCGGCCAATCGTACCCGTGCTGGTTCTGTTTGCGGCAGCATTCGTTGCCTATCTGTTCGCCATACGAATTTCGACACGCGCCGTGCAGGACCGGCGGCTGCTGGCGGTCATCATTGGGCCAGCGATCGTGTTTCGCACCGTGCTCTTGTTCTCCGTGCCCATTCAAGAGATCGACATCTACCGATACGTATGGGACGGAGCGGTCTCGAATGCCGGAGTCCACCCGTTTCAATTCAGTCCAGAGCAAGTGCGGATTGCGGCGTTCAAAAAGGGGTCAGGTACCGTTGTGCGAAGCACCCTTCGGGCCGTTCCGGCAACGGTACCTGACCCCTTTTTGAACGCGGATTTGCGGCGAATCATTCGAACACTCGACCACGAACCGGCAATGGTCGATGTCCTCCGACGCGTTCATTTCGGAGAACTTCCGACGATCTATCCGCCAGTCAGCCAGGCGGTGTTCGCGGCATCCGAGTTCATGGTACCGGCGAACAGCTCCGTCGCCACTCACGTTTTCATCATGAAATGTTGGTTGGTCGGATTTGACGTGGCGACGCTGTTCGTTCTGATCGGGCTACTCAAACTCTGCCGCAAGCCGCTGGGACTCTGTTTGATCTACGCCTGGTGCCCACTGCTGCTGAAAGAAGTAGCCAACAGCGGACACCTGGATGCCATCGCCGTCTTTCTGACGACGCTGGCGGTCTATCTAACGGTACGGTTGCTGGTCGCGCTCAAGCAGTCAGAGCGATCGTCGGTGTCGAAGATAATGTACGGTTGCGGCGTCGCGCTCGTGTTGGCGCTGGCCGTCGGAGCGAAGCTCTATCCGGTCGTACTTGCCCCGCTGGTGTTCGCGGTGTTGGCCGGGCGAATCGGTTTTACGAAGAGCTTGATGCCAGCAGCAGCTTTCGTCGGCGTGACGTTGTGTGTCGTGTGGCCGATGTTGCGACGCGATTTCGGGACGCCGCCGCCCTCGTCGACAGTTGCTGTAGTCGAAGCTCCCCCCGCCGCGACTGCGCCACCCACCATTGTGAATGGAGTGCCAGCAAGCGATCCGAGCCTAGGCGTGACAACGTTTCTCCGCCGCTGGGAGATGAACGACTTCCTCTTTTTGCTGGTCGTCGAGAATCTCAAACCTAACTCTCAAGTACCGCCGGAACGCATGGCTTGGTTCTCCATCGTTCCCGACGGTCTACGCCAGCAGTTGGTTGCTGCCGTAACGTCTTCAGTCGGAGTGACCGTAACCGAAGTCCCGTTTCTATGCGCTCGTGCGATCACGGCCGGCGTGTTTCTTCTGCTTGCCGGCTGTTTCGCGTGGCGCGCCGCTCGCACGCCGGATGTCTCAGCCTTCTGCGAAGCTGGCTTCCTTACCCTGGCCTGGTTTTGGTTGTTATGCCCGACGCAGAATCCCTGGTACTGGACGTGGGCCTTGCCACTGCTGCCGTTTGCCCGCAGTCGCGTTTGGCTGCTGATGAGCGGCCTCGCGCTGTTGTACTACCTGCGGTTTTGGCTCAGCTACCACTTTCCTGATACCTCCATTTTGGGATCGGGCTACGCTGGCGCACAATTCTTCGACTTTGTTGTGACCTGGATCGAATTCGCTCCCTGGCTCGTCTGGCTTACGGTCGAATCACTTTGGCCGAACAGACAGCGGCTGCCGGTCAGCCAGCCCAGAGCACCGGCGCACGGCGTGGATTAAGACGGGGCGCGAGCGGCGGTTGGCGATCGACGCTTTGTGCGAGTCGTTCCGGCTGAGTGATGACAATGTTGCGCCGGCCGCCAGCGACACAGCCCTGCGCCCTCAATTGTCCGAGCACAACGGTGACCGTCTCCCGTGTGCTGCCGATCAGGTTCGCCAGCTCTTGATGCGATAGTTTGATGCGAAGACGAACACCGTCGTCGGTGGGAACTCCGTACTGTTCCGCCAACTCCAAAAGTAAATGCACGAGCCGGTCGCGATTGGATAGGAACAGGAGATTCTTCAGGCGTCGCTCGATGCGTTGCCGTCGCAGTCCGACTAGTTTCGTGATGGCCAGGGCCACGTCGGCACTCTCGGCCATGAGTTGATGCAGTCGCGCGGCCGGGATCATGACGACGGTTGAAGGCTCCATCGTTTTGACCAGTTCGTCCCTTGACTGACCATCAAAGAGTGCCAATTCGCCAAACAGCTCTCCTGATTCCACGAACGCCAGGATGGATTCTTTCGCGTCGACCGTCAGATGCGACACCTTGACCAATCCTTTCGCCAGGAGAAAAACGTGATCCGCTTTCTCGGCGGGCAAATAGACGGGGGTGTTCGCGGGAAAGTCTTTTGAGCGGCTGTGGGCTTCGATCTGCTGAAGCTGCTGATCGTCGAGACGCTCAAATAGCGAGCAGTTCTTCAAGTACCAATACTTTTCTGACATGGGGGATACTCCTTCGATCACGAGGCAAGTAACTGCCGCGTTCTCAGGAGTGACGGCGCGACGTGAAAATCCTTACACAGGAATTAGGAAGACGGAGAGTGAAAGGCCGCTTGATCGCCACCTCACGGCCCAATGCCTTGCGGCGTCCGTCCGGGCAGATTGGCCCCGAATGGTGAATGGTTTGGACTGCCCGGCGCATCGGCAGCGCCGATCATGCGTCCGAAGACCCAACCCACGCCCTGGTTTCGATTCCCCAATTCCGCATCAGTCGGAACCCAATCTGGCGCGGGTGCCTTCTCCGTTATCGTGTTTGAAACCATGCTGTCACGATGATTTCCGTAATGACGATAGGCGAACAGCGACCCGACCAACAGCAACAAGACAATTCCAAAGGTAAGCACTTTCATATCGCTGGCGTCCCTGCATCGATGTGTGATAGGAGTCAACGCGATTCGGCAGCGCGTCGTGTGATTCACGAATCGCCCGACGTCGCGCCGTTCATCGTCAACGGCCGGCAGTTCGGCTTGTTGCCTGTTCGTTCAGGTTCCAGTTGTAATCGAGGAAGCTGACGCGGACAGCGTTTTGCATGGCGGCCTGTCGAGCGGCGTCGCTGGGCAGCCATGCTGCGATCGTCCGAAGCTGTGCGGCCTGGTTGCTGCCGAAGTCCTCGTCGAACCAACTCAGAATCGATGAGAGGTGGAAGCGGCGGCCGGCCTGGTCGTAGTGGAAATTTTGCGACCGGGCGAAGAAGTCCCTCGCGTTCGTGTCCAATTGCTGTTGAACGCGGTCGGTAACGTACGCCTCATTCAACAACCGTGGGCAACCGATCGACGCACACACGATGGCGAAATGAATCCGCGGCTCGCCCATCTTGCGGAGGACTTCGTGTTCGATCTGTTCCAACGAATAAGGCTGTCCACCCACGTAGAGTTGCAAGTCTTTCCAGATGTTGTAACCGTATAGCTTCGCTGTATGGTTGCGGATGCTGCTGGTCGGATACTCCCGCAAGATGCCACGCACCGTGACCGCGTTATAGGCGTTGATCCAAAAAGCCAGTTGGCTGTCACGCGACGCACGAGCTTGCGGATTTGCCGCTGACAGCGTCTGTAGATAGCCGTCGATCGCACGCACATCAGTCGACGATGCGTGCAGAGCCCGATAGTCCACCATGCCGTCGGTGTCGACATACTTGCGAAGAATCACGTTCCAGGTGGCGTGGTCGATGCGGTCCATCGACACTTGTCGGCTCGATGCAATCTGCGATCCGACGTAAACTTTTGACCCCGCGTACGCCGGTTGGCCGCTAGCAACAGCAACGAGCAGCGCGATAGCAACCGTGTTTGAAATCGTCCGAATCATCATCAGCTCCTTTGTCTTCCGTGACCTTTGAAGTGGAAAAATCCCAATCGTTTGACTGGAAGACGAAGACGGCGGGGATTCCTTACACGTTTTTCAGAAAACTTTTTCCGGGGGATGCTAGCGTGTGTGCCCGCTAAATACTTCTTGGCGAGAACTTCAATCATGCTGGTGGCTTCAAGTGTGAGACAACCGTTTCAGTGCAGCGACGTTTAAGAGTTGGTTGAGTTGTCCGAGAGACTGGCTTTCACTTGCTGCGCGTCCGATCGGCGAGACGGTCCCGCCTTTTCCAAAGCGTCGAGAATCGGCTGCGGCGATGTGAACATTCCGTCCAATAGAATTGGCTTGTTCGGGCTGCCGGCGGGGAACACGGCGTAGAAAGGGATCGATCCTGCTTTGTTCCCCAATCGCTGCAACAGCTCGTCCACTTCGGGAGCCGGCTGCGTCTTATCGGCTCTCAACGTGATGACGTCGTTGGCTTCGACCAGTTGTTTCGTCGCTTCCTTGTTGATGGCGGCCGCTTCGTTGGCCTTGCACGTCAGGCACCAGTCGGCAGTAAAGTCAACGAAGACCGTCTTTCCTGCGGCGGTGTATTGGCTGAGCAGGGCGTGAGAATAGGGCTGCCAAGGCAACTCGTTGCTGTCGCGTTTTTCCGGTGTGACGGCGAGGTTCAGAGTTACGTTACGAGAAACAAGCGCCCGATCGACAGCTCGTTCAAATCGCTCGTTCATGATTCCGGGTAGCCACCCGAACGAGACGTAACCGACTAGCGAGGCTATGGCGATCGCTTGAATCCAGTTTGTAGTCTTCTGAGTTTGGCTCGCCGTGATCGACAGGCGTCCGATCCACCAGCATGCCGCCCCAAGTCCGATCATGAAAGTGACGGTCGGGACGACGAACGGAATAGGCATGAAACTGAGCAGATAAGCGACAGTCGCCAGCAAGACGAAGCCCATTGCGTGCTTGAATGTGTTCATCCACTCGCCCGGCTTCGGCAAGAAGGTGATCAGCTTGGGAAATATGCCGACCACCAGGTACGGGCTGGCCATGCCGAGGCCGACGAACGCAAAGACCAGATAAGTGAGCAACGGCGATTGTGTGACTGCCCAGGTCAGAGCCGAACCCAACAGCGGCCCGCTGCACGGCGTCGCCAGGACGGTTGTCAGAACACCTTTGCTGAACGCGCCGGCAGCACCTTCTCGTTGATCCAAATCGTTCGCCGCACCCGCGCCGACGAAACCCGGTATCGGAATCTCCCAGACACCGAGAAAGCTGAGACCAAAAACAAAGACAACGGCAGCCAGGACGATGTTGAACGTGACGCTGCTGAATTGTTGGCCCCATCCCATGCCAAGGAATGCGGCAAGCGTGGCCAGCACCAGAAAGACCGAGATTAGCCCCAACGAATACCACAGGTTCAACATGAAAACTCGACCACGGCTGTCGCCCGCTTGCTGAGCGAATGCCATAACTTTCAAGCCGATCACCGGCAGTACGCAGGGCATGAAGTTCAGAATGAATCCAGCTGCCAACGCCATCGGCAAGACGACGTACAAAGGCATGCTCGCGGTGGAACTGCCTTCGGCTTCGAGTTTGTTAAAGTCCAATCGGGTGTCACTGTCCGGCGATGACGATGCCGCGGCGTCAGATAGGTCGTTGGCATTCGTCGCGTTCGTTGATTCAAGCGTCGCGACACTTTCGGAAACAGGCGACGACTGGTACTCCGCCGCGAAGACGTACTCTTTCGGAGGCAGGCAACCCTTGTCATAGCATGCCTGAGCGTTGACTTGGCCAGTCATGACAAGATCGCCTGGTTCGCCGCTCCCCAAGATCTTGAATGGCGCGCTCCAGCTAACATCGCCTTCGTATTCATGGAGCTCGACGTCGATCGACTCGTGCCGATGGACATGTGGCGGGCGGGATGGTTGAAAGGGGCTCAGCAATTCAATCTCACTTGAGGGATCGACGACAATGTTCGTGGCCAGGAATGGCTTCGGTTGCGACATGGCGTAGATGTGGTACCCGTCGCGGACTGTAGCTGTTACCGAAAGCTCGCCGGATCGGCCGCCATCGTTGACGGAGAATCGTGCCTGCACTGTGACTACTGGCGTGGAGTCATCTCCAACCCCAGAATCTTGCGAGTAAGCGGATACTGGCAAAAGGATTGTCGCGGCGAAGAGCAACAGCGACACGAGCGAATTGAACTTGGGTCTCATGATCTTGACCTGACTATCGGAGGAGTTTGGTTCGTTCGGCTAACCGGAGTGCCAGCGAGCGGGCGTTGGCATTGCGGTTAACGGAACTGATTAAGAGGAAGTCTGGGATTGAGTCTGCAAGCTCCCAGACCGAAGCGTGGCGAGTCAGGTGACCGAAGGCTTCGAGGACTCAACTTTGGCCACGTGACGCGACGGGGGTTTCCACTCAGTTGATAACTTTCAAGCTCGTGGGCTGAATCCAAGTGATCTTGCCGTCGCGCTTGATCACCTTGCCAGTAACGGCCAGCGGAAGTCCCTCGAACCGATCCTTGTAAACCTTAGGGTAGAGCTTGTGCGCATCCTCGACGACGAACACCGTGCCATCTCTTGCGTTGACGGCCAAACCGAGTTCGTTGGGCGACCCGATCGGCACGACGCCGTGGTCACAACCTGCACAGCCGCTCTTGCCTTCGACGGTCACGAGCTGGGCATCCGTCGTTTGTGTCGACGTCTGTGTCGTGGCCGCCGGCTTCACGGCGTATTTGTCGGGATTCGCGAGAAACATTTCGCGCTGTTTTGCGGCGGGGAACAGGTATCGCAGGCCATGATGCACCGCGGCGATTTCAGGCTTGCCCGGCACGTCCTTGTTGAATTCGACCTGACAAACAGCGCATTTGCCGTCCAGCGCCAAATCGACGTTGGCATACTGGTCAGGATGGGACTGGAATTCCTTTTTTTGATCCTCGCTCGGAAACAGGAAGAGCCGGTGCTGATGGAGCGCTGCGTGGCGAATGTTGCCCGGCACTCGCTTGCCCATCTTGGCAAGACACACGGTGCAGTCGCCGCCCAACGCCGGAACGTACTTGGCCGGATCGGCTAGGAACATTTCCTTTTGCTGCTCGCTGGGGAAGTAGTACGTTTTGCCATCGTGCGTGGTCTGATACTCGGCCTTACCGCGTACCCACTTGTTCATCGCGCTGATGCAAACGGAGCAGTAGCCCTCCAGAGCCGGGTCGCTGCTGGCTGGTTGAGCCTTCGCGGCCGTTTGTGCGGTGGCACTGCGGCTAGCCGCGAGAAGCATGGCAGCGGCCATGAGCACGGCCAACCCGGCCACTTGTCTGCGATTGAAAACACTCAACATTTGTCTTTCTCCTTGTTCGTTTGAGATCTGTGAAGTAACTGTGCTTTTGTCTCGATGCCAGCGGCAAAGCTGGAATCAAGATACGAGGGAAACTGCTTTTAGCTGACTGGTCATCTCCTTTGCGGGCTAATTGAGGTAGGGTCTGAACGCGTTGACCAGTTCCTGCTTCGCACGCAGCCCAGGCAGTTGCGTTTTGAGTTCGCCACGATCGATGACGACGACATTGGGAATGGACGACACGCCGTATTTCGCAGCGGCCTGCGGTGCCTGGCCGACATCAGCCTTGACGACTTTCAAGCGGCCGTCGAACTCCGCGGCAATCTCGTCGATAATTGGTGCAAGCGCCTTGCAGGGGCCGCACCAAGGTGCCCAAAAATCGACCAGCACAGGCTGGTGGCTATCCAAAACTTCGGTCTGGAAGTTTGCGTCGTTTACTTGAGCTGTCATTTCGTAGTTCCTTTCAGAGTCACAAGGGTTTGTTTCGATTGAAAAACCGGGGGAGCTATGACGCAGCGATCGTGTGTCGCGATTCGCGCCCCTGGTCCGGTGTAGGGTCTTTGATGATGCCGTAGATCGTTCGGCCTTCGTGGTCTTCGGGCAGATACTCGGTAACGGGCAATCCCGCTGGAGTGACGAACAGCAGACAGTGGCAATACTTGTACTGCTTCATTTCGTCGCAGGCACAAACCCAGCGACGACTACCGTCCACTTCGGCTTGCTTGTCGGGATAGAAGTTGCACGGACAAAGAGGCCGACCCACGTCGTCGACGTTTTGAGCCAACCCGAGCACAACCGAATCGGTGACGTCGGAATTGGGATGCGCAGACGTGCCTGTCTTCTGCCGGTACTTCTCGACGTACGTTCGAATTCGCTTGACCGTGGCCTCCGGCGGCTGGGTCGTCGTAGTCATTGTCGAAGTCCCTTCGCTGTGCATTGCGGTTGATTCGGTTTCGGAAGCGGTTGATGTAAGGAGTGACGAAGCAGAATCGAATTCCTTACACCGACATTTTGGAATCGTCTCGGCGTCAGGATTATCGCGTCGAAGCGTAAGCCAGTTCACATTGAACAGCCGCGATAGACCGCTTCGTCAGTGGCGGCAAGAGGAGCGTTCGCGCGCACAAAGTGGTCCGACTTAATCGCGATACGCGGCCGCGCGGCGGGCAATGGTGAGAGAGGAAGTTTAGAAAGGACTGAGATCAAGACGTGTGCGACCTACGACTGAGATTCCAGCAGCCGTTTCATCCGGTCGCGAGATTCGCCGGGCAGCTTCACATCCGAATCCGCTGTGTCCTGCTCGATCTCTTCTGCGTGCTGGTGTGTTTCTTCGTGAAGGTGCAGGAGGTCCTTGCGGAATCGCCAGCAGAAACCACACATGCCGATGTGCATCCACAGATTGATCCGCTGCCACCACGACAACTTGCGGTCGAGCGAGCCTGAGATGAGTTTCGAGATGTCTTTACAACTGAGCATGGTGCGCGATGTCCGATTATGCCTGGTCTTGTTGCCAGCGGCTTTTCATGCAATTAGATAACTGCAAACGGGCCCGGTAAAGTATGACCCATAGATTCGACGCGGTAATCTCCAATCCCTTACAGATTTCTTCCGTGGTTTGATCATCCATTTCGCGAAGTGTAAAGACGTCGGCCTGTCTTGCGGGAAGCGTTTCCAGGCATCCCCGCAGAATCCGCCAGAATTCCTCGCGTTCCAGCGAGTCGAGCGGCGCGTAGCGAGCTGTGCGAATCTCCTTCTGCCAACTTCCGTTGCGGTCGAACAGCGCTTCCGACGGATCGTTCGACTCCTCGTCAGCCAGCGAGGTCGTGCGATTGCGAGCGCGGATCAGGTCGATGATCTTGCGCTTGAGAATCCCCAGTAACCAAGCACGCTCTGATCCCTTGGCTTCATACTGATCAACATGCCGCAGCGCGGCGACGAACGATTCCTGCACAACTTCTTCGGCGGCGTCCCCGTCGCGCAGCCGCGAAACGGCATAGCGATACAGGTAATCGCCGTACTGGTCCACCCACTCCGCGGGTTTCAGCGTGTTGCTGTTTGCTTTGGTTAACTCGTCCATGATGTTCGCTTCACTCGCATGCCGCTCCGGACTCGTCGCTCGAGACGAACAACTTGGGTGCCTCGTCTAACTCGTCCTCTATCTGATTGTCGAACACGGCCAACTCGCTTCGTCGAATGTGTATCGCCGGCGGTGCGTCGAATGCCAGAGTCACTCGATTGCCGGACACTCGGTTTACAGTCAGCGTGATGCGACCACTGATCACGATGCTTTCACCAGTCTTTCGGGATAACACCAACATTGTCGTCTCCTCCGTGAGTAAGTGTCAATCGTGCCAGATTATCGGCGAAAGGCACTGCACGATCGGTGGGATTCCGCACATTGCTCCGCTGCGTAAGCAACTTCACAAAGCCGGGTTAGTTCAACCGGCCAGCGCGGCTTTCAATTGTTGCTTCGTGGCTACGCCGACTAGTCATTGAAAAAGGCGAAGTCATCACCGCCTGCGCCGCTGTGGCACTGAGTACACATCATGAATTTGCCGGCGATCGGCATGCTCTTCATTTCCGGTGGCGTTTTGTCGATCTGGCCGTTGGGCATGTACTTGGCGTAGTACCAGTCGCCGTGCTCCGGGTCGAACCCCTTCGACCGCTGCATGACCGTGATCGCCATCAGTTTTTTGTCGGGGCTGTAGTTCTCCTTGACGAGTACCGACCCATTCGGCAGATCCTTGAGATTCGTAGCCGCGACCCCACTCACATAGGTCTTGATTAGCGCGCCGTGCGGGCTTTCTCCTTTTTGAAACTCGGGTGCTTGGCCATCGCCACCGTTCCACTGCTTGTAGTTGCTCCTCTGTAACCAGGTCCACAGCACGTCATAGTGGGCTTGCCTACCAACGCGTGTCCCGCTTTGGGCCTGGGCGTTTGGAGCCGGAAAGAGCAAACTGAGCGCGAACGCTGAGAATGCTGCTAACAACAATTGCTTCGTCATTTTCATCTCCCTGTAGTTTGAATTCGGACCCGTGGTTGTCCGGCGTGCGAAACACATCGCACCGAACCAACGGTGTGAACAACTGTGTCTGCTAGGGAGAGGACGGCAGAAGCCGCGCATCCTTACACAAAAAATGACTAGAGTGCCCGACGAGCGTGAGAAACGCCGACAAGTGTGATGTAGCATGCAAAACGTCGGCGGCGGAATCCGACGGAGACTGCCTGTCGTCGCTCAGCGAGATGGCGGCGAATCGCGCTCACCGCGCCGACTGCCATGACGCGCGTTGCCATAGCTCTTTCCCGATGACCGGAAAAAAACAAACCAGTAATGGCAGCTCATACGGAAAGGCCGTTACGAGATCGCACCTTGGCAGCCAGAACCGGCTCCCGCAGTGCAGCCGTAGCAGTGTTGACCGACGGCGATCACGCGATGGGAAAGCGACCCGTTTTCGAAATCGTGGATACTGGTCGGACATGGATCGAAGACGCCGATCTCCAGCATCTGATTGAAGTCGCAGTCGTACAAGCGACCATCCCAGCCGACAGACAACGTGTTACGACACATCAAGCCGCTGACGGCACCAGGATTGAACGCCTCGACGAGTGTCTGCATGTATTGGTCGTGCTGATCCGTTCTCACCAAATGGTCGAGAAAACGACTGATCGGCATATTCGTGATCGTGAACAGCCGATTGAATTGGACGCCGTAACGCGAATCAAGCTCGCGGTGATAGGCGGCCTCCAGCTTGTGTTGATCGGGAGGCAGACTCGCGCCGATTGGATTGTAAACCAGCGTCAGCGTCAGGCCAGTACCTTCAATGCCGTATCCCAAGTCGTTCAGCCGCCGCAATGCTTCCAGCGACTTTTTGAAGGCACCGTTTCCCCGCTGAGCATCTGTGTTTTCTTCCAGGTAGCAGGGCAGCGACGCGACGATCTCGACATTGTGTTCCGCAAGGAACTCCGTGATGTCTTCGTAACCTTTGGCTAAGAGAATCGTCAAGTTACAGCGATCAATCACGTTACGACCAAGTGCTCTCGCCTCCTGCACGATGTCGCGGAAATGTGGATTCATCTCGGGTGCCCCGCCGGTCAGATCGAGCGTCTTAATTCGCGGCTGGTCCCTCAGCACATCGAGGCAGGCATCAATTGTTTCACGCTGCATGATCTCGCGGCGATCCGGTCCGGCATCCACATGGCAGTGATCACACGTCATGTTGCAGAGTTTGCCGAGGTTGACTTGCAGGATCTCGATGCATTCAGCGCGAAGCGGGGCGAGCCCGCTCTCGTGCAACTTGCGCTCAAATCGGGGAGCATTGTTTGCGTTCGTCAAGACGACAAGTTGTTCGCTTGCTTTCGCGAGTCGCTCGCCACGATGTCGCAGCGATGTAGTGGCATTGGCCATAACTTTAAGACCTCTTTAGAGGACGATCGGAGTAATCGAGTTGGTTAACAACTTGAACGTCTTAGAAACTCACTCAACAGCACGCGCCGCCCGAGCCGCCACATTCGCCAGTGGCATCGGTGGTAACGTGGTAGTCCTGCCCCTTGGTTTCGCGCGGGTGTCGTCGAACGTTGCGACGGCAGTCGAACGGTTGTGCTTCATTGAGAGCAATTTCCTCGTACGGCTCAATCGGCATGAAAGCACCTTCATAGGGTTCCTGCTGCAAGAGCCGAAACGTCTTGTCACACACGGCCATTCGCTCGCCACGATGGTAGACATGTCCGTCGTCATCTTCGACTTTCTTGAATGGTCCGCGATAGATGACCGCCTGATTACGTTCCAAACACGGGCCTTGCTTGCCTTTGTGTGCAACAACCGTGATCGAACGGAACTCGATGCCCTCGACCGTTTGCCAAGGCTCGTTCTGCCGCTTGGCGACGTACATGCCGTGGAAGCCAGCCCGTTCAAAATCGGCCAGAAAGTCGTCTTCACGCCACGCACCGGAGATACAGCCAGACCACAGCGTCGGATCGGCCTTCAAGTGCTCCGGTACGTCTTCGTCCGAGACGATATCGCTGATCGCAGCCCGACCGCCTCGCTTCAGCACTCGAAAGACTTCCCGAAACAGTTGCGGGCGGTCATCCGGTCGCACCAGATTCAGAACACAGTTGGAAACGACACAGTCCACACTATCGCTGGCTATCAGCGGCAGTTCGGTTCGCAGCCGCTGTTCGAGAAGTCGCTGCTCCAAGATATCTTGGACACCAGTGCGTTGCCGGCCGCTCAATTCCTTGGCCAGCAGTTCCAAGTCGAGTTGTAAGTCTTGGATCATGCCGCACCGGAACGAGACGTTATCAAAGCCAATTCGCTCAGCAACCTGAGACTGGTATCGCCGCGCCAAACCGAGCATCTCCTGGTTGCAATCGACGCCGATGACACGACCTTCAGCACCGACAAGCTGAGCGGCGATGGAGCACAGCTTCCCTCCGCCGGAACCGAGATCGAGCACCGTATCGCCCGACCTAACGAACGGCGATGGATCGCCACAGCCGTAATCGCGTTCCAGGATCTCTTGCGGAATCGCTTCCAACAGTTCTGATCGGTAGTCAACCGGGCAACATAGTGCTGCCTCGCGCTGGTTGGCGGCGGCGGAGTATCGTGTGCGAACTGAGTGTTCGGCATGAATTGTGTCTAGCATGGTTATCCTCAATGTGCTTCCTGCGTGAAAAGTGGTATTGCGTTCGCGTGAATCGTCCAAGCGGTTCAATGAAGTGACGTTCGGCAGAGACAATCCTTACAGTCTGCCTCCAAAAAATGGCTTTCGAGTTTTTCTCTGCTAGCGAAACTCGCAGTTTGGAGCCAATTTCACAAATCGCTTGGCCCTTCTGTAAGGAACTGCCGTCACGTGCGTCACCTTCTCAGAATCTGACTTATCGTACGTCGGGCAGACAACGCCCGCCCAACGACACGGGAGCAAAGCAGGATGTCAAAGCAAATCGTCGTCGCCGATGCCGGCTCTGGACTTGGGAAGAAGCTCACACTGCTGTCGCTTGTAGTGGGAATTGTTTTGGTCGCCTACTTGCAGTTCGGCGACACGCTAACTCTGGCGAATCTCGCGCAGCAGGAGTTGCAACTGCGGGCGTTTCAGGCGGAGCATCCGGTGCTTGTTTACGGGCTCGCTTTCCTGGTGTATGTCATCGTCACGGGACTCTCGCTTCCCGGTGCGACTGCGCTGACGCTGCTGTACGGCTGGTACTTTGGTCTCTTGCGAGGCGTCGTCGTTGTTAGCTTTGCCTCGACCGCTGGCGCGACGTTGGCGTTCTTGCTCAGTCGCTTCCTGTTTCGCGATGCCATTCAGCGACGCTTCGGCGATCGGTTGGAGAACTTTAACCGGGCGTTGGAACGCGAAGGACCGTTCTTTCTATTTACGCTACGGCTGATTCCCGCGGTTCCGTTCTTTGTCATCAATGCCGTGATGGGGCTGACGCCAATTCGAACACGAACGTTCTGGTGGGTCAGTCAGTTGGGAATGCTGGCTGGAACCGCGGTCTACATCTACGCCGGCTCTAGCGTTCCCAGCCTGCAAACGCTCGCCGAGCAAGGCATCAACGCCATCTTCACGCCCACCCAAGTCACGCAAATCGTGATTGCTTTGGCTTTGCTCGGCGTATTCCCACTAGCGGTGCGTTGGATCGTGAAGTTGGTAGCACGTGGAGATCACTCAAATCCGGCCAACGACATCGAACAAGCCAAAGCGGTATAGTTCAACAAACGACATCAGCAAGGATGGGATAGACTCATGACGACAACTCTCGACTCCGCGAGGAACACGATGACGGAATTCAGTCAGCTGCTGCCCAAGGACGAACACAACGAGGAGCTTGAAGCCAACGTCCATCCGCCAGACTGGAACAACCCGACCCCATCGGGACGTTACAACTTGGTCGTGATCGGAGCAGGCACCGCCGGGCTGGTCGCTGCGGCCGGAGCGGCGGGGTTGGGAGCCAAGGTCGCGCTGATCGAACGCAGTTTGATGGGTGGCGATTGCCTGAATGTCGGGTGTGTTCCTTCGAAGGGAATTATCAGCGCAGCTCGTGTCGCCGCCGGTCTCCGCAACGCTCACGAATTCGGAGTCGAAGTACCTGCCGGTGCGAACGTGAACTTCGCCGCCGCGATGGAGCGGATGCGGCGGCTGCGTGCGCGGATCAGTCCGAACGATTCGGCACAGCGGTTTCGCGACTTGGGCGTTGATGTCTACTTCGGGCAGGCGAGCTTCGTCGATTCGAGCACCGTCGATGTCGATGGTACGCGACTCAAGTTCAAACGCGCCGTCATCGCGACTGGAGCACGTGCTGCCGCGCCGCCAATCCCCGGTTTGGATACGGTCGAATATCTCACCAACGAAACTCTCTTTTCACTGACCGAGTTGCCAAAGCGACTGGGCGTTATCGGAGCCGGCCCGGTTGGTTGCGAGATGGCGCAATCGTTTGCTCAGCTCGGCTCGGAGGTATTCTTGGTCGAAGCCGAGCATGGCGTTTTGCCGCGCGAAGATCGCGACGCCGCTGGCATCGTTGAAAAGGCGATCATTCGTGACGGTGTGAAGCTACTTTGCTGTGGAAAGAACTTGGAGCTTAAGAACGATGGCGGAATCCGGTTAACGGTCGAATCGCACGGCCAAGGGTACGACGAGCCTGTGGACCAACTGCTCGTGTCGGTCGGTCGCACGCCAAACGTCGAGAACCTGAACCTAGAAGCTGTCGGTGTCGACTACCATAAGAAGGGAGTCACGGTCAATGAACGGATGCAGACGACCAACCCACGTATTTACGCCGCCGGAGATATCTGTTCGCCGTACCAGTTCACGCACGCAGCCGATTTCATGGCTCGTATCGTGATTCAGAACGCGTTGTTCAAGGGGCGAGCGAAGTCCACATCGCTCGTCATCCCGTGGTGTACGTATACGTCGCCGGAGATTGCTCACGTCGGCATGTACGAGCATGCTCCGGAGCCGTACAACAACGTCGCGCTCGACACGTATGTGCAAGAGTTCGCCGATGTCGATCGCGCGATTCTGGATGGCGAGGATGAAGGCTTTGTCAAAGTTCATGTAAAGAAAGGCACGGACGAGATAGTCGGCGCAACCATCGTCGCTCGTCACGCTGGCGACATGATTTCCGAGATCACGCTCGCGATGACTCACGGCCTGGGGCTGAAGAAGATCGGTAGTACGATTCATCCCTACCCGACTCAAGCCGAAGCGATTCGCCGAGTCGGCGATCAATTCAACCGCACGCGGCTTACACCGTTTGTAAAGTCACTCTTTCACAAATGGCTGGCGTGGACGCGCTAGCTAACATGGAAATGAGGAACGCATGATCTTTGTAGTTATTCTCGCAGCGGGCCTGTGCGTCGCGTATGCGAACGGGGCAAACGACAACTTCAAAGGCGTTGCCACGCTGTTCGGTAGCGGCACGACGAGCTTTCGTCGGGCTCTGGCTTGGGCGACCATCACCACTTTTCTGGGCTCGCTCGCCGCGTTTCTGCTCGCTGGCAACCTGATCAAGAGCTTCAGCGGCAAAGGGCTGGTGGATGACGCGATCGCAACTCAACCCGCATTCGCGGCAGCGGTCGCTCTCGGAGCTGGCCTGACGGTGCTGTTGGCAACACGGATCGGCATGCCAATCTCGACAACTCACAGCCTGGTGGGTGCGCTAATCGGCACCGGGCTGATCGCAGGATCGGCGTTGAACCTTTCGAATCTTGGTTCCAGGTTCTTGCTTCCTTTGCTCGTCAGTCCAATCTTGGCTGTGATCGTGACGGGTATGATCTACCCAGTTTTGCGATTCGCACGTCTTCGCTTGGGGATTACGCGCGACGTATGTCTCTGCGTTGGCAACAAGACCGTTGAAGTGCTGCCCGCTGCTAATCATGCCGTGGCGATTCAACGAGCCGAGCAACTCACCGCAACTCTGGGTGATACGGTCACCTGCCAGAGCCGCTATCAGGGCCAGATCTTGGGAATCTCGGCTGCGGAAACGCTCGACCGGTTTCACTTTCTGTCGGCGGGAATGGTCAGCTTCGCGCGTGGTCTCAACGATACGCCGAAGTTTGCCGCGATGCTGCTTGTCGCTCCCTATCTTGGTGTTTCCGCCAGCCTGGTGCTTGTTGGTATCGTCATCGCCGTTGGCGGGCTGTTGAGCGCTCGTCGCGTGGCCGAAACGATGAGCAGACGGATCACGACAATGAATCACGGCCAGGGCTTCACCGCCAATCTGGTGACTGGGCTGATCGTCATCGCAGCCAGCCGATTCGGCCTGCCAGTATCAACGACGCACGTCAGTTGCGGTTCGTTGTTCGGCGTCGGCGCGGTCACGGGCCAAGCGGACAAGAAAACCATCGCAACGATTCTGCTCGCCTGGTTCGTGACGTTGCCAGTCGCGGCCGTACTGGCAGGCGTCAGTTTTTGGATTCTGAAACAGATATGAAGCGCTTTCCATCCTTACGCGATGTCCGGTGACTTCGTCGGTGTTCCGAGCGACACCGTGGACGCGCACTTTCCCAAGAACTCGCGAGAGTACCAGAATCAAGACGGGCAGCGAGTCCGGCTGTTGTCATCTGATCGATGGCGCACCAACACGGTTCTCGCCCCTTGGCCGTGAGTGCCGTTGCGCGCTGCGAACTAACCGTCATCGGTCGCGAAACGAAACCGCCTTGCGCGCACAGGACAAAACGTCCTTTGTACTTTTAGCGCAATCAAACACTTCACCGGTGATCGCGTCCTGTGCGCTTTGGGGGATTTCGTCTCCTACACGTAGCGTCTCAACAAACCACCCATTTTCTGGCGCGCCGACTCGCCGAAGCTGTGAATTAATTGACGTGAGCGGTTTTGGCGCTAGCCACCGGCCTTTCGAACGCGTGCTAATCCGGTAAGAACCGGCGGCTAGCGCCGTGCCGCTCACAAATACACCACGACA
>JAQBZB010000111.1 GCA_027622275.1 Planctomycetota bacterium | reverse complement strand
GGGGGATTTTGAGTTTTTCTTGCTCAGCTTGCGAAGCAGTCTTCAAGAGTTCGCTTGTTCTGGGGCTAGAGGGCGAACGGCCTGTTCTTCTTCCGCGATGACGATGGCGGTGTTTGTCGCAAGTTCCCAGATATTGATGCCGACGTAACTACCGATTGCTAGTCGTTTGGAATCGCTCGACCAGGATAACGAACAACCCACGGTGCCGTGTTTGTGAGATGGTCCGAGCTCAAATGTTTGTGCATCCCACAGTTGGACCGTTTTCGAAGGCCCGCCCGATACGGCAAGCCACTTTCCGTCGGGGCTCCAAGCGGCCGTTTCATTTCCAAAACCGTTCTCCTTCGGAAGCAGTCGCTTCAGCCGTAAGGAACCATCGGCGAATTCGTAGATTCGCACGTATGGATAATGTGTGACGACGGCTAGAAATTGGCCATCGGGACTCCACGACACGGACCGAATCTCCGCCGTAGGACCCGCTCGAACTACATTCCATCGCTCGACACCTTCGAACGTCGCGGGGCGACGAATCACACCCGGCAATACATCCTCGGCAGGGCCGAGCGGCCACTCCCCGCGACCCTGATCGCGGAGGAGTTCGCTGGTTGTCTTTGCGCTAGTCGCAGCCTGCTCCTGATCCTCGCTTGTATTGGCCGCCCGGCGTTCAATTCGGAAAACCGTCACGCCGCTGCGCGTAACCAGCAAATCGTCAGGGCTTCTGACCACGTACTTATCCTGGAACAACGTCGGCAACTCGACCGCGATTGCCCCAGTGCGGATCGTCATTCGGTTATCCGAACCAGGCCGCAACTGCCAGCCCTCGCGAACTGTCTGGCCGTCTTTCAGAACGCTAATGGTTAGGTCTTCCGCAATGCCAGGGGCCGCATCGATGACGACTTCTCCGCGATCCGTCGCGATGTGGATGATAATGCCGGCGCAGATTATGAGTGGCAGCGCAACCGCGGCGATAGCCACTGGCCAACGCCGCCGATTGGACTTGCTGGAGGATACCACGGGCTTGGAACTCGCGGCCGGTGTAGCCGGTTCGTGTTGACGTGTTTCGGATAGCAGTTGCGCTGTACCGGTTGGCTGGTCTAACTCGTTCGCGAGGGATTGGCTTGCGGCGTAATTCAGTGCAGCGAGGTCCGCGTCTGTAGTAAACGGCTGCAGCAAGAATGCGACTTCGTTTGGTGTATCGGGACGGCCCTCGGGCTGCTTATCCAACATCCGTTCGATAATCGCGGCCAGTTCGCTGGGGACATCGGTTCGCTGGTGATGAATACTGGGAATTGGATCGCGAGCATGTGCAGTCAGCGTTTCGAATGCACTGCGGCGCTGGGCTGCCGCATAAGGCGGGCGAGCTGTAAGCAAGAAGAACAACGTACACCCGAGGCTATAGATGTCGGCGCGAACATCGACGGAGTGTGTATCGATCGCTTGCTCGGGAGCCATGTAGTCGGCGGTGCCCATGATCTGACTGCTTGAGGTCAAGCCCGTGTCGCCATGTTCGATTTGCTCGTCGTGCAAGAGTGCCAGACCTAGATCCAAGACTTTGACTTGTCCCTCTGCCGATAGCATCAAGTTCGATGGCTTGATGTCTCGATGGACGAGGCCAGCTTCGTGGGCGGCTTGCAAGGCGGAAGCAGCCTGTCGGAGAACTCTCGCAACTGGTGGCCGAACAACTCTTGATACGCCTGCCGGTCACCGCTGTTCGGTTCAAGCAACACAATGCGGCCGGCGGGAGTCGTGTTCAAGTCGGCAGGCAACTCCAGCGAAGCCATTTGATCTCTAGCCACGAAGCGATTCTTCACGTTCCGTAGCAAGGCGAGTCGGCCAGAACTGAGCAGGTATCGCTCTGGAATCACCAGAGGTTTCCTGCCGACATCACCATTATCTTCGAATATCTTGTGCCCGGTATCGGCTTCCACCAAGCGGATCGAGACGCGAAAGTCACCTCCGTTTCGCGGCTTATCGACGTCGGCAATCACAACGTGCGACGCACTGACAAGTCCGGCATAGTCCCTCGGCTCGAACGATCTTGTATCGGCGAGATCGCGTTCGGCGATGAGCGAGCCTAGTTCTTCCCGTTCGACGACAGGAATGTTGAGCCGCGACAGACGTGAACCAATTTCATCGTGCAGGTATTCCGCAAATCGACGGAGGATCCTGGCTGGCTCGGAGCTGGCATCCGCCAAGTGCGGATCGAGACCAGACAAAGTGCGGTCATCGAACATGCGAGTCAAGCGAAGTCCGGGTTCTTTGGAGAATCTGACTTCTTCCGCAAGTGCGTCCGTCTGTACTTTGACGGCGACCGAAAGCAGGCCCGGAACGCCTTCGTCGGACGCCAGTTCCTGTGCCAGTCTCAGAATGGCGACATCCAAGTAGTCCGCCTCCGGCTCGGCAAGAATCCGATCTGCCGTGCCCCTGCGCGCGGTCCCCGATTCGATCTGGTCCCTTGATACCTTCTCGATGGATCGACGGACAGGCTGAAAGGTAAACGAATCTTCTGACGTATCCAACAGAAACCCTAAGCGATCCTGACCTGTAACAAGATCCTTAAACATGACAAATGTCGCGTCCTCACCAGGAGCGGGGGCGACGGGTTTGTGTTCGTGCCAAAGTTTCCGCAGGTTCACTTCGGCATCTTTCGAGACGTATTCGCGTTCCGCCTGTTCGCAAAGTTGAAGGGCCACTCTGTCGGCCTGGAAGGCACGCGGGATATTCAGTTTGCGTACTACTTGTAGGACATAGTCTGTGTGTGGATAGACGGCCGTTGAGACAACGCGGAATTGACCCGAATTCGTAGGTTCGATGCCCACCGCGCCGCGCCGGGAGTAGACGACAAACGTCGCCTGACGCCAACGATTGATGAGCACGACTTTCTCTTGGAGCGTCTCGTTCTCTAGAAGCGTCTTCTGAAGCTCATCACGCAGTTGCTGAAGTGATTCCCGCAATTCCGCATTCTTCTCTTGCAGTTCATCAATCTCTTTCTTCAGGCGGTCTGTGTGATCGATTAGGATCCCAGCAGTATCCACAACATCTTCTTTCTCGACGGCAATGATTTGCTGAGGCAGTGGCGTCGCAACCGGTGCATGGGCGGGGCGGGATGCTGCCATGGCAACCACGGCCAGAGCCAGTCCGCCCGCTGCCGCCAGCATGTACCAATGCCAGCTCTCGAGCTTGCGTGCCGAATCAGCATTTGTTTGTGGCTGGATCGGCGGTTGCACAACCGACGTTGCCTGGCCGGCTTCCGCGGACGCCTCAATCGAAACGGACGGCAGCTTCGTCTGCTGATGGCATGCAGGACAAGGCAGAACACTCACTTTTCCGACAAACGACTCCGGCACGTCGAGTGCCGTCGCACATTCTGAACAGTTCACTCTCATCGCACGTCCACGAACGGAGTCACGACGATCAATGTGAAGTACGGACAGAATGGCGATATTGTCGTCGCTGGCGACTGGACCGGCGATGGACGCGACAACCTCGGTTTCGTCCGATCCGAAGACGATGGTCTTCTCCATTGGTACTTGGACACCGACTATAATTTCTCGACGCCTGAGATACATCTCACCTTTGGTGTGCCCGGTGACCAGCCGGTCACCGGCAACTGGGACGGCATCGGCGGCGATGGTATCGGCGTCGTGAGAGAGACGGGCGACGGGCTTCGTACGTGGATGCTGGACACAAACTACGATGGCAATACAGATCTCGTCTACAAATACGGCCTGGTCGGCGACGTTTCGGTAGTCGGTGATTGGAACGATGACGGCAAAGACGATTTCGCCAGCATTCGTCAGTTCGAAGGTTACCCACTGTACTGGTTATTCGATCTGAACCGCGACACAGACGCTGATTGGGTAATCAACTTTGGCAACCCCGGTGATGTTCCGATAGCGGGCGACTTCAGATTCCCAAACAGTTCGGTGTCACTCCATAGGGAATGGGATGGACAGACGATCCAGATCGACCCCAATCATCAAGACGAAATCTTTCTTGGCTATATTGAGGATCGTCAGCCGATCTTGACGTTCGATCTGGAAGTCCTCAATTCCGGGGACGCGACGCTACATCTTCCTCCACCGGATGAGATTGATTTTTTGCCCGAGCCGCAGAGCCAAGGAACGGAATCTAATTTCGAGGCCGTCAGCACAACCGAGTTCATCGCACCCGGCAAGACCGGCAAGATCACGCTGCGGATAGATGCGACCGATGCGGTGAACATCGAGTCATTCAAAGCCCACGTGAGATTCGCGACGAGCGATCCAGATGCGCCAACTTATCGTTTTCATGCCATCGTCACGCAGCTATTTACAAACGATGGGGGAGGCATTACTGACCCAGAATCGCTTCCGGACATCGCCCTGTCTGTCGATGGTCAAGGAATCGGAAATGGAGCGATGGTTGATTTTGGCAATACACTTCGGAACACGCCTGTCACGAAGAGAATTACGATTCGCAACGGTGGCGACGGAACTCTCGAAATTACCAGGCTTGGCTATACAGGTTCCAACGCTTTCAAAGTGCCGACCAGCAATTCGCGTGGTTCCTTGAACCCAGGCGAGTCCATGTCGATCGATGTTTCCTTCACATCGAATCTCGCAGGCACTTACCACGGTGAAATCAGTCTGGCGTCGAATGATCCGGGCGAGAACCCGTTGGTCGTGGAACTATTAGGCAAGGTCGCCACTGAGCTAGCTCCAGACATCGACTTGCCTGAGTTTGGTGTCGAGCAGCTCTCGCTCGATTTTGGAAGGGCCACCGTTGGCCAAACGGCGCGCAAGAGCATCACGATCAAGAATGTGGGAACTGCCACTCTTCAGATCAAAGGTGTCGATGTTGCGACGACATCTTTCAAGCTGGTAGGTGCTGTTCCAAAAGTTGTGAATGCAGGGCAGCAAGCGACCCTAACCGTGGAGATGCTCACTAAGTCATCAGGTACGAAACAAGGCAAGTTGGTCATCACGTCCAATGATCCCGACGAAAGTCGGGTAACAGTTCCGCTCACCGGTCGAGTCGACATCGCCCCCAAGCCGCCGGAGGTCGCCGTCTTTGTCCCCGCACGTGCGGGTTCGCCGAAGCAGGAAGTGAAACCTGGTCAGAACGGCTCGATTGACTTTTCCGGCGTTGTTCAGGGCGACTCGCAATCGTACTTCCCGATCTCCTTCCGGCTCCAGAACCAAGGGCAGGGCACTTTGCAAGTCGGTAATCCGACATCGCCGTCTGGCTACGAAATCGTCGGCTTGCCGGTGACGCTAGACGCCGGACAGTCGAAAGACGTGGAAATCCGGCTGGACAGGCGGTCCTTAGGTTCCAAATCTGGCACGATCTCGTTCACGACCAATGATGCCGACGAATCGACCATTCGCATTGACGTTCGAGGTAAAGTGTACGAGGCAATTCAATGGACCAGCGGATCGTCACCGATCTTTTTGCCTTCAGGGACACTAACGATCTATTCGGTCGCCGGCGATCGAATCGAGATCGCCCCGCCACATGGCGCTATCCCTCGGGGCACCAGTGCTGTTGTATACAACTACGCACCTCGCAACAGCAACGGCGGATGGAGTCGAATCGCTTATTCGAATCTCAAGCGAGTTATCGTCAGAGGCCCTTCGGGCGTCGTCATCGAAAAATGGACGGATGTTGCTGTTACGCATACCCGCAGCACAAGCAGCGATCCCTTATCCGCAGAGAACCAACCGGCAGGGAACTTGCAGGCCGCCAGCTCGTTAGACGTGAATCAGGACGGCGCGGTGAGTCCGATTGATGCTCTGTTAGTCATCAATGAACTAAACGCGCGTGCTAGTGGTACTCCGATGGCGGATGCCTCGGATAATCACAACATGGATGTCAACGGCGATAGTGTCGTTTCTCCACTAGACGCATTGTTGGTCATCAATGATCTCAACTCTAGAACAACGGCAGAGGGAGAACTGTCTGACGGTTACTTACCAGCCAAAAATGAAATGGCCCTACCGACGATCAATATGATCGCATTGGCAACACCCCAAGATCTTGCATCAGTCTCGCCCCAGAACCTCAAAGGGCTCGAAATTGTGGACTATACTGAGCTGGCGCTTGGACTAACGATCTGCGATCCTTGTCGGACGACCGGGCTGGCCGAGAATACAGCGGATCCAATCAAAGGAATTGCGGAGAATGAAACTCAATTACTCAACGCAACCACTCCGACCAGGCCGGCCCCGATATGTGAAGTATTTCCACTGTGCGAAGCGCTGCTTGTCGATAGCTTTGATGAGCTAATCTGCACAATCGCCGACGACATCGCGCTCGCTCGGGACGAGATGATTTCGAAAAGTTAATCGATCGTCAGCTCGATCACTTCGCCGGTCGACAATCGAAGCGTTGCGGCGACGATCACTTCGCCGTCGTCGTCGCTGACAGACTCGACGATCAACTCGCCGCTGGCCTTCGTCCCTTCAATGTCGTACGTCCAGATGTCTTCATCGTCTTCGGCCGCACTCTTAGCCCAATCGACCTCCAGGCTTTGGATCGCTCCGACGTGTTCTTCGATTTGGGGGTGATCTCGCAGCTGATTCTCGATGTCCGCGCTGACTACGCTCATTCCAAATTGAATGACCCAAACTCCCGCACCGCAGCACACAACGAGGCACGCCAATCCGATGACACCGACGACGACCAGGATGATCGGCGCTTTGGAAGACTTCCTCGGCGGCAACGAGGGCGATGGCGGCTGAAGGCTTTGACCGTAGTCGCTGAAATCGTGTGACACGCGAATGTAACCAGTGCTAGGAGCAGGCCCAGACGGTGAACAGAGCCAAGCTCAAACCGATGCTAATAATCGTCATCAGCAATCCCGTGACGGCGTTCCAAGCCGCGGTGTCGTCTGCCAGTTGTTCGTTACGGACTTTTTCGCTGAAGCTCTCTTTCCAGACCTTCCGATCGCCTTCATGTCCTGACATGTGTGATTCTCCTCGCCTCGACGATTACACCGAATGTGATGGGTACTTATGAAGTTATCAGAATAACGAACACCAGCGGTCACCGACAGGTCAGAGTTATGTGATATGAGCCCCGGTCGTTTCGACATACACGGCGTACAGCGATGTGCTGCCGGTCATGAACAGCCGATTTCGCTTGGTGCCGCCAAAGCATACGTTGCTGCAAATCTCGGGCAAGTAGATCTGTCCGATGCGAGTTCCATCGGGGGCGAAGATGTGAACGCCGTCGTAGCCATCGCCGACCCAGCCGGCACTGGCCCAGATGTTGCCAGCGGCATCGCACCGAATGCCGTCGGCAAATCCGGCTACTTTTTCGCCGTTCAATTCCAGCTCCATCGACGCGAACTCGCGGTCGTTGGCGAGCGTCGTCTCGCCGACGACGTCCCACACCTTGATGTTCTTGGGCGCCTGATCGCCATAGTGCGATGCGCCGGTATCGGCAACGTACAGCTGTTTGTAATCGGGCGAGAAGCAGAGACCGTTCGGCTTGAAGATCTGATCGGCAACTTGATGAAGCTTGCCGGACTTCCCGTCGATCCGGTAAATCGCTTCCTTTTGGTAAGGCTGCACCGAACCGGTGGTGGCTCGTGTTCCCTCGTAATTCATCAGGCCACCATAACCAGGGTCGGTGAACCAAATGTCGCCATTGGGATGCACGACAGCATCGTTCGGCGCGTTCAACGACTTGCCGCCGTAACTGTCCGCCAGAACTGAAACGGACCCGTTGTGTTCATACCGCACAACCTTTCGCGGTCCGTGCTGGCACGAGATCTGGCGTCCCTGGTAGTCGAATGTGTTGCCATTGCTGTTGCCCGCCGGGTTGCGGAACACGCTGACGTGTCCGTCTTCCTCGAGCCAACGCATTTGCACATTGTTCGGGATGTCACTCCACAACAGATACCGGCCGACGCCGTTCCACGCCGGCCCTTCGGCCCACAGCATCTGTTTGCTGTGATACAGACGTTGGATCGGGCTGTTACCAAGTTTGTATTGCGCAAAGCGATCGTCCAACACGACGACATCGGGTTCGGGATATCGAACCGGCGGAGCAGCCGCGCCGTAGTCGCGACCGAGCACGGTCGAAGCGGTCGCGGCGGCTGCGGCGGTCATGAAGGCTCGGCGTCCGAGCTTGGGGAATGGCAAATCGAAGTCGCGACTCAAATCCTGTGGCATCGTGGTATCTCCAGAGTTGCTTGTAGTGCCTGTGTTGTGCGGTCGAGATGGCTTTTACTATTGCCGCTGGAAGGCGATGATGCAAGCTTCCAGCGCCGTAACAATGGAAGAACGTCCATCGATCAAATTCCTGCTCGACATGCTCGGCGATGTTGGTGTCGTCCGATCTCGAGCCATGTCCGGCGGCTACGGCATGATCGGTCTTGTCGCCAGCGGCGACTTCTATCTCAAATTCGACTCCCGCGACGGCAACACAAAGGGATTCGAGCTGCCTTCCCTCGCGGAAACCATCCCAGCCGCGGTCGAAAACGCTACCCGTTCAGCCTGTCAGCCGTTGAGAAGATGCCATCTTGGAAGCTACAATTGAATCGGGTCAGCGGGCATTTCGCTGGCCGTACCGGCATGACGAGACTCCGTCCGCGGCGAACGGGCCGCCAACATCACCGACCAACAAGGAACCAACCTACCTCGTGTACGATCAAGAACGCACATTCGGAGTCACCAGCGAAAACGCTGTGTTAGTCCGAGTCATTTTACCGGGACAGCATTTCGAGGACGATCCGCTCGAGGAACTGGAAGGATTGGCGACTACCGCGGGAATCACGGTCGTCGCGGGTATGACGCAACGCCGGGAAAAGCCGGACGTCACCTCGTTCGTCGGCAAGGGCAAGCTGGAAGACCTGAAGCTGTTGGTCGACACGCACGACGCCGACGTTGTCGTCTTCGACAACGACCTCAGTCCCGCCCAGACACGGAACCTCGAGGAGGCGCTCGAAGTTAAAGTCATCGATCGCACCGAGTTGATCCTCGATATTTTCGCCACGCACGCTCAGACCTACGAGTCGCGGTTGGCCGTCGAGTTGGCTCAGCTCGAGTACTCGCTGCCACGCTTAAAGCGGATGTGGACTCACTTGTCTCGTCTGAACATGGGCGTCGGCATGCGTGGTCCCGGTGAAAAGCAACTGGAAGTCGACCGTCGTTTGGTCGAGAAGCGGATTCACGATTTGCGGACGGAATTGAATCGCGTCGAACGCCGCAAGGAACGGCAAGTCGCCGCGCGCGGCGATCACATGACGGTCTCGTTGGTCGGCTACACGAACGCCGGCAAGAGCACGCTGATGAATGCCCTGACGATGGCGAACGTCTTGGCGGAGGACAAGCTGTTCGCCACCGTCGACACGCGCACACGGCGTTGGCAGCTTCCGCATTGGGGACCGGTGTTGCTGAGTGACACGGTCGGCTTCATCCGCGATCTGCCCCACCGATTAATCGCCAGCTTTAAGGCAACGCTCGAGGAAGCACGTCAGGCGGACTTGCTGTTGCACGTTGCCGACGTCAGCAGTCCAGCAGTGTTCGATCAGATCAGCGCCGTTTACGATGTCTTGCAAGAGATCGGGATCGAGGAAAAAGACACGCTCCTGGTCCTGAACAAAGTCGATGCGATCGGGTCGAATGGGCGTCTGGACGGCGTGTTACGACGTTACCCGAATGCCATCGCCGTAAGTGCCGCCACTCGCGAAGGGCTCGACAAGTTCGCGTGGACGGTCAGCGATACGTTGAGCCGCTCGTTCCATGATGTCGACATTGAGACCGGCGTGGAAAATGGCAAGCTGATGGCGTTTATCGCGGCGCACAGTGAAGTCTTGTCAAAACGTTTTACCGACACCAAAGTGACCATCCATTGTCGTCTTCCGCAGAAGTATCTCGGACGCATCAATACCTCCGAAGCGACCATTCGCCCCCATGAATCGAACGGCCCCGCGGCGAGCGACCCAATCGCTGGCGAACCGGCTGGCACCGTGGGGGACGTCGCATAGCCGATGGCACGCCGCAAGATCGAAGGCCTGCGAACGATTGTCACCGGCGCATCGAGCGGGATGGGGCGTCAGATCGCGTGCGAACTGGCCAAGCAGGGAGCGCGGCTGATCGTCACGGCTCGTCGCGCGGAACGGCTCGAGGAACTGTTGGCCGAGCTGAGAACGCTGGATGCCGATGCGGTCGCCGTCGTCGGCGATGTCGTCGACGCAGCCACACGCACCGCACTCGTCGAAACGGCCCGTCGCGAATTCGGCGGCTTGGATGCCCTGGTGAACAACGCCGGCATCGGTGCCATTGGACCGTTCAGCGACGCCGACGAAGACCGCCTGCGCCGAGTGATGGAGGTCAACTTCTTCGCGCCGGTCGAGTTGATTCGACTCGCCGTACCGTTGCTTCGTCAAGGCAACCGCCCCATCATCGCGAACGTCAGTTCCGTCCTCGGGCATCGGGCGGTGGCCAACAAGAGCGAGTACTGTGCGAGCAAGTTTGCGCTGCACGGATTCAGTGATGCGTTGCGCTGCGAGCTGGCCGGTGATGGGATCGACGTGCTGCTGGTGAGCCCGAGCACGACGTCGAGCGAGTTTTTTGATCGCGTGATTGATAAGCGAGACGACTCCAACGCTCAGCTGCCTCACGCCATGTCGCCGCGGGTCGTAGCACAAAAGACCGTCCAAGCGATGCGTCGGGGCCAGCACGAAGTCATCCTCAGCGCCGGCGGAAAAGCTCTCGTCTGGCTCGATCGACTTTGTCCGCCGCTGATGAATCGGATCTTGGCTCGCTTCCGTTAAGGCGCCTCCGAGGGACTCAGTTTTTCAAACTGAGAGCTTTGTACGACGGGCCTCCGAGCCCTTCGATGCATCTAAGTCGTCATTCGACGGGCTCGGAGGCCCGTCATCATGGTCTGCTGCGTCGTCGGCTCGTATGCCCAGAACAATCGGATGTTTGATGTTTGGGTGATGCTGGGTTTTGGCGCGGTCGGCTTGGCGCTGGAATCGATCGGGATCCCGCTCGCTCCGTTCGTGATCGGCTTCATCTTGGCACCGATCGCGGAAGAGAACCTCGGGGCCGGGCTACAGGCTTCGGGAGGCAGCTACATGCCGATCCTGACGAGCCCAATCTCCTTGGTGTTTTGCCTGCTTGCAGCTGGATTGCTCATTTGGCCTATCTTTCGCCGGCTCGGGAAACCGCTCGATTGACATCGCGAATGCTTGCAACGCCCGCTTGTCACTGATAAGATTTTTGGCTCTAGCAGCGTTGTGCCGCAGGCGGCGGTAACCGGGTTGCCAGTTGTATCGAGGTTAATCATGTTAGTCCTCACGCGCAAGGTCGGCGAAAGCTTCGTCATCGGTGACAATATTATCGTCACCGTTGTCCGCGTCGCCGGGGGCGGAGTTCGCATCGGGATCGAAGCCCCGGACGGTTGCATCGTGATGCGCCGCGAGCTGCAAGGGTTGCTCGATGGCAGCGAGTTCTCCGTCGTCGATCCGGCCGAGGACGACTAACGCGGCAGCAGCGCGGTTCGAATGGATTCGGGATTGCGAAGATCCAATCCCAGGACCGTGCCTTCGTCCAGCGGGCCGCGACGCTGCACGTACTCCCGCAGCAGCCGCAACTTCGTCGCGGCGGGCGGTTCACCCGGCGGCTCGTGTCCCGGTGCGCTGCCCCAGATGAGCCGTTTCCCATCCGGTGTGCACAACTCGTAGCGCGTCGTGACGGGAGCATTGGGGCGGCTGTAATCCGCCAAGGCTTTGATCTCGTATAAGCCTAGCTCGCGCCAGTGTTCGCCGAGGATGCCCGCGATGGCGGCGGCCCCGGCCACGCGAGGATCGCCCCAAGGGCTCCCGGTTGGCCCGCTGATCGAAACGCCCTCGATAGCGATGCGGATAAACCGTCCCAGATCGTCTTGCGTAAAATCTGCATAGGGCAGCAGGACCGATTCGTTGTCGATCGGAAGTGCCGCTTGCTCCGACTGTCCGTCGTACATCCCCGCTGGAACTTCGACCCACGCAATCGGCCGGCGATAAACGAGATCAACCACCACGTTCGCCGGAGCCTGCTTGCTGACGCGGGTCACTTCCGCAACCCACGGATGCAATTCGAAGGCGTGCGCAATGCGAGGCGTCAGATCCGTCGCAAGTGCTGACGCGTCCGACAAGCTGCCGTCACGAAAGACTTCCGCTTTGATGTCCGATCGAATCCACGGTGGCACCGGCGGTATCTGGACATTCTCCGGCAGAAGCTGGTGACGTGTGATTTCCAGGACTGGTTGCGCCCAATGCTTCCACGCGAAGAAGGCCGCGACGATCATGCTGGCGAGAATCACAATCGCGCCGAGAAGCCCCACGGTTTCTGGTGCCAGCGGACCTCCGGCATCAATCCGTTCAGACTCGTTCCGCTTCCTTGCCGCCATAGCTCCTCCATGATGGGCGGGAAGCTTAGCAGAGCCGGGCGACCGGCTGAATCTCGATTTTCCGGTGCTAGCGAGCCCTTCTGCTACCAGATCCTGACTTGTGTTGCCAATTCGACGCCGAGCTGCTCTCGGACGGCCGACTGGACATTCTCGATCAGTTGCAGCACGTCGTCGCTGGTCGCTCCCGGATTCGCCACGATGAAGCGGCTGTCGCGCTCGCTGACGACGGCATTGCCGACGGCCGCACCCTTGCAACCCGCTTGCTCAATCAAGCTGGCGGCATTCATTCCGCCCACGTCTTTGAAGATGCACGCCGGGTTCTCGTTCGCCGCCGGCTGGCTCGACTGTTTCACGATCCAGAATTTCTGCATCCGCTTGGTCAGCACTTCCGGATCGGCCTTCTCCAAAGTGAACTCAGCGCTCAGGATCGCCAGTTCGTCGAGGCTGCTGCTGCGATAGGCGAATCGCAGTTGGTTGCCTTGTTGTTCGACGATCGCGCCCGTCCGCGTTAACATCGTCGCCTTGGTGGTCCATTGCCCGATGTCCGTACCGTTCGCATCCGCGTTGTCGTGCAGCGCGCCCCCGACGGTGCCAGGAACACCGGCTAGGGCTTCCAGGCCGGCAAGCCCTTCCCGGACGGCGGTTGAGATGACATGGCTCAGCTTCGCGCCGCCGCCCGCGACGACTTTGTTGCCCTCGGCCGAGATCTGCGAGAAGGCCGCGGCGGCCAAATGGATTACCAGGCCGCTGACCCCAGCTTCGCGGACCAGAAGACTCGAACCCGAGCCGAGGACCCGCACCCCCACGTCGTGATCCGCACAGTGCTTGACCAAGGCGACTAACTCGTTGACCGACGTCGGTTCGGCAAAGTATTCGGCGACACCGCCCAAGCGTAACCAAGTGTAGGGTGCGAGCGGTTCCCGCTCTCGAACAATGTGTTCAAAGCCACTGAATAATCCCATGAGTTTTCCTGCTTTGAAAGGTGGCAGTCCCGGGGCTGTGACGAACATCAAGCTCGCTCAGCGATCATAGGCGGCGACCGAAAGAGTGTCAACGCGACGGTGAAAGTCACGCGGATTCAATCATCTCCCCGTACGATGTCTCCAGGAGATCGTCATCGGTGATCCCGAATCTTTGCCGCAGCTCATCGACGAGTTTCCGCGATTCTGCTTGCGGATAGGCATCGCTCAGGACCGCCTCAAACTCCAGAAACTCGCCGAGCCCGACGACGCGATCCAAATGGATGCGAACGTTTCGATGCAAGTAGATCTCGCGATGCTTGTCGACGTGGCTTCGAATGCCGAGAGTTGTGGTGAGTGCTTCCTTGAAGCGTTCCGGCCACTCAACGGGAAGTACGAAATAGTTGCTGGCCTTCGGACCGCTTTCATCCGAACGACAGTAGGCGATCAGCTCCGCTCTTACTCCGATGATCTCGCGGAGTTTTAACCGCCCCGCCCGGCAATGGAAGTAAGTGTCGATCTGGTGCTGGTCCGGCAATCGCGCATCGGCCAATGAATTCGCGATTTGCCGGGCGGCATCGAGTAGCGGGAGGCGAGCTTTTAGCTCGATGTTGCAGCTCGGTGCCGCGTTGCATTCCGGAGGCGTGTTCATGCCGGAATGATAGCCGCGCCGCCGCGAAGCAAAAAGGCCGAGGTTCGCGGAGCAAATGACAACTCAACGAACGCTGTTCGTGCGACGTGGATTCGCAATCTGTTCCTGCGATTCAGGCTTGTCGTGGATCGTCCACACCGGGATGCGGTCCTGGAGTTCGACCAGGTACTTGCTGATCGCTTCGGATCGCCGGTCGCCGTTGATGCGCTCCTTGATGGTCACCTGGGCGTCGGCGAAAGGAATCAAGTGTGTATCTTGCCTCTCGATGGCTCGCACGATGTGAAGCCCTTCGGCGTCTTCGATAATGTCGCTCAGTTCGCCGGAGGCGATCGTAAAGACAGCATCCTTGACTTCCCGCGAGATCTGAAAACTGCCCCACTCGGTCCAATCGTGATAGCCACCGTCGCTCGCTTTATCGCCTTGCGAACTTCGCTTGGCGACTTGTTTGAACGGGGCACCATAAAACAGCTCGTTGCCGATCTTTGCGATCGCTGCGCCAGCGGCGAACTTGGTCGGAAGCTGGTCAAACTTGATCGTGATTTGTTCCCATCTCGCTCGCGTTGCTACTTGAAAGTCGTCCAGGTGGTCTTGATAGTACGCGACCATATCGTCGTACGTGACCTCGGCGGTACTGCGCGCTTCTTTGTACATCTCCTGGCGGCCAAGTTGGTCTTCCGCGTAGGCCTGTTGTTGCTTTTCCAACGACGAGCCGTAGCGTCGAAGCAGGACGTCGAGTTCCCGAAACGTCGTGATCTCCAATTCCTTCATGACGTATGCCAGGCGAAACAGCTGCGAGCTTTGGCGCGTCAAGTCTTTGTACTCGCTCTGGTCTGCCTTTCTGACCTTCTCCGCCATCTCTTCGAGCGCCGCCGTGAACTGCTCGCCCACGCGCTGTTTGATGCTCGCCTGGGCCTCTTCAAGCTTCTCCGGGGGGATCGTGTGCAGAAACATCTCGTACATCAACTTGCGCTGAACCGCTTCGCGCAAGACCTGTTGCACCAATTTATCCCGCTGTAGTTTGATTTGCGGCTCGGCCGCTTCCCGCTCGGCGGGCGGAATCCTTTCGATCGTGGGAATGAGAACGATGTTCGCATCCCCTTCGAGATCACCCTGGAAGATGTGCTGATTGCCGACCCGCGCTACTGTCTCGGCCAGTTCAAAGACCTGGGACGGTGCGGCGGCTTGATAAGACTCCGTGGGCGGCGGAAAACCTTGCGCATCCACAGCGCGTGGCACAGGGGCGAGACTCGCCAGCATTGCCAGCAGCAGCAGCGTCGTCGTTAAACGGAAATGGGACACTCAGGTTCGCCCTTGGGGTAGTCCGAACGGACACGAACGATGTGACGGGTAGCCGCGCATTCACCGCGCGGCGGGGAACTATAGCGAGCCAGCTAGATCGACCGCAACACCGATTTCGCGGTTTCGAGGAACGCGCTCGGATCGGCGGCGGCCTCGGGAACCTTCAAATAGGCGCTCTTTTGATCGGCGATTCTCAAGGGTCCGCGAAAAACTCGCACCAACTGCTCGATTCGCTGGCGGTTCGCGTAACCGAACACCAGATACTGATCTTCGACCGTGATCGAGACGATCTGCCAAATCGTCGCGTCCAGCCGCATCTCGCTCAGTTCCAGCATTCGCTCGGTGGGAGACGGCAGCTTGCCGAAACGATCGACAAGCTCCGCGCGGAATTCAGCCAGATCGTCGTAGGTCGCCGCTCGCCGTAATCGACGATACAGATCGATCTTCAAGCGGATGTCCGGCACGTAGTCGTCGGGGATGTAAGCCGCCGTCGGCAGTTCGATGTCGACGTCGACGGACAGCTTGCGAGGCAGGTGCTTCAGCGAACGGACGGCCCCCTCGAGCAACTCGCAATAGAATTCGTAACCGACCGCCGCGATGTGGCCGCTCTGCTGCATCCCCAGCAGATTCCCCGTGCCACGAATCTCCAAGTCGCGCATGGCCAGCGCGAAGCCAGCTCCCATCTCGCTGTATTCTTCGATGGCTCGCAGCCGCTTGGCGGCGTTGGGCGTGATATGTTTGTGCGGGTCGATCAGCAAATAGCAATAGGCCTGATGCTTGTAACGCCCGACGCGGCCGCGCAATTGGTGGAGATCGGCCAGGCCGTACCGATCGGCTTCGTCGATGAAGATTGTGTTCGCGGCCGGAATGTCGAGCCCGCTTTCGACAATCGTCGTCGCCAACAACAAATCGAAGCGGCCCGCCACAAAGTCGACCATCACCTGCTCCAGCTCCTCTTCGTGCATCTGTCCGTGCCCGATGCGGAGGCTCGCCTCGGGAACGATTTGGCGAAGCTTTTTCGCGACGACTTCGATATCTTGCACGCGATTGTGGACGAAGAAGATCTGCCCGCCGCGATTCAACTCGCGCAACACCGCATGGCGGATCAGCTCGTTGCTGAAGCGTGTCACGCGAGTTTCGACCGCGATGCGATCCTCCGGCGCGCTCTCGAGATTCGAGATGTCGCGAACGCCCACCAGACTCATGTGCAGCGTTCGCGGAATCGGCGTCGCCGTCATGGTCAGGATATCAACGGTCGAGCGAAATGACTTCAACCGCTCCTTCACTTCGACACCGAACCGTTGCTCTTCGTCGATGATGACCAGTCCAAGGTTGTGAAACTGCACGTCTTTCGAGGCGAGCCGATGCGTTCCGATCACGATGTCGATGCGGCCCGCCTTCAGGCCTTCAATAATTTCTCGCTCCTCCTTCGTCGAACAGAAACGGCTGAGCCTGCCGATATCGAAAGGAAACTCGGCCATCCGCTCCGAGAACGTATGATAGTGCTGTTCGGCCAGGATCGTGGTCGGCACGAGGATCGCCACCTGATAGCCGTTGTCGACCGCTTTGAACGCGGCTCGCATCGCCATCTCGGTCTTGCCGAATCCAACGTCGCCGCACAGCAACCGGTCCATCGGGCGCGTTGCTTCCATGTCGCCTTTGATGTCGTCGATCGCCAACAACTGGTCGCGAGTTTCCTCGTATGGGAAGGACGAATCGAATTCCCGCTGCCATTCTCCATCGGGAGCGAAAGTGATCCCCGGACGGCTTTGACGTGCGGCCTGCAACTCCAGCATCTCGACCGCCATGTCCATCACGGCGGATTCGGCGGCCTTCTTTTGCTTGAACCAATTCGCGCCACCGAGCTTCGCCAATGTCGGTCGCGTCTTGGTGCCGCCAATGTACTTCTGGATCAGGTCGATCTTCGCCGCGGGCACGTACAGCTTGGCGCGATCGCGAAACTCGATCTGCAAGTGCTCTTCCAGCTGTCCCTGCTTATCAATCAGCTCGATGCCGCGATAACGTCCGATGCCGTGACTCAAGTGAACGACCAAGTCGCCCGATCGCAAATCGTGAAAGCTGTCGATCGCTTTACCCAGTCGCCGCCGCGCGACTCGCCGGACTTCGCCTCGCTGAAACAACTCGGTCGCCGAAATCAACAGCACACCGTCCGAGACCAAGCGAAACCCCTTCGACAATTGGCCCACGGCGAAGTGCAAGCGTTGCTCCTTGGCGACGGTTGTCTCGCCGAGCAGCTCGCGCAGGCGTTCGATCTCGGCCTCGGACGGCGTCACGACAAAGGCCTGACAATTCGACGCGGAGCGATCGAGTTCACCGCGAACGCGTCCAAACTCGCCACTGAATCGTTCGACCGACTCGATCGGCAACACACAACGAACGCCTGTCGCGCCGCGAGCTAAAGACGACGCGGTCGCGACGGAGAATTGCTGAAGCGATTTCAGCACCGCCTCGACACTGTGAAAGTCCGCCGGATGTTCGACGCGGCTGAGGTAGTGCTTCCCTTGCTCGTCGATCTGCTCGGGCTCGACCAGCAAGCACCACGTGCCTGCCGGAAGATAATCAGCCAGCTGAGCCGACGAATGGCTGGTCGGCTGGATGACGGTGATCTCGACTTCTGCGAGCGTTTCCAGACTCCGCTGCGTCGTGACGTCAAAGCGGCGGATCGATTCGATCTCATCGTCGAACAATTCAATCCGCACGGGCCGTTGCCAATCCGGCGCAAACAAGTCGATGATGCCGCCCCGCATCGAGAACTCGCCCGGCAACTCGACGGCGCTGGTATTGTGAAATCGCTGTTCGACAAGCCAACGCTTGAAGGCTGCGGTGTCGAGTTGCGTGCCGGTGCGCAAGATGCGCGAGCTGCGTTCGATCAGTTCGCGGCTGGGCGTTGGTTGCAGCAAGCTCTGAATGCTTGTAACGAGAACCGGCGCTTGCGTTTCTCGCGCCGCTATTGGAAGATCGTGGAGCAGATACTTCAGCGTTCGCAAGCGTTCGCCAAAGTTCTCGTCCTGGATCACGCGTTCGCCAGGCTCTGTCTCCCAGGCCGGAAAACGTAACGGCGAACTGCCGGTGAACAACTGCAAGTCGTCCGCCAACAAGTCAGCCTCCGCTGGCTTCGCCGCCACCAGAACCAACGGCCCGCCGGCATGTTCGCTCAATGCCGCCGCCAACAGCGCAGACGACGATCCCCAGACTCCGTCGAAAGTCGCCCCGCTGCCAACTCGCAGCGATTCGACCGCCTCGGCAAAGTCAGCCTGCCGATTCAGACTTCCCGGCAACTCACGCAACCGCAGTTGGCTGGTCGCCGCCACATGGACATTGCTCATAGTGCGAGCGTCATTGTAAGAACGGCTCGCATCTCGGGAAGAGGAGAATCTTCTCGGCTAGGTAGGCGGTCATCGAGGGAGCTGACGGTGCGACGCTGAGTCTCTGAATAATCCACGGTTCTGGCATGCATCGCACGGATTGCGATATACTTGACATACGACAACTTCACTGCGGAAGCGTACTTGGAGAGCCGAAATGTCGCTTGAGAACGAGAGATTTGTGGAAGGCTTGGTTGCATCGGGGCAATTTGTCAGCCGGGAGGCCGTCTTGGATCAGGCCGTCCATTTGCTGCGTGGCGAGCTTCAACAGAACGGCGGCGATGTATCTGGCGGCTTGACTGCGCAGGAGTGGTGTGACCGCTTTGACCAATGGGCGGACAGTCACAAGGCCATTCCTCGCGAGGCGGATGACTCGCGCGAGAGTATCTATGCAGGTCGAGGCGAATGATTCTCGTCGACACAAACGTCCTTCTTCGCTCGGCTCAACCCGGCCACTTGCATTTCACGGCGGCGAAGAACGCGGTTAAGACTGCGCGTCTCCGTGGATACACACCGTGTATCGTGCCGCAAGTGATCTACGAATACTGGGTCGTTACCACGCGACCGCTCGCTGACAACGGGCTTGGCGTGACAACGGTCGAAGCGGAAGTGGAGATCGAGAAGCTGATCGAACAATTCCACTTCTATCGAGACGAGCGAGCGATCTTCGACCGCTGGCAACAACTGGTGGTGCAGCATAAAGTTTCGGGCAAGACGGGGCACGACGCGCGGCTAGTGGCTGCGATGGAGCGTCATCAAATCAAGCATTTGATTTCTTTCAACGACCAGCACTTTCATCGGTTTCCGAGTATTTCGGTCATTCACCCCGATAGGATCGACACCTTGCAGTGAGTGTCACCTGTCAAGTGAGAAACGCCCAGCCAGTTGGCTTACGCGATATCATCGGTACGTCTGCATCAAACCGAGACAACGGGATACGTGCGGTAGCTCAAGAAATTGCGCGTATCCCGTTTTGTAGTCGTGGTTGACACCCTCGTTTCGTGAAGGTTACGTCGATGCTTGACTCTTGTGACATCCGTCTCACCAAGAGCCGCATCACAGCCGGCTATCTGGCCATTCCACGCGGGTATCTGCGGTACGACAGAGACGCGGCATTTTGCTCCTAACGAAAGCACCACGAAGGAAGCCTGCGTCTACGGGATGCGAGCCTAGTTTGATACCGGAAACATGATCGTGTTGTGTCCCAATCATCACGCGATGTTTGACTTTGGCATTCCACGTTTCCTTTCACAATTACAGATCGAGATCGGTGGCCACGGTATTGATTTGATTCGGCACCACACGATCGCAGCCGAAAACATCGACTACTACATGGAAGCCATATACCGAAAAACCAGGCAACAAATCAAAGAAGCTGCGGCTCGCTGACACAGTTGGCAGACGTTGCGCTACTTCAGTCCCTGCTTCAGCTCCCGCAACTTTGCCGCTTCCGGCAGTGACTTGTAGTACGGGTCGAGCGGGAAGCAGCCGGAGACGAGGCCGTTGCGCGGGGCGGTTGTGCAATCGCTGAACGTGCGGCAGATTTGCTTGCGGCGCAGTTGACGGCCGGCGAGTGTGTCAGCGGGTAACTCGGGATAAGAGAGTACCATGCGGCCCAAGCCGACGAAGTCGATCCAGCCGCGACGCACGATGGCTTGGGCGACGTGCGGCAAATAGTCTTGAAGGTACGAGTAGCCGCTGCCCACCATCGGCATCTCGGGGAAAGCCTTCTTGCACTGGCGAGCCGCTTGGATCTGGCGGACGACGCCGACCAGCGGATCTTCCGGCGGCAAGTAACCGTCGCTGGGCGGGAAGATCGCCGGGCGTTGCATGTGCGGATTGTAGTAAGGGCTGCCCGCCGAGATGTTGATCGCTGCTACACCAAGTTTTTGCAACTCGCCGATCAATTGTAAAGGTTCAGCGAGATCGGCTTGCATCGGGTCGTCGGCATTCACGCCAAAGCCCAGGTCGTAAGGCAGCAGCCTTGAGTAATCCATCGGCTCGCCGATCTCGCGGCTGGTTTTGAACGGCGGCATGTCGAAGATGCTCAGCCGCACGGCAACCGTCAGGTCCGGCCAGGCGTCTCGCACTCGACCGACGATCGTGCGCAGCAATTGCGTCCGCCCCTCGAAGTCGCCGCCGAACTTGCCCGGACGCGGACGAGCACTGAGGAACTCGTGCAACAAGTAGCCGTGACACGCTTTGATGTCGACAAATTGGAATCCCGCTTGCCGAGCCAAACCTGCGGCCGTGACATAGCTGTCGATTAGCCGCTCCAACTCCGCATCGGTCCAGACGACCGAATCGTCATCAGGGTTGATCCCGAACTTCGCGTCGAGCAGCGGATGATGGTACGCGATGCGAGGTTCGAGTTCCTTCGAGTTGGGCCGGCAGAAGCGGCCGGAATGCGTGAGTTGTAACCCAACGAGCAAGCCGTCCGTGCTGCCGAAGCTCGCGACGTGAGCCGAGGTCAACGCGTCGAGCAACTGCCGCAGGCCGTTCAAGTTTTCGGGAATGGCCGACGTCTGGTTCGGATTGGCGCGGCCGTCGCGCTGCACCGCCGCTGCCTCGCCGCCCCAGATAAACTTCGCTCCGCTCAAGCCAAAGTTGCGCCAGCGTCGCAACGTCAGCTCCGAAGGCGAGCCATCGCGATTCGCGTCCCAACCTTCCATCGGATGAATGCACCAACGATTCGCGACGTGATGCGGCCCGATCATGATTGGCTCGGCCAGCGGCGAGCCGTCCGCTGCCGCGACAATCGCGTCGTCGATGGGCAGTTCGAGCCCCAACTCGTCGAGTCGCTGCCGCAACGCCTCGACGCTCTTCAGCTGCGCGATCTTGGGATAACCTTCGCTCATTGATCGGCCGACTTGACGGGTTGCAATTGGCTGTGAACGAGGATGAACCGCCGCTCGCGCGTTGAATCGAAGAACTGCACGGTGGCGGCTCGCTTCGTACCGCTGCCGCTGAGCGCCAGGACTTTGCCGAGTCCATGCTCGGGATGATTCACCAGCATGCCGGTCTCGAATTGCTCAGGCGAAGCCTTGACCGTTGCGCGAGCCGCATCGCCCAGCAGTTCCGCTGCCGTCACGACACGCGCGGTGACTTCACTCGTGACCACGACGCGTCGTTCGACATATTCGGGTTCGTCATGCAATTCTTCGTCGTGATGCTCACTTTGATCGTACTCGTCGAAGTCGCCATCGCCAGCGGCCGTGTAGTCGTCGAGATCGCTGGCCCGGTAGGTCCGCGGCTCGTGGACTTCCATTTCGTCACGTGGCAGCTCCATGAGGAAGGAACTCGGAATTGACATCCGCCGGCTGCCATGCAGGAAGCGGTAGGCCGAGTAGCTCAGTTGCAATTCTTCCTCGGCCCGCGTGATGCCGACAAACAGCAGCCGCCGCTCTTCCTCCAGCTGCACCGAATCCTCGCGGCTGCGCTCGTGCGGCAACATCCCTTCTTCGACCGCCGTCAGGAAGACCACGGGGAACTCGAGTCCCTTCGCGGCGTGCAGCGTCATCAGCGAGACTTTGTCGCTTTCGACTTCCAGATCGTCGGTGTCGCTGACCAACGAGACTTGTTCCAAGAATTCTTCCAATTGCGATTCGCCAGGGTGTTGCTCGTCAAACTCGCGGGCAGCCGTCAATAGTTCCTGAACATTCGCCAACCGCTCGAGGTCCTCTTCGCTGCCTGAATTCTGGAGCCACTCGTTGTAGCCCGCCTCGCTCAACACATAGCCCACGATCTCTTGCAGCGGACGGTGTGCGAGCAAACTGAGCCGGTCGTGCAGCGAAACAAAGGCCGCGACGTGTGCGGCGGCTCGCTTGTTGATCGCTTCGATCAACCCCGACTCGCGGGCCGCCTCCAGCATCGACACGCCGTATCGCCGAGCGTGTTGTGTCAGTTTCGTAACGGTGGTCTTGCCGATCCGCCGCGGCGGCGTGTTGATCACGCGCAGAAAGGCGACGTCGTGCTTCGGATTGTTGACCAGATGCAGGTACGCGATGACGTCTTTGATTTCCTTGCGTTGATAAAACTCGAGGCCCTTGATGATCTGATACGGGATCGCGGCGCCGCGCAGCGCATTCTCGAACGACCGCGACAGCGAATTGACTCGGTAGAAGATCGCGAAGTCGCGGGGCCGGCGGTGGCCGTGATAGATCTCCTCGGCGATCTGGCTGGCGATGTGATCGGCCTCGTCGCGGCTCGTGGGATAGACGACCAGCCGGACCGGTTTGCCTTCCGGGTTCTCCGTGAACAACTCTTTGTGCTTGCGGCGGACGTTGTTCGAGATCAATTGATCCGCGACGCGCAGGATGCAGCGCGTGCTGCGGTAGTTCTGCTCCAACCGCACGACCGCGACGTTGGGAAAATCGTTCTCGAAGTCGAGAATGTTATTCAGGTCGGCCCCGCGCCAACCATAGATCGACTGGTCCGGATCGCCTGTCACCGCGAGGTTCGGGAAATCTCGCGACAAGGCGCGGACGATGAAGTATTGCGCGAAGTTCGTGTCCTGATACTCGTCGACCAGGATATAGCGATAACGCTCGTCCAGCGTCCGCCGCAACTCGGGGTTCTCGCGCAGCATCGTGGCGACGTGCAGCAACAAGTCGTCAAAGTCAACGGCATTGGCACCGAGCAGGCGGCGCTGGTACACCGGATACGCTTCTTGCACGATCACGCCGAGCGAACGGCCGGGGCGCGCGACGTACTTGTCGTGCGAGATCAGTTGGCTCTTGGCCGAGCTTATTTCGTGTGCGATCTGCCCCGGCGTGACGTGAGTCAATTCGATCGACGCCTCACCCAACGCTTCGCCCAGCAGCTTCTCGCTGTCCTTAGTGTCGTAGATGGAAAAGTTCTCGCTCAGCCCGACCAACGCCGCGTGTTGCCGGAGCAGGCGGGCGCAGAAGCGGTGAAACGTTCCCATCCAAACCGGCTGCCGAGGCGTGAGCCGATCGAGCCGCAGCCGCATTTCGTCGGCCGCTTTGTTCGTGAACGTCAGCGCCAGAATCTGCCGCGCGGGAACGCCCTCGGCCAGCAAATAGGCGATGCGATGCGTGACGACGCGTGTCTTGCCGCTGCCCGGTCCGGCCAGGATCATCAGCGGCCCATCGACATGGCGCACGGCTTCCTGCTGCGCCGCCGTCAGCGGGCGAAGGATCTCGTCTTGGCTGATTAGACTGGACATGGAAGATCGCTTGAAGTGACGAATTCCCGATTATAGGGCGAGGCTTGGAACAGACGCAGCCCCCGTCGCGATCTCGGCAACATTGTTCGAGACGGATCATGCTGACCGAATGCCGCAAGGCAGCCGCGTAAACGGCGTGTGTATGCGACAATTCATGCTTGGATCGGCGTGGCCGGTTCTTGGGACTGGTGGCAAGCGTTAAGATGGCGGGTGAAACAGCACTCTCCCTCGTTCCCGGATCTGGATTGGCATGAAGAACGTCACGACTCTTGTCCTCGGCGGTGGCCGTGGATCGCGTTTGTATCCACTGACGAAGTATCGCTCGAAGCCGGCGGTCCCGCTGGCCGCGAAGTACCGCTTGATCGATATCCCACTGTCGAATTGCATCAATAGCGGAATGAATCGGATCTATGTGTTGACGCAGTTCATGTCAGTCAGCCTCCATCGGCACATTCGCCAGACATACCGGTTCGACGCGTTCAGCGGCGGCTTTGTCGAGTTGTTGGCGGCTCAGCAGACGATGGACGCGGGGACGGATTGGTACGAGGGGACCGCCGACGCCGTGCGGAAAAACCTGAAGTACTTCGATCAACCCGGCATCGACTACGTCTTGATCCTGTCCGGCGATCAACTGTACCGCATGGATTATCGCGACATGATCAGAACCCATCAGGCGACAAATGCGGACGTGACGATCGCGGCTCTGCCGGTGTCCCGCCAGGATGCCGGATCGTTGGGGGTGATGCGGATCGATGACAGCGGTCGTGTGGCAGGCTTTCTCGAAAAGCCACAAACCGACGAAGAGATCGATCTTGTCCGGACAGATCCCGCCTGGATCGATGCCCGCGGCATTGAAAGCAAAGGCCGCGAGTGTCTCGCGAGTATGGGGATCTATCTTTTCAACCGCGAGTTCCTGGTGGATGTGTTGACCAAAACGGCGTATCAGGATTTTGGCAAAGAAGTGTTCCCGGCAGCGTGTCGAGCGCGGCACGTGCATGCGCATCTGTACGATGACTACTGGGAAGACATCGGCACGATCAAGGCTTACTACGATGCGACGCTGAGCCTCGCAAGGCCCAGTCCGCCGTTTGATTTTTACTTGCCCGATGCTCCGATCTACTCGCGTGCCCGCTTCCTGCCTCCCACGATCCTCGACGGTGCGTCTGTCCAGGGAAGCATGATCGCGGATGGCTGCAAGATCGGTAAAGGTGCCGTCATCGAGAACAGTGTGATCGGGCTGCGATGCAAAATCGGCGAGAACGTGACGATTCGAAACTCGATCGTGATGGGTGCTGATTTCTACGAAACGGAAAGCCACCGCAATGGCCGGCCCGGTCTCGGCATCGGCGACGGGAGCGTGATCGAAGGGGCGATCCTCGACAAGAACTGCCGCATCGGCCGGAACGTTCGAATCATCAATGAGGCTGCCGTCGAGAACGGCGAGGATGCCGAGGACTGCGTCATTCGCGATCAGATTCCGATCGTCCTCAAGGAAGCCACCCTGCCGGACGGTTGGAAGTTATAGAACGGGCTGTGTATAAGACGATGACCTCCCTTCCGAACGAAGCTTTCGTGCGCTTTCAGGAACTGTTGCAGCGAGCCCGGCAAACGGCTACGCGCGAGCCGACGGCGATGACCTTGGCGACCGCCGGCGCGGATGGCCGAGTCTCGGCGAGAATCGTTTTGCTGCGTGGCTTTGATGAGCGAGGGTTTGTGTTTTACACGAACTTGAACAGCGATAAGGCTCTTCAATTGAACGCAAATGCCCAGGTCGCGCTTTGTTTCTATTGGGATGCGCTTAGCGAGCAGGTTCGTATCGAGGGGATTGCCGCAGCCGTATCGGACGGCGAAGCCGAGGCGTATTGGAAAGACCGGCCACGGGACAGCCAAATCGGCGCTTGGGCGTCGCGCCAATCAGAAACACTCGACGCTCACGAAACTCTGGAGCGTCGCGTCGCCGAATTCGAAACCGCGTTCCGAGGGCACGATGTTCCGCGCCCCGAGTTTTGGTCGGGTTTCCGTGTCAAGCCGCGGCGAATTGAGTTTTGGTCGAACCGTCCGGCACGGTTGCACGAACGCATCGTCTACGAACTGAACGAAGGCAGTTGGACAACACGGATGTTGTATCCGTGAGTCGCGCCAAGCCGTCGCGTGAGCGAAGGCGTTCGTCGGTTCATGTCATGGGAGTCTGAACGTCCGTGGAACTGTCGCTGACCGAGATCATCGTGCTGGCCATCGTGCAGGGCGTAACGGAGTTTTTGCCGGTCAGCTCCAGCGGGCACCTTGTGATTGTCGCCGCCTTGATGGCGGACGGCGATGTCGACAAGTTTGATGTTGGAGGCGTCAACATTTGCTTGCACGGTGGGACGTTGATCTCCATCATCGTCTTCTATTGGCATCGCCTTCGGAAACTTCTTTCGTCCGACCGCGGGCTGCTGGTGCCGCTGGGCATCGCCACGGTTCCGGCCGTCGTCATCGGGCTTGGCATGAAGCTGACCGGTGCGGATGCAATGCTCTCGAGTCCGCTGTTGGCTGGGTGCATGCTGCCCGTGACAGGACTCATTCTGATCTGGGCATCTCGTCACGCCAGCGGCCAGAATGAGTGTGGCAGCTTGAGCTACAAGAATGCCGCGCTGATCGGTGCCGGCCAGGCACTTGCCATCCTTCCCGGCTTGTCGCGCAGCGGAACGACGATATCGATGGGGCTTCGACTGGGACTCGCCCCAACGGCTGCCGCGACGTTCTCGTTCCTGATGGCGATACCGGTGATTGGCGGAGCTTGCCTGTTGGAGATCGTCAAACTGGCGAAAGACGGGGCGCTCTCAACTTCCGTCGGCGAAACGAGCCCGCTGCTCCATCTCGGAATTGGAGCGGCCGTCGCTTACACGGTCGGGCTCGTTTCGCTGTGGCTGCTGGTGAAGTGGCTGGAACGCGGACGCTTCCAATACTTTGCCGCCTGGTGCATTCCCATCGGCATGGGCGTCGTCATCTGGCAGTTGGTCCGTTGATGTACGATGGCCTTCCGAGGCCGTCGATCGCGTCACGCACACGAAAAAGACTTCCGAAGTCTCGAAGACTTCGGAAGTCTGACAGAGTTCAGAGAATGTCCCCGCTTGGGGATCGCGTAAGGCGGCAACCTAACCCGCATTTCTCATAACACGGCTAGCGCGAGGCCCCCAGATTTGTCATAACTTGATTTCTTAAC
>JAQBZB010000110.1 GCA_027622275.1 Planctomycetota bacterium | reverse complement strand
GGGACGCGGTCACGATTCAATGATTTGCATCCCGGCAGGGATGCCAGCGCTGGGTGTCGCTCGGCTTCCTGAAGGCGGTTGTCGTCCTGTCCGCCGACGCCACCAACGAACTGGCGGCGATCACGGCAGCTCGCAAGGAAGCGAAGCGTTGGAATGCCGTCGAGAATTTTTGTCAGCCGTTCGACCGGGACGATCCCGACAAGGAACTGACCGGCATCGCGTTCCTGATCGTCTGCGACATGCTGCTGACCGGGTTCGACGCGCCGGTCGAGCAGGTCATGTACATCGACAAGCGGCTGAAGGAGCACAACCTGCTGCAAGCGATCGCTCGCGTCAACCGCGTGGCGAAGAACAAGAATCGTGGCTTCATCGTCGATTACATCGGCTTGGCCAATCACCTAGTTGAAGCTCTGGCGATCTATTCGGCCGAAGACCACCAGGACATCGAGCAGGGACTGAAGAACCTGCTCACCGAAGTGCCGATCCTGGAAGAGCGGTATCAACGCCTGTTGCAACACTTTGTTTCGGTCGGCGTGACCAGCATCGAAGCCTTTGTGCGCGGGACGTTGCCAACACCCGCCGCCGACGTGGCCGTAATCCACGCGGCCGTCGGGGCGATGAAAGACATCAAACGCCGCGCGGACTTCGAGGTCTATCTGAAAAAGTTTTTGCAAAGTCTGAATCTGATTCTTCCCAACGAAGCCGGGCATCCGTATCGCGGACCGGCTCGGCGGTTCGGCTACCTGCTGCGGATGGTCAAGGAGCGGTACAAGGAGCGGTACAAGGACGAATCGCTCGACATCGCCGACGCGGGCGAGAAGGTGAAGGCGCTCATCAACGAGCATCTGATTGAACTGGGCATCAACCCGAAGATTCCGCCGATCGAGTTGCTATCGGATGACTTCATCGCCAACGTGCAGAAGCACTCGCAAGGCGACCCCGAAGCCAAGGCCAGTGAGATGGAGCACGCCATTCGCAAGCACTGCACGGTTCACTTCGACGAAGACCCGGCCTTTTACAAACGGCTCAGCGAGAAGCTGGAGCAACTCATTCAAGACCACAACGACAACTGGCAGGTTCTGGCCGACGGCTATGACAAGCTTCGCAGCGAAGCTCTGGCCGGGCGAACGGACGTGCTCGCCGGGCTCAACAAAGAAGCGACGACGTTCTTCGACTTCACGGTGCAACTGGGTTTCGACGGCTGCGAAGTCCCCGCCGAGTATTGTGAACCGCTGAAAAGGCTGATGATGCGAATCGTGGAGGTGTTGCAGGACACGATCGACATCATCGACTTCTGGAACAAGCCCCTTGAAGTGAAGCGGTTGCGCGGCAACATCGACACCGAGATCCTGTTGGCCAACATCCCGCCGCTGGCCGACAAGCACGAACGGATCGCGGTGGAGATCGTGAAGCTGGCTGAGAAGCGTCATGCGGAGCTGACGAAATGAAGACGCTTTCCAAGACTGCGGCCGACGAGAAGATTGCGTATCAAGCCGTGCGCAGTCGACGCAACACGGCGGATGTCGTCATCGAACGCGACGGCCGAGTGATCGTTCGCGCACCGCAGTCATTCTCCGACGAACGGATCGACGCCATGGTCCAAGCCAAACCCTGCTGGCCATTGTTGCGGATTGCGTTTTTCTTCAGGACACAATCGTTTCCCAGGATCTTGATACCTAAGCCTGCGTTCCATTCGACAAGGCAGTTCTCCAACCGGGCATTGTTACCCTGCAGGTCAATGGCTGCCCGTATCTCCGTGCCGGCCGCAGCTCGGAAGGTGAATCCCTTGAACTCGACGTTATGAGCAATGACCCGAAGGATAAACGCGCGCGTTGCCGCTTCGAATTGCCGGTCTTTTGGATTCTCGCCAGCTCCCAATTTGACATAGAGAGTGCAGTCATTCGTAGGCTTACCGTCACCGTTTGGATCGGGGCCGGAAGGCTCCTCGCACTTGAGCACTGGCGCGGCTGCGGACGCATGATTGACGAAGAAACAGTATTCCCGCAGATCCTCCAAACGAAACACCTCACGCAGAATATTGTTAACCTCTATCCCAGCGAACTGATTCTTGGGATCCAGACTGAGCAGGATCCGCTCGCTGAAATTGTGGAGTATCCATTCGTCGATGCGGTTGAATGCGTAAATGCCGAATGTGCTCTTGAACGCTTTGAGTAATTCTTTTCGCAGAGCACAACGATGTTCCTTGATCATTTTGAGATGAGTCGGATCAAACTGCTACTTCCAAAGGGTGTTCTTGTCGATGCCACTTCCTTGGGAATTGTTGCTCCACGCCTCGTCCCAATCGTTATCTACAATTCTCCCGCCGGTGATGATGTGGTTACTGGCGCTTCCCGAGATGAATTCGACCTTTTTGAACGTGAATCTGGGGGAATGGTAATTGCCTCATGATAGACGCCGGGAAGTACGAACACCTTGTGTGAAGACGTGACGTTCGCAATCTCCAGCAATTTGTCCACGGAATGACCGATCGTCTTCCACGGATCGTTCACCATGCCGGTGTTCGCGTCATCGCCGTTCTGAACATCGACGTAGTCATCTGCCATCGTCCTTTACTCCATACGCCCCGACTCAATCTTCTAATGCCGTACATAGGCAGAAGTGTTACAGGTAACAACGACGAGTTCGCAAGCGACAAAGTCGTTCGCTTACATCCAATCAGCGACAACGCCGCTGTCTTGGAGACGCTTGCGGAGGCGCGTCCAGCGGACACGGACGGCGACGGCGTGCAGGCCGAGTTCGGCTGCGACTTCAGCCGACGTGTACCCTTGCAGCCGCAGATCGAGCATGCGGCGTTCGGTTTCGTCAAGCTTGTCGCAGAGCCGCTCGAGCAGGTCGTTGAACTGAGCTTCCTGCGCTGGACCCTCGCGGGAATCACTCACCGAAGCCAGCACCAGGGCCAGATTCTTTGAATCCGACGCTCCATCCATCCGCCGCTGGCGCTGCATCCGACGCCAATGCCGCGCTGTTTTCCGCCGCACCATCGTGATCGCCAATGCGATGAGCTGTTCGGGATTCGCCAGATCGTAATCGTGCGTGCGGAGAGCGACCATCAAACTGCGATGCACGGATTGCACGAGATCGACCGAATCGAGATACGGTCGCAACGCGCGCCCCAATAGCACGCGAGCCACGACGCGGACCTTGGGCTCGTATTGTTCCACCAGCTTCGCGATCGCGGGTGGATCGCCCTGCTTGGCTAAAGCCAGGGTTTCGGCGAAGTCGGTGTGTTCGGTCATGACACTGCTCTGGTTGTCGGTACGCCAATGGTAACCCGAAGCGTCAGTTTTGAAGATGCGCTGTTTCGATGGTATTCCGGAGGAATCGCAGCAATTAGCCGGTGGTAAGCGGAGCGCCACCACCGGTAGGCGCGTTTTGCAATTCCTTGCATCCCGGAGGGATGCCAGCACGGCTGCGCTGCCATCCCTCCGGGATAGACTGTGTATTCGTTGACCTACCCGGTGGTGGCGCTCCGCTTACCACCGGCTAATCGCTCAAATCCCTTCGGGATGCACAAACACGGCGAAACGGACAACAGCGTAACTTCAAAACTAACGCTTCGGGTCAGAATCCGTAAACTCTGTAACACTTCGACCGCGTCGCGGTATTATAATCCAAGTCTCGGTGCGCAACCGGGGTGCGCCGAGGATTTCATAGCGGCATCGAACGATGAACTTACCCGCTGGCCAAACCATCGAACAGCAACTGCAGCAGGCGTGTGCTGAACTCGAACGCTTGCTCGGCGCGGGCGAACCGTGTTCGGCAAAGCAACTCCTGGAATCGCGCGGGGATCTCGCGGCCAACAAAGAAGTTTCGCTCGAATTGATCTACACCGAGTTCGTCGTGCGAAGCGAGTTGGGCGAGCACCCGCTCCCCGAGCGCTGGCTCCAGGACTTTCCGCTGTGGCGGACGGATCTGAAAGAGCTGTTCCAAGTTCACGAGTTGATCGCCGAAGACGAACGCGACACATCCGTTGGCGCTGCTGCCACGACCGATGGACTGGCTGGCGTTCCGGCCCAAATGCAGCCCGGAGCCTGCGTCGGACAATATGAATTGCTCGAAGAAATCGGCCGCGGCGGGATGGGCGTGGTCTACAAAGCGCGGCAGCGTGGCTTGAATCGACTCGTGGCCGTGAAGATGATTCTGTCGGCACACGCCAGCCGAATCGACCGCGCCCGATTCCGGCTCGAAGCCGAAGCTGCATCTCAATTACAGCATCCCAACATCGTCCAGATCCACGAAGTCGGGAGCCACGACGGAACGCCCTATATGGCAATGGAGTTGGTGGAAGGGCCGAACCTGCACCAACAACTGGCCGAGCATCCACTGTCGCCGCAAGCCGCCGCGACACTCGTGAAGACCTTGGCGCTGGCCATCGACTTTGCTCACCAGCACGACATCATTCATCGCGATCTCAAACCGGGAAACATCCTGTTGACGGCGGACAGCACGCCGAAGATCACGGACTTCGGTTTGGCAAAACGAATACATTCGGAAGACGGAACCGGGATCGCAGACAGTGCGTTGACAAGGACAGGTGCCCTACTCGGTACACCCAGCTACATGGCACCCGAGCAGGCGGACGAACGGCAGGGACGGATCGGTCCCGCCACGGACATCTACACGTTGGGTGTCATTCTATATGAAGCGATGACAGGACGGCTGCCGTTTCATGCGGACACACCGATCGCCACGTTGGAACAAGTCTGCAACCAAGAGCCTGTCCCGCCGCGGCGCCTCGTGTCGACGGTGCCGCGCGATCTCGAAACGATTTGTCTGAAGTGCCTCGAGAAGGAGGCTCACAGACGCTACGCGAGCGCCTGGTTGCTGGCAGAGGACTTGCAGCGTCATCTCGCTGGGGAACCGATCGTGGCCCGACGCGCCGGCCCGATTGAGAGAACGAGGCGCTGGTGCCGGCGCAAGCCAGGCACCGCCGGCCTGATCGCCATGCTCGCCTTGGCGATCGTTGCCGGCAGCACGGGCATCATCGCGCAGTGGCAGCGGGCCGAACGTAACGCCGTTGTTGCGCGCCACGAGCGTGATCTGTCGGAAGCCAACTATCAAAAGGCGCGCGATGTTGTCGATCGGCTGACGGCGTTGAGCAACGCGCTGATCAATCAACCGGGTGTGGAGAGCATCCGGCGCCGAACTCTCGAAGAAGCACTCACTCTGTATGAGTCGCTGCTGGACCAGCGATCCGACGATCCTGTCCTCCGTTTTGAAACGGCTCTTGCCGCGCTTCGAGCCGGCACGATCCAACACGAACTAGGTCGCTACGCTGACGCCGAGCAGACGCTTCGCCGCGGAGTCGAGATTCTGGACGACTTGATCGACAAGATGCCAGACAACTTCGGGCATCAAGATGAGCGAGCCCGCTGTTATCTGCGACTCGGGCACGTTTTCAAGGACAGGTTCGAATCTTCGGATGCCTTGAAGTGCTATGCGGATGCCAGCAACCAGTGGCATGACATCCTGTCCGCAGACCCGCGAGCGGACTACGCCAGGAGGGGCATCGCCAACGCGTTGTTGAATGCTTACGCCATTCTCATTACCCAGGATGACGTAACTGGCGCTGAACAAACGTGCTACGAGTGCATCGAGTGGGAACTATGGCAACCCGATGAACCATTTCCAGACGTTGTGAGTGCGTCCAATGGCGCGCACGAATTTAGCGATCTACTCCGACGGGTGCGTTCGTTCGTCGTTGGCAACGCAATTTCCGGCAAACGTCAAATGGGCGATTTGGCGATCGGCTTGGATGCACTTTGTCGGCTGTTGCTGCGTCAACATCGATTTGCCGAAGCGGAAGAGACATGTCGTTTCGGAATCGCACTCCGTCAGCAAGCTGCCGAGGACGATCCCGAATCTTCGGAAGAAATGCACTATTTGGCACGCGCACACAAAAACTTGGGCGACATTCTGAACGCAGTTGACCGCGACTCGCTAGCCGCAGACTCGTATCTAAGTGCTATTGCACTATGGAAACCAATCGTGGCCGACTACGCGAGCCGACCATCCTACCGGACGGAACTGAAAGACGCCGATCAGGCCCTGGCAAAACTGCTGCTTTCGGATGGACGGCGCCACGACGCGGAAAAACTCTTGCGGCAAGTTTGTGAACTAGACGACTCGTTGCTCAGGGACTTCCCACAGGAACTTCAATACTATCGTGACCTGGGGTCTTCTTTGAAAGAACTTGGCGAACTGCATTTTCACTTGCTTGAACAATATGATGTTGGAATTACAGAGTACAAACGCGCTCTGGATGTCTATGAGCAACTCCTTGAGCGGTTCCCGGAGGAACATCGTGAACGGGTTTCGATCGGGACGTTGCATCAGGGCATTGCCGTATTCCACGCTGAAATGGGTCGCCAGGGAGAAGCAGAAGCCAGCTTCGGAGCCGCGCTGAAAGTGTTGCAAGATCTCGTCGATGAGTTTCCTGAAAACACCTATTACCGGGAGCGACTTGCCGCGTCGCATGTTGTGGTTGGTCACCACTTTGCCACCTGGAAGCAGTTTGCCGTCGCAATCGAGCACTATGAAGCGGCCGTTCGTTACAACCCTCAACTCGGTCGGGCTTACAACGGTTTGGCGTGGCTACTCGTCACCTGCCCCGACCGACAGCAGCAAGATGCAGGCCGCGCTGTTGATCTGGCTCGCCAAGCAGTCGCACTAAATCGGAACGAGGCCGCGTACTGGAATACGCTTGGTGCCGCCCTCTATCGCGCGAACAAGTGGGAAGACGCGGTCCCGGCGCTCAGTGCCGCGGTCGCGGTCAGGAATCGCGGGCTGGGTGAGGATTGGTACTTTCTCGCCATGGCGCAATGGCAGATGGGAAACAAGCAGTTAGCTCAGGAGTGCTACTCGCAGGCTTCCCACCAGGCGCAGCAACAAGACGCAATGGAGGCCGCGTCGGCCAGCATTCGTGCCGAGGCGGAAGCGCTACTCGGCCGACCGCCGACAGCGCCGGTCTTCTCTGAGGAATGCCTGCAATCGACTGCGTTGGCCGGTTTCGATTACTTACTTGCAGAACAGCCCGATGTCTGGTGGTTATACGATCACCGGGCTTATGCACACGCCGCACGGAACCATTGGCAGGCCTGTGCCGACGACTTTGCGAAGGCTTATGAGTTGAATTCGACGTTTCATGCTCTCTTGGTAGTTCAGGCCGGCGCGCTGCTCATGGCGGGCAACCGCGACGAGTATCAAGACGTCTGTGCCGATGCGAGCGAACGGCTCAGCAACGAACCCGAACACGCTACTCGTTACGTCCCCGCGAAGATTTGTCTGCTGGCCCCCAATCCAACCCTTCAACCAGACAAAGTCATTGCGTTCGCTCAGCAAGCCGTCGACAGCCAACCCACGAGCGGGACTTATCGCCATCTGCTGGCCCTGGCGTTCTACCGCGCCGGGGACTATGAGCAGACGGTCCAAGCGGTGCTGCAAGGATTGGAATCAGCACCGACATGGAGCGGACACGTCACGAACTGGTTCTTACTCTCCTTGGCCCATCATCAACTGGGGAATGTCGCAGAGTCGATGGAGTGGAAGCTCAAAGCCGAAAGCTGGCTCGCAGCTAACCACCGCCCATTCTGCTACCGTGAGTTTCTGCTGCACCCTCACGACTGGTTGCAGTGCATGCTCCTACAGCGGGAACTAGCGGATCGGTAGGTCATCGCTCGCCGAGCGTGACCTTGGCAGGCGTTTGAGACTCGGCGCTCAGCCAGCGTGTGGTTTTTACCATCCCCTACTGAGGTCCGTACTGAGGTCACTTTCGGCGAAAGTGACCTACTTGGGAAATAACCCGTAACAGTTGAGCCCTCGGATGGCATTACAATGTACGATAGAACTGCGCAAACACGTTTATAGGACTGGCGTTCGACTGATGGGCGTACCACACGAACTTGGCATCGACCAGCACCTGCGCCAGGCCTGCACGCAACTTGAACGACAGTTGCGAGATGGCAAACCGTGTACAGCCCGGCAACTTCTGGATGAGTTTCCCGACCTGACAGAGCAGCAGGAGGCTGTTCTTGAACTCATCTATACCGAGTTCGTCGTCAGGCAGGAACTTGGCGAAATTCCCTCGCTGGATACGTGGCAGGAGCAATTCCCGGCGCTGCGAGAAGACATCGCCCAACTGTTCCAGATCCATGAAGTGCTCGGAATTGAAGGCACGGACACGTCGGTCCAACGCGAAACGCTCGCGGCGTTCGAAGATGCGATCCTGCCCGGTCAGCGGATCGGTCAGTATGAAGTGTTGGAGAAACTTGGTCAGGGTGGCATGGGAGTCGTCTACAAGGCACGGCAGCAGGGTCTGAACCGCGTGGTTGCACTGAAGATGATCCGATCGCCTTACTTGAGTCCCCTCGAGCGGGCTCGGTTTCGCGGCGAGGCGGAGTCGGCGGCCCGGCCACAGCACCCGAACATTGTCCACGTCTACGAGGTCGGCGATCATCGTGGCTGGCCGTATCTGGCGATGGAATTCGTCGATGGCATCCGGCTGGACAAACAGATTCCGGAAGGTGGTTTTCCCGTGCGGGATGCTGCCGAGTTGGTTCGCACCTTGGCGGAGGCCGTTCAGGCTGCCCACGAACTCGGAGTCGTCCATCGCGACTTGAAGCCCGCGAACATCCTGGTGAAGCACGACGGTACTCCGAAGATCACCGACTTCGGGCTCGCCAAGCAAATGCCCTTCGCGGCTGGTGACGCGCCGGCTGGCTTGACGCAGACCGGCGCGTTGCTTGGCACGCCGAGTTACATGTCGCCAGAGCAAGCGTTGGGCAAGAAGGACATCGGCCCTGCGACAGACATCTATGGACTTGGCGCGATCTTATACGAGCTACTCACGAACCGCCCGCCCTTCACAAGCGAGTCGTCGCTGGCAACGCTCCACGCCGTTTGTCAGGACGACGTCGTGCCGCCGAGTCAGTTGCGTTCTGACGTCCCGCGAGACGTGGAAACCGTTTGTCTGAAATGTTTAGCGAAGGCCCCGCACGATCGCTATGCCACCGCCGCCGACTTGGCCGAGGACTTGGGTCGATTCCTGGCCGGGGAGGTCACGCTGGCCAAATCGGTGGCAAGTTCCAAGCCCTCGCTACGGCGATTGCTGCGGAATCCAATCGTCTCTGTGACGGGAGCCATCGCGGTGCTGATTGTGTGTTTGTTGGGGGCGATGACCATCCAGGAAAACGGCTTCCGATTCAATTCTGCAACCGTCGATCTCCAGGAGGGCGCGCCATCGGCCAGCGCGACGGTAACCCAACACGAAACATCTCCGCCTGATTGGAGTCACATCGACCTGAAAGAAGTGCCTCAAGTCACGCAGGCGAATCGCGGCACGCTACGAGTTTCGGCGGACGGGCCATTCCACTCGCTCGGCGATGCGTTGGCGCAAGCACAGTCGGGAGACGTCATCGAGATCGCGATGTTACAGTGCAAGATTGAGTCCGATTTGTCATGGACCGAAGGGGATCTCACGATCCGGGCCGCGGCTGGCTTCCAGCCGATCGTGCCCGTGGCTGCGAATCCTGCCACCAATAGGCATTACCATATGCCTGATCGGGCTTGGTTTACTGTCCAACCTGGCGCGGCAGTGAATCTGCAAGGCCTGCACTTCGTGCTGCACAACTGGACGACGACCGGCGACGACAAGGCCGTGGCCCTGTTGTCCCCGCAAGGAACGGTGGTGATGGAGGACTGCACGGTCACGGCACACATCAAAGACAGGCGGTATTACGCGTACCTCGCCGTGATCGCGCAGTCATCACCTGCGTATCAAGATCCCGCCCAGGTATGGCTGGTGAATTGCTTCTTCCGCAATGTCCGACCGACTTACCACAGCGTGTCGCAACCGCTGCACGTGACCTGTGTTGATTGCCTGTGGGTTGCACCTACAGTGAGTTGGATGTTGTCGAACCACCTTGAGACTTCACAGCCGTCACCAACTCCACACCGACTTCGGTTCTTGAAAACGACCATCTACAGCGACCAGAACAGCAACGGCAGCCTATTCCTTGTCCGAAGTGACGATGATGTTTGGAGGCCTCTTCAAGTTAGCATGGAACGGAGTGTGGCGACCGGTCCAGGGCTCTGGCACAAGCACGCCACCGCCACCTCGGTTTCGCGACTGCCGGAACTGCGCGAATTGATCGCGTGGCACGGCCGCGACAACGGCTATCTCAGGATGAAGCACTTCTTGACCGAAGAGCACGTGTTGCCCGACGCCTCGCCGGTTACGACGCACCCTCTGAGCAACCTCGAGGAGTGGCAACAACAGTGGCAGGACAGCGGTTCGTTCGAGGATCGACGAGGTGATGCCGTTCCTGCAATAACCGACTTTGCGCGCGTCAAGGCGTCCGACCTGCGGCTCCGTCGCGAATGGATGGAAGAGCATCGCCCTGGCTTGCAAGACGGTGAATCGATTGGCTGCGATGTGGACCGGTTGCCGATCCCTCCCACGGCGACGGAACAGGTGCTCGTGAGTCGAAGTGAAATCAAAAGCCTCGATTCAATCGATTAGCGAGAGCGGGGCCAACCCATAGGGTTTCCGGTGTCCAGGGCTGCCGGCGAGAGTGTGAGGAATCCGTTTCGACAAGCGAGCCAATTAGCCAACACGCCGGCAGCTCGCCTTGCATGTCAGCTCAGCAGCGGCGATGCTATACTGCGAGCGGATGGCGTTGACGCTTTTGTACGATGGCCTTCCAAGGCCGTCGTGAAGTGATCGACCGCCTTGGAAGGCCATCGTGCAGATTTTGTGAAAGTGCCATTTTCAACCGCGAGCGGTATAGTCAATACGTGATCCTCGCCGCACCACTGCAAGAGTTTGAAATGAGACGCCACAAGTTTCTACTGCCGTCCTTCTTGGCTGCCGTACTCGGCGCCCTCGCCGCGAGGGCGGAGTCGCCAGCAGCGAATTCGCTGGAACAACTGAAAGCCACCTGGAAATCCGTCCCGTCTCGCGTTGTCGGTTCTCCCGATCCGCCGCTGCCCTATCGCGTCCGGCGCGTGCTGCCTGAGATGAAACTGTCGAATCCGATCTGCGTTGCCAAGGAACCGGATGGCACGCGATTGTACTTCATCGACCAAGATCCCAACTACCGCTTGTGTCGCACCAAGGCGGACCAAAGCGGCGCGGCGTTCGATGCGCTGCTCGACTTTGGCGAGGGACTCGCCTATAGCATCGCGTTTCATCCGGACTTTTCAAATAACGGATTTCTCTTGATCGGCAGCAGCGACCCCGTTTCCGAAGACGGTAAGACCAAACACTGTCGCGTCACCCGCTACACCGTCTCACGCGACGCGGAGCAAGCGATTGACGCCGCGACCGCGCTGGTGATCCTGCAGTGGGAATCGAACGGTCATAACGGAGCGGCCATTGCATTTGGCTTGGACGGAATGCTGTACATCACGTCGGGCGACGGGACGAGCGATTCGGATACGAATTTGAAGGGGCAAGGGCTCGATCATTTGTTAGCCAAAGTCCTCCGCATTGATGTCGACCAGCCGAGCGACGGCCAACCGTACTCGATTCCACCCGACAACCCGTTCGTGAATGTAGCGGGAGCGCGACCGGAGACGTGGGCTTACGGCTTTCGCAACCCGTGGCGGATGTCGGTCGATCCGCGGACGGGACATGTTTGGGTCGGCAACAACGGGCAAGACTTGTGGGAGCAGATCTATCTGGTCGAACGGGGCGCGAACTACGGCTGGAGCGTCTACGAAGGAGGCCAGATCTTCTATGCGAATCGACAGCTCGGCCCGACTGCCGTCTCGAAGCCGACCTTCGACCATCCGCATTCCGAAGCCCGGTCGATGACGGGCGGCGTGGTCTATTACGGCAGCCAACAGCCCGGCTTGCAGGGAGCTTACATCTACGGCGACTATTCGACCGGCAAGATTTGGGGAGCCAAGGTTGAAGGGCGCGACGTCGTCTGGCACAAGGAGCTGGCCGATTCGACGTTAGCGATCGCCGCCTTTGGCAGCGACGCGGACGGCGAATTGCTGATCGCCGACTATCGCGGCGACCATCAGGGCGGGTTCTACTCGCTTGAATTGAACGACTCGGCCGATCAGAGCGATGCGTTTCCGAAGCTGCTCAGCCAGACCGGTCTGTTCGCTTCGGTCCGCGGTCATCAAGTCGCGTCAGGCTTGATTCCCTACTCGGTCAATGCGCCGCTGTGGTCCGACGGCGCGTCCAAAGAACGCTACATCTATCTGCCGCCGACAACGGTGCAGCCGACAACGGGGCCAGCCGAAAACGAGAAGCCGGCAACAATCACGATGACCGACAATCGTGGCTGGAATTTTCCCGATCTCACGGTACTCGTCAAATCGTTTGCGTTTGAAGCGGCTGACGATTCGAGTTCACGTCGCTGGATCGAGACCCGGCTGCTCACGAAACAGCAAGGCGAATGGGTCGGCTACTCGTATGCCTGGAATGACGAGCAGACGGAAGCGACGCTTGTCGCCGCCAACGGCCTCGATCGTGAGTTGATTGTTCGTTCGTCCGGCGCTGAACCGCCAACGCAAGCCTGGCGGTTCCCGAGCCGCGCCGAGTGCATGGTGTGTCATAGCCGAGCCGCCAATTACGTACTGGGACTCTCGACGTTGCAGATGAACAAGGGGCATGACTTTGGCGGAACGAAAGCAAATCAGTTGGAAGTGCTCACCTATCTCGACATACTTCCGGTGGCCTGGACAGCGGACGCGAGAAAACAGCTCGGCGAGTTGTTCAAGGCGAGCGGTCTCGACGACGCCCAAGTCAAGGCTCGGTCCCAGGAGTTGACCGGCGCGAAAGGCCTTGCCGAAACGCTTCCGTCGGAGTTACCAGTCCATTGGTCGGCGGCATTTCCACGCCTCGTCGATCCTGATGACAAGCAGCAAGACCTCGATGCGCGGGCGCGTTCCTACTTGCATGCCAACTGTGCCCAGTGCCATGTCGAAGCCGGCGGCGGCAACGCGCAGTTCAACCTCGAATTCACCAAGCCGCTGGCGGACGCGAAGCTCGTCGATGAAGAACCGCTGCATCACAAGTTCGACCTACCTGACGCCCGGCTCGTGGCGGCCGGAGACCCCGACCGCTCGGTCCTCTTGCATCGCCTCGCGATGCGCGGCGCGGGCCAAATGCCACAACTAGCCACGACCAAGGTCGACGAGCGGGCGGTGGAGCTGCTCCGCGAGTGGATTTCCCAGTTGAAGTAAGCTGTCACCACCTTGCTTAGAGAAAATCTATGAACACACGGAATTGGCACCTGTCGGGATTGCTCGCTGCTGTGACGTTTGCGCTGGTCGCGGTCCATTCGACCGGATGTTCAAAGTCGAACGACATCGGCAAGACCGTCCCGGAACAAGCGGCCGAAGTAGTCGCACCGCCCGTTGAGAAGTTGCCCGATCCAGAAGCCGATTGGAGCGGACTGGTTGAGAAAGCAACTGCTCATCTGGAAGCCGACGAGTTGGAGGAGGCCCAGCAGTGCCTCGCCGCGTGCGCCAAGGTTTACGAAGCTCCGCTCTTGCCGAGCGAAGAACAGCAAACCAAATTGGCCGAGTTGACAACGCGGTTGGCCGACAAACGGGAGGTGTTGGCGATGAAACGGCGTGACGAGAATCTTGTCGACGCGGAGAAGCTGATGGACCTCGGCAAGTTTACCGAAGCCGTCCAGAAACTGAACGAAGTGAAGGCTCTCGCTCCGACCGACCAGCAGCGGACAAGGGCCTCGGCCATCGCCGATCAGATCGAGAGCATGCGGAAAGCGCGCCGCGATTTGCAACTGTGGATACAAATGCTGGGCACCGACAGACGCAAAGATGTCGCCGCCGCTCAGGCCAACCTGCTCAAGAAGCCAGAAATCGCTTTGGGCATGTTGCTCGAGGCATCCGAGAACATTGAGAATCCGATCCTGGCCGCCAACGCTCTGGAGGCGTTGCGGTTGTTGAATCGGCCCGATATCACTGCACCGGCGATGCTTGCGGTGCTGCGGCGGACGGAACAACAACAAGTGTGGCCGGCGGCAATTCGAGAACTCGTCCGCATGCAACGGCCCGGTGCCGGCGAACCGCTGCTTGAATTAGCACTGTCAACAGAACTCCCCGAGCAGCGTGCGGCGGCGCTCACGGCGCTGTCGCAGGTAATCGATCCGCCCAAGCAGACCTTGGTCGCGATGTTGCCGTTGCTGCAACAAGATGGTCCTGTCTTGGCGGCTGCGTTACGGGCGACCTATCATGCCGTGAGCAAGCACGAACAATACGATCTGCAGGCCCGCCGGGGACTCGACGTGGCATTGACTGCCGAGCAAGAACAGCAGTTATCGCAGCGGCTCGTGAAACTCATCGAATTGCCGGCCGACAACGAGGACACGGCCGAGGTGATTCAAGCGGCGAAAGTACTGGCCTATGCAACACGCCAGCTGACACCCCAACCGCTGGCCAATGTGCAGGTACGATATGCCGAAGCCCAGGAAGACGACGGCCCGGCCAGCGCTGTGCTAGACGGTGTTTGGAACTCCGTGGATCTCAACACGATGTGGCGGCACCCGGTTGCCAAGTCGAGTACGATCGTACTCGACTTAGGCCAGGCACAAACCGTTATGGGCGTCCGCATTTGGAACTTTAATCAGGTGTCGGGAACGCAACGCGGCTGGAAAGATGTCGAGATCTTTGTGAGCGACTCGCCGACCGAAGCGGACCCGATCGCCAGGGGCATCGTTCCGCCAGCACCGGGTGCCGCCGACACACCCGACTACAGCACGCTCGTGCCGGTCCCCTTTGCTCGCGGCCGCTATGTGCGGCTCCAGGCCAAGAAACTATGGACCTCCGACACCTACACTGGTGTGAGCGAAATCCAGATACTGGGTTTCTGACAAACTGGCCTTCTGACAAACGGGGCTTCTGACAAACGGGGTTTCCAACGGCATTGAAGAATAGCCCGGATTATTCATGAACCGGTCAGCATTCTTCAAAACATACGTTTGTATGAAGAGTTACGGCTCTCTTGCCCAAAACACCGCGCAAATCAGCCGCTACGCGATAGCGTGCGGTTCTCTCGAAGTTCACGAGAACCGCAGGCTATCGCCAAGCGGCTGATGAATAATCCGGGATAGGGAATCGCCTTGCCCTTCATTTCGGAATCCCGTGGGAGTCAAAAACTCGGCCGATCTTCAAGTGTCGTCAGTTGCCGGGCTTCTGCCGTCGTGCAGCGTATGAATCTCGGACGGCGTCTACTTGACCCGCACCAGTTTTATGATGCGTCCCGAGACGTTCCAGTCCTGCACGTACAAGTTTCCGTCCTGGTCCCAGTAGGAGCCGTGCGTGCCGCTGAAGATGCCTTCGATCCAGTCGGCTTGCGGGACATTGAAATTCACTCTTTTGCCGGGATCGGGATTGTGGCCGAGAACCGCCATGATCGTGTTGCTTTTGTCGAGAATCACCAGCCGTCCGTGCAGATCCGGCACCGCGACGTAGTCGCCCTGGACGGCGGCGGAGGTGGGCATTCCCAGGCCGGTCACGACCTCGTCGATAAAGTTCCCTTCGAGGTCATAATGCAGCAGGCGGCCCTTGGGCGTGTGGTTGCGGTCGCAGATTAACAGGCGAGGAGGCTCGTATCGCGTGTCCAAAGTCATGCCGTGGGCGGTATTGAATTGCTTCAGGTCATTACCTTTGGACCCGAAGTGCATCAGGTATTTCCCGGCCTTGTCGAATTTGAAAATGTGATTGCTCGCGTAGCCGTCCGACAGGAAGATGTCGCCGTTGGGAGCGACGGTGATCGCCGTCGGGTTGAACTTTTCAAGCTTCAGTCCGGATTCCTCGGGGAACGGCAGATTCAACACGATCTCGCCGCTGTGAGCATTGAATTTGATTCCCTCGGCGTTGTTATTACGGGCACCATAAATGAACTCGCCATCAGCCTCCTCGCGGATTTCCATATCGTGGATATTCGAATACTTGTCGCCCAGATATTCTTGGATTACTTTGCCGTCCGGCGAGAACACGACGACTCCCTTGTTGGCGCTCGTATAGATGTTGCCGTCCTTGTCGATGACGACAGCGCCATGCGTTGGCCCCAAGGCAGATTGTCCATCAGGGCGAAGCCCCCAGCCCGGTACCGTATCGAAGGTCATCAACCCGCAGCCCATCCGAACCGGCTGCGTCTTTTCTTCTGCGAAGACGGGAATCGCAATGATCAGCGCGATCGTGACAGCGATGTAAGGCGAACAGTTTTTCATGGTTTGGACTCCTGGTGGTTTCCTCGTTGTCATTGAATTCTCAGACCTGCGTGGCAGTCGGCAAAGAAGCATTCTAACCAGCGACGGAGCGACCGGTGCAGCGAGCAGGTTCCAGTATCCGGTCGGAAGGTCCACATTTCAAGCTCGGGCCGGAGATACCGCTGTCGCGAATCTGCTGAGCGTCCACAAGACGCGAGCCTCGCAGCTGTGATGCTACGAGGCTCGTGAGTGGTTTCAGACAATCGAATTTCGTTTAGCCTTCGCCTTCTTTCGCCGGTGCAGCTTCGGCGGCCTTTTCTTCGGCGGCTTTTTCTTCGGCGGCCGGTGCAGCTTCTTCCGCGGCATTCTCTACAGCGGCAGGTGCTTCTTCCGCAGCTGGAGCGGCTTCGGCTTCAGCGGGTGCGGCAGCTTCTTCCGCCGGCGCATCCGCTTCCGCACCTAGGCAGCACAGCGGCGAACCCTTGTGCCGGCTGCACTTCTCACAGACCTCGGCACCTTCCTTGCAGCAGGCCTCGCTACCGGCGATTTCGCCGCACGCACCACACAGCGTCATGCCGACAAAGGCACCGCTTTCGATCTTGCAGCACAGGTCCGAACCTTTATGCAGCCCGCACTTTTCGCATTTCTCGTGGTCGGCGTCGCAGGTGTGCTCCGATCCTTTAGCGAAGCTATGCCCACAGTCGCCGCAATACATCAGCGAAACAAGCGTCGTTTCGGTAGCGGCGTCGCCGTGATCGTGGCCGGCGTGATCGCCGTGATCGTGGCCGGCGTGATCGCCGTGATCGTGGTCGGCGTGATCGCCGTGATCGTGGTCGTGACCCGCGTGGTCATCGGCTTGGGTCGTGTTGGACAAGCCAGGCGAGCCAGCGACAGGCGTTGAAGCGGGCTTCGTGCATCCCCAGACGGCAACTGCTACCAACGTGACGGCAGCAAACAGAATTCGGTTCTTCATCGTTCTAAACTCCTAATACGGTTTGTGATTCGGCCTCGGGCCTAACGGGTATCTTCTCATACTAGACGCCAAAGGGTCAAAGGGGGCTGTGAAATTGCTCACATATCTGATGAACTCATTGTGTTGGCAACGTCGATGCGACACAACCGGTGGCCATCGTACGTGACTCCGGTGATGAGCCTGATGTGCCGGGATCTATTCCCCACGAGGCTCAAAACGCCTCGGCCATGTCCCCTGCAGCCATGTCCCGTGCATGATAGCTGCTGCGGACAAACGGGCCGCTGGCGACCCTCTTGAAACCCATCCGGTTGGCCAACTCACCAAGTTCCACGAACTCCTCCGGCGTAATGTATTCGACGACGGGCAGGTGTTTCAGGGACGGTTGCAGGTATTGGCCCAACGTCAGGAAGTCACATCCGTAGTCCAGCAAGTCGGACAGCACTTCGAGGATCTCTTCGCGAGTCTCGCCCAAACCGAGCATCAGACCGCTTTTTGTCTTGATCTCCGGATTCTTCCGCTTTACGTGACGCAAAAGTTCAAGCGTCCAGCGATAATCCGACTTCGGTCCGCGAACAGGCCGATAGAGCCGTGGGACGGTTTCGGTGTTGTGATTGAAGACTTCGGGTGTTGCTTCCACGACTCGATCGAGCGCCAGATAGTCGTGGAGAAAGTCTGGAGTCAGAACTTCGACGGTCGCGCCGGTTCGCTCGCGGACGGCCAAGACGCACCGATAGAAGTGCTCGGCACCTCCGTCTGCCAGATCGTCACGGGTTACGGACGTGATGACCACGTGCTTCAGCCCCATCCGCTGCGCTGCTTCCGCGACACGAGCCGGCTCGTCGTCTTCCAACGCGTCCGGTCGTCCTCGCGAGACCGCACAGAAGCCGCAAGGCCGCGTGCAAACATTGCCCAGGATCATGAACGTTGCCGTCTTCTGCGAATAGCATTCCATCCGGTTCGGGCAACGGGCGTTGTCGCAAACCGTTTCCAGCCGCAGTTCTTCGAGCAGGTTGGCCGTGAAGTGATCGGCGTTGCCGCGCGGGATCTCGCGGCGCAACCAAGGCGGCAGACGCCGTTGCGGCTCGGGCGACACGATGGGCAATTCAACAAGCTTCGGCTGCTGGCTCATGGGAACGTCCTATGGGATCTCGCACCCCAACATTCTAGCGAACAACCGACGTTTCGGCAGGGCGGCAATACTGTAGACTGCACACTCCGTGTGCAGAACTTCGGCACACGGAGTGTGCCGTCTACATGTTTTGGCGGAAATCGGCTTGAGGGTTTGTTCCGACCAATCTCACCTCAGCGCTAGCACCGTACCGAACTCCAATGGCGAAAAAGACAAAGACCGACAAAGCAACGCCCAACAAGGGCGAGCGACCGATCGCCGAAAACCGCAAGGCCCGGCACAATTACATCGTCCTCGAGACGCTGGAGTGCGGCATCGCGCTGGTCGGCAGCGAGGTCAAGAGTCTGCGCAACGGCCGCGTGTCGTTGGATGAATCCTACGGTCGCATGAAGGACGGCGAGATGTGGCTCGTCGGAGCTGACATTCCAGAGTACGCCAACGCGACGCTTTGGAATCACGAACCGAAACGGCCCCGCAAGCTCTTGGTTCATAATGTCGAGGTCCGGAAATTCGGCAACAAGGCTCACGAGAAGGGGCTGACGCTGGTGCCGCTGAAGATGTACTTCAACGACCGCGGGTTCGCCAAAGTGTTGATGGGACTGTGCCGGGGCAAACAGCTGCACGACAAACGCGATTCACTCAAGAAAGCGGACATGAAGCGCGAGATGGATCGGGCCATGCGACGTCGATAAGAAACTGTGGACAAACTAACTCCTGGACGGCGATTTGGGAGGGCGAGGCTCCCGCCGAGCCTTTCCCCGTATGGCTCGGCTCCCCGTATGGCTCGGCAGGAGCCTCGCCCTCCCGAAACTCAAATCGGGAAGTTGTTGATAATCACGTTCTAAGAAACGTTCGAGAATCAAAAGTCGCCTTTCGCTCCGGGAAAGTATCGCTTCTTTCGCGGAGCGAAAGGCGACGATATCGGTTGCGATGTCGCTCGGCGTGAGCAAGAATGGGCACCTTCCATCGAACGACTCCGCACTCCACTTCGAGCCACCTTATGCGACCCCTGCTGTACTTTGCCGCCGCGTTTCTTTTGCTCGTCGTGAACTTCGTCTCAGCAGCCGACTGGCCGATGTGGCGGCACGACGCGGCGCGCAGCGCCGAAAGCGACGAACTCTTGCCGGACGATCTGCAACTGCTGTGGATGCGTGAGCTTCCGAAACTGAAGCCGGCTTTCCGCACCAAGCGTTTGCAGTTCGATGCGACCTACGAACCGGTTGTGCTCGGCAAGACAATGTTTGTCGGTTCGTCGTTTAACGACAGCGTCACGGCCTTCGAGACCGAAACAGGTCGCGAGCGGTGGCGGTTTTATACAGACGGACCAGTTCGCTTTGCTCCAGTGGCTTGGCGAGATCGTCTCTTCGTCGGATCGGACGACGGCCATGTCTATTGTTTGAACGTGACAGATGGCAAGCTGCTATGGAAGCTGCGCGCGGTGCCGTCACGACGGAAGGTGCTTGGGAACGGTCGATTGATCTCGCTGTGGCCGGTTCGTGGCGGGCTCGTGCTCGATGACGAGAAACTTTACTTCGCCGCGGGCGTCTGGAGCTTCGAAGGCGTGTTCGTGTATTGCATCGACGCGGCAACTGGCGAGGTGAAGTGGCGGAATGACGAGAGCGGCAATGTTTATGGAATGCATCCGCACGGCGCGGAAGCCTTTGGCGGCGTGACGCCGCAGGGCTATCTGGTCGTCAATGGCGACGAGTTGGTGGTTCCCTGCGGCCAGGCGTATCCGGCGACGTTTGATTTGGCGACGGGCAAGCTGAAACAATTCGAGTTGCCCGCCCCCGGTCGCTTGCCCGGCAGCTATTTCGCGTCGGCCGATGTCCGTCGCGGTGAAGTAAAACTCGACAAGGAGCTGAACAGCGATCTGCACGAAGACAAGACCTACGTCGGCCGCGGCGTTGAAGGAACACGCACGACGATCAAGGCGGGCAACAAGATGCTTCGGTTTGCTGACGTCGCCGGCGTTGATGGAGAGGTCTCAAGCTTGCTGACCGCCGACGGAAAGCTGTTCGCGGTCACGCCGGATGGGCGAATCCGCTGCTTCGGCCCACCGACGATCCGTGAACCGATCATGTATCCACGGTCGGAATCGCTGTTTGAGAAAGAGTTTTCGCCGCTCTCGGATCGAGTGCAGCAGATTGTCGATCTGACGAAGGGGCATCGCGGCTACGTGGTGATTCGAGGCGCGCGAAGCTTTGAATGGCTCTTGCAACTCTTAGATCATACGGGGTTGAAATTCATCGTCGTCGAGCGGGACGAAGAGCGAGTCGCAAAATGGCGAGGCCTGTTCGATGATCGCGGCCTGTACCGGCAACGCGTCTCATTGCTCGTTGCCGATCCAGTCAGTATTCAACTTCCCCCGTACCTGGCGAGCTTTGAAATCGTCGATGCCGTGGCGGTCGCCGATGCGATCGCTCGACGCGAGACCGGCGAGCTGGCTGATTTCCAGTCGCTACGGCCTTATGGCGGCACCGCAATACTGGCTTGTTCGACCGAGGCCCACGTTCAGCTGGCCGCCACGGTCGCGAAATCGGATCACGATCGTTTCAGCATCGAGCGTCGTGGTTCTTGGACCATCTTGCGCCGCAACGGCGGGCTCGACGGAGCCGTGAATTACACTGGCGGTTGGGCGAGCCCCGACGAGCATGTGCGGGCACCGCTGGGCGTGCTTTGGTTCGACGATACGCTCGGCCATTTCAAACGTTCGCCGCAGCCGTGGTTCGTGGATGGCGTGATGATGTCATTGCCGAAGGATTGGATGGAGAAGCATCGCACGGGGCGCAAACCGCCTTACGATTTGCTGCCGCCCGTCGTCTCGGACGTTTACACCGGACGCGTGATTGAGCCGGGCGAAGCGATTCTGTCGGAGGTCCAGTTGCCGCAGCGAGAGGCCGATGGTCCGCAACCGTCACAGTATCGTCCGCCGACTCAGTTGGATGCTTGGAAGCCGAAGCAGCCGATCGTCGGCGAGCGGATCAATCCTTTGACGGGCGAGAAAGAACCTCGCGCGATCCCGAAGAGTTACGGCTGCGACGGCGGTGTTGATTACGGCAACTTCTTTACGATGCGCAGCGGCACGCCCGCCTTCTACGACAAGCGTCTGGAAAGCGGCGTCTGCAACATCAGCGGCCCGCGCTCCGGTTGTACGAACAGCATCATTCCCGCGTGCGGCGTGTTGAACGTCCCGTACTTCTACGAAGGCTGCACGTGCAGCTATCCGCTGCCGGCCGCCCTGGCGATGGTGAACATGCCCGCCGAGCACGAGCAGTGGGCGTCGTGGGGGCCAGGAAGCGGCGAGAACATTCAACGCGTCGGCATTAACTTCGGTGCTCCGGGCGATCGCATGACGGAAGAGGGAACGTTGTGGCTCGAATACCCGAGTCGCGGCGGAGCATCGCCCGATGTTCGCGTGTCGGTCGAGCCTGACACGGCGGCATACTTCTACCAACATTCCGTTTGGATGCACGACGGCGAGGGTTGGCCTTGGGTTGCAGCGTCGGGCGTTGAAGGAGCTTCGTCTGTCACGATCAGCGGGCTGAAGCCGGGCCAATTCACGGTCCGATTGCACTTCGCCGAACCTGACGACAAGACAACGAACCGCAAATTCGCCGTCGCCATCGCCAAGCAGCCCGCGATCGCGAGCCTCGACATCCGCGAGTCGGCCCACGGCGCGATGCGATCCGTCGTGCGGGATTTTCGCGGAGTCGATGCCGGCCCGGATCTTCGAGTTGACCTGACGGCGATCGAGGGTAATACGTTACTGTCCGGAATCGAATTGATCCGCGATGGGGACTAACGCACTGCTGATCAACGGTGACCGCCGCAGGGTGTCCGTGCTGTGAGACTTTCGCGTCGCAATCCCGTGAACAATGTAGCCGTCACGCTCCGTCGTGACGAGCCTGCTCAGAGAACACCCAGCACCAAGAACACCCGTCGATAACACGAACGCACCTCCGTGAGAACACACCGGGGATGGCTATCCCGAGATCGAGCGTTGTGGCCCGGTGAAGCCGCGCGAGGAAGGCTCATCTCGGCGGAGCGAGAAGGCTACTTGTTCAGATCCTCCTGCGTCTCCTTCCACCGCTCTTGCAAACGTGTGAACCAATCGCCTTCGGGTGACGCGGGGCCGGGGGAAAATGGCCCATAATGATCGCCGTCTGCGAGCGTCGGGCTCTCAGGAGAGAACCGAAGATAATCCCGTTCGTCGCCATTCACAGTTAGGAAAGCGACAGGTTGAACTACGCTATTGACACCCAATTCGTCAGCCAACTCCGATGGCGTTTGGTTCCACCAGTTGGCGTGAAAGGTCCACGGGCGACCAGCGAGTCGGGCGAACTGCGCCGCTGCAGCCTGCAAACGAACGTCTCCCACGATCACGTTTTCTGCAATGTAGGTTTCACATTGAGGGCTGTATGTACCCAAATTGAAAACGTACTTCTCAGTACGAATGAGATTCCCGCGAACTACGAGTCGCCCTCTGGCCTCTTCAGTGCGGCCGATATAGATGCCACTCGTTGTGAAAGCGTCGATGACATTGCGTTGCAAAACCGTAGTACCGTGCGATCCCACTAAGGCAATTGGGTCGCTAGTGTGTGGGCCAATCCACGACTCCTTGACGACGCACGACCCGGTATCATTTGCCATGTACACTTGAATGCAGCCCGCGATACGCGTGTTTCGAACGACGGCCAACCGACCCGGTTCAACACGGAGGACGGTTGGAAAAGTTCGCGAACCATCAACCAGCTTTGGACTGACGAAGCAACACTTCTCAATCGTAAAAGTGTCGCGCGCTCGAAGCAAAACTGTGTAAGCACTGGCGGTAGGCGGCGATCGACTAATATCAATAAAGCGCACTCCTGTTAACCGGAATGAATTGTCGCAGTGTAGCACGTGCCCATACGACGACGTCGAGGACTCGTTGACCTGAATCCAATTTCGTGGCGCAATGGTTGTTTGCACTCGCGAGACGAGGCCTGCGTCATCGGGCAATTTCGAGGCCTGGAGGTTCTCGTCATATGGCCCACTGTCCAGTACCTCCACGACCTGCCCCGGCTTTAGCGCATTCAGTGCCGCTTGGATCGTATCGAATTGCCCGCTGCCGTCTTTCGCGACGGTGATGATCTCGCGGCCCTTGAGCCATTCTTCGAGCGGCGGTGGTTCTTCGATGTCGAGCTGTGCGGAATCATCTGATTCGGCAATCACGTCCTTCCACCGCTCCTGCAGTCGCGTGAACCAATCGCCTTCGGGAGGAGCGGGGCCGGGTGAAAGAGCACCAATGTAATTTGAATAATGTCCTTCCGCATCTGACGTGGCCAGCGGGCTGTCGGTCAGACGCAGATAATTTGGATCACCAGGATCGATAGAGAGAAACTTCGGATCGGTGATGTTGTTCGTAGGTTCGGCAAAGGTCTCACGCAGGGTCTCATGCACTTTTCGGAAAACGTTATTCTCAACTTTCCACCCCTTCGCGACCATTTGGGGCTTGGGCGTGAATCACCTGCAAATCCGATGGCGTAAGCAATCTGAGAATCCCCGATGACGTTGTTCATGATGAACACGCCGCTGTCGAGCGGGGAATTGTAGAACTCAATCCCTTCCGGGTGCGTGTGAAACGTGTTGTTAGATACTTCGAGCCGCTTGGCTCCGGCCACGCTATTGACCTGAATCCCAGTGGTGCCGGAAAACACATTGTGGCGTATGACGAGTATTCCGTGCTCGCCGCTCGCAATGCCCATAGCGGAAAGTTGGAACGGCCTGAGACCGCGAAACAGATTCCGCTGCACAAGATAGTCAGTTCCGGGACAGAGTCCCACTTTAGATAACTGACAATCCTGAATCGCAACGCGACCGTTTCCGTACGAAACGAGTGTGGCCCCCTTCTGGTCTTCTTTGGGCAGAGGCGTCGTCCGTATCCGACAGGCTTCAAAACAGACGTTGGCCGAGCGGCTACAGAAGACGACGTGGAAAGCGAGCTGCGATTCAGCGGGCTCCCAATCAAAGTCAAAGCCATGGATACGCAGCGTCTTGCACTCATCAATCACGTGTCCAACCGCAGTACCGTCGAATCCGACCGAGGCGGCCCCCCACTCTTTCAGTTTGATGACCGTTCCCGTTTCGCTGATTAGCCCAACGTCATCAGGAAGGCTCTCGAATATCAAACGCTCTCGGTACGGCCCCTTATCCAACACCTTGACAGCTTGTCCCGCCTTCAAAGCATTGACGGCCGCCTGAATCGTGTCGTAATCTCCGCTGCCGTCCTGTGCGACCGTGATAATCTCGCGGCTTTCGAGCCATTCATCAAACGGTGGAGGTTCTTCAATTACTGCCGCGTGTTCGGCGGGAGCATCTTCCGTGACTTCAAAGCTGCCGCCTTCCGGGACTGTTACCGTACCGATGACACGGCCCGATTTATCGCGGATCTTGATGATGATCACTCCACAAGCAATCAACAGCAGCGTGACGCCGAGAGCGACGAAGGCGCGCAGCTTTACGCTGCGTGCGGAGCTTGGCGGAGGACTTGCGAGCGTGGTATCGACCGCTCGGTGATCCGACGTTGCTTCGGGGTCGAGAGGGAATTGCGATGGACGAGTTCCGGTCAGGGGCGATGAAGCCTGGCCTTCGGTTTCGCGCAAGGAGCTATCGGCTTCACGTTGCGCGGGCTGAGCCGCGATGGCTTGTTCCAAGAGCTGCGGCAAATCAGAACCCTCCACAAAAGGTTGCAAGGCAGTGGCGACTTCGCCCGGTGTCGCGAAACGTTCGTCCGGCCGCTTCGCCAACAGGCGTTCGAGAATCACAACAAGTTCCTCGGGGACGTCATCTCGCTTGTCGCGAATCGGCGGCACAGGCTTTTGCATGTGTGCGGCGAGCTTGCGCACCGGAGTTGTGTATTGCAGGCCGCCAAACGGTGGAGTACCTGCCAAGAGTGCGTAAAGCGTGCATCCCAGGCTGTAGATATCGGCTCGGATGTCGACCGCGTGCGTGTCGTCCGCCTGCTCAGGCGCCATGTAATCGAGTGTGCCCATGATCTGACCCGTAGAAGTCAGGTTCTGTGAGATCGCGCGATCGGCATCGCTGAGCAAAGCCAGGCCAAGGTCGAGGATCTTCACCGTAGCTTGGACGCCCTCGTCCGAGCCGGATTGGATGGGGTTGTCGGATGAAGGAGGACGGACGAGGGCGTCCATCCTACGGCTGAGCAACAGATTGCTCGGCTTGATGTCGCGATGGACCATGCCGTGTTCGTGGGCGTGTTGCAGACCAAAGGCGGCTTGGCGAATGATTTCGCAAGCGTCGGCGACTGGCAGAGGGCCGACGCGTTTGATGACGGCACCGAGATCGAGGCCATCGACGTATTCCATTACCAGAAAATGAACACCGCGTTCCTCGCCAGCGTCGGAGGCGTGAACGATGTTCGGATGGATGAGCTTCCCGACCGCCTTCATCTCGCGGCGGAATCGCGACACCGATTCCTCGCTATTCATCCGGTCGGACGGCAGCAGCTTGATCGCCACCAGCCGCTCGAGCATCGTATGCGACGCCTTGTAAACGGTCCCCATCCCGCCCTGGCCGATCTTTTGCAGCAGTTCGTACTCGCGAATGCGACCAATCGGCTTAGGTCGATTCGGCGAAGCGGCCGAATGTTTGTCGGACGTTTGTTCAGATTGTGGGGAACCGTCCGAGACCATTGGGATACCGCCCAGGATCGGGAGCGCCGTGATAATATATGGCAAGATCAGGAAAGTGCATTATTGGCCTTCGATGCCGCCATCGCAATAGCGAGAGTCGCTCAGGCTGGGCGCGAATGATCGTTGCGATGTCGGGTCACAAGCGTCCGTCCCCCGTTTCACCGTGTTTCCCGGTCGGACGAGGGCGTCCAACCTACAAACGGTATGACTACGCGCCTCCAGGGCTTTTGTTTTATTCAATCTGTGGCGAGTGCGCCTGAGTAGCATGGCCTCGTAGGCCGTGTGTTTTCAGGAGTTCCCAGGCCGACACGGCCTACGAGGCCATGCTACTTCTTACGCAACTTCAAACAAACAAAAGCCCTGTACCCGCTCCGGCGAGTCTTTGCGAATCTGGCTGGCCTTGTTGTACAATGGACCCGTGGCGTTTGCGATTTGCAAGACGCCTGAGTTCACCCAGCATCATCGACGGGTTCGTGAATGACACCTGATCAAACCTACCGGCAAACCGTTTCCCGACGTGAGCTGTTTCAGAACTTGGGGACCGGCATCGGGTCGATCGCGCTGGCGTCGCTACTGGCAAACGATTTGCCGGCCGCTCCGGCAACCACCAATCCGCTCGCGCCGAAGCCGCCGCACTTTGCTGCCAAGGCGAAGAACGTCATCTTCCTGCACATGGTTGGCGCACCGTCGCACTTGGACCTATTCGAGAACAAGCCGGCGCTCCAGGAGAACGACGGCCAGCCGTGCCCCGACGAGTTCCTCGTGGGACAGCGCTTCGCCTTTCTGCGCGGCCATCCGAAGTTGCTGGGAACGGAATTCAAGTTCGCGAAACACGGCGATGCGGGCGTCGAGCTATCCGAGTTGCTGCCGAACTTGGCGACCGTGGCGGACGAGATCTGCATGATCAAGTCGCTACATACCGAACACTTCAATCACGCCCCGGCGCAGCTCTTCTTTCAAACCGGCTTCGGTCGATTTGGGAGACCGACGATTGGCTCGTGGGCAAACTATGGACTGGGCAGCGAGAACCAAGACCTGCCAGGCTTCGTCGTGCTGATCACTGGCTCGGTGGCAGGGGCAGGCAACAGCCTCAGAACTCCTGACCTGAGCGGAATTTAAGGTGAGCCGTGTTTTGGGCTGAGGAGGGTGTAGAC
>JAQBZB010000481.1 GCA_027622275.1 Planctomycetota bacterium | reverse complement strand
TCGAAACAGTTCCACTAAATTCAGTACCGTGTTCAGGGCCTGATAGCTGATAAAGGCCATTGCGACGAACCCGAGCACCAGAAGCCAGTATTGCCCATAGTAGGTGGCAATCGGGCTCGTGATCGTCGCGACTGGGAACAGCACGTTCGTCGCCCTCACTTCCAGCAGGTTCGAGGCCCGCACTTGGAGTGCAGGACTTGTGGGGTGTGAGCCCCCGAACTCGTCGCATGCAGTTTTTGCGTGCGGAGTGAGTGGTAGGTATTGGTTGTGGTCAGTCGCAGGGCTGCACAGCGGAGCGGCTGCGTCGCGAAGGGGCAGTTGGAGCGGGTCGGAGTCGCCGTCCACGGAGGACGTGTGTCTTCGGTGCTGGCTCAACTCGGATTCACCAGACGGGGATGGAGCAGCCCGCCATGGGGGCTGCTGCCACAGAACGCTGGTCAGTGCGAGGGCCAGGGATGAGACACGGCGTCGGACCGCTGACAGCTTCGGAGTTTGAAAGCTTGATCAAACTCCGAAGGGCGCGCAGGTCTCCGGCGATTGCTTCGCTGCACATCCCGACGGGGCCAGGGCGGTCTGAGTCTGGATCTGACGGAGGAAGTGACTACTGGTCGGGGTTCTCGCCTTTCGTGTCGTCGGGGTTATCACCTTTCGTGCGAAAGCTGTTGCCCTGGATGACCATCGCTTCCCCATGATGCATCAGCCGATCGATCATGGCGGTGGCCAGAGTGTTATCGACGTCGAAGATCCGACCCCAGTCACGGAAGGGACGATTCGTGGTGATCACGATCGATCCGGACTCGTAGCGGGCCGCGACGACCTGGAACAGCAGGTCGGCACCGCGTTTGTCGATGGGCAGATAGCCCAGTTCATCGAGCAGGAGTAACGATGGTTTCAGATAGGTCTTGAGTGCCAGTTCAAGTGTGCCGTTAATCTGAGCGGTCGTCAGCCGGTTGATCATGTCGATCACGCGAGTGAAGCGCACCGTGATTCCCCGCTCACAGGCCGTGTAGCCCAGTGCGGTCATCAGATGTGTTTTTCCGGTGCCCGTCGGTCCGATTAAAATGGCACACTGATGCTGTTCGATGAATTCGCAGTCGAACAGCCGCATGATTTTCTGCTTCGGGACACGTTTGGGAAATTCGAATTTGTATTCCGCCAGCGTCTTCAGCTTTGGCAGTTTCGCCTGAAGAATTCGCCGCTGCAGAGCTTTCTGACGCCGCGACGTAATTTCACTGGCCACCAGCGACGACAGCACTTCCAGCATGGAGCTGTTACGGCGAGCGGCTTCATCCAGCACCTCTCGATACGTCGCGGCGATCTGTGTCAGATTCAGTTCGGCGAGATTCTGCAGCAGCAGTTCGTGGAGTTTCGATTGACGATCACTCATGGTCGGTTTCCTCTTCAGTGTGGGTGAGACGGTCATAGTCAGCCGGATCCGGTTCTTCCAGATCGGTTTCTTCAAGCAGTTCTTCACGACGCGGACGGACCTGCGTTGGTGACGGCAGTTCACGTCGTCGTCGATCCTGCAGCAGGATGGTTTCCACATAAGCCGCATCGAATGTCAGCCATTGATTGGCGCGCGCGATGGCTGCCACGACATCGCGTCGACCATAGAGATGCACCAGATTGAGCAGCCGTCGCAGATGCACGGTCGTCTTCACTGGCTGACGCCGCAGTTCCAGATGAAATTTCCGGGCTTCGTCACCGAGCCCATCGAAAGCCTCTTCGATGTCACGAGCCCGCACACGGTTTCTCAGCTTCAGAGCTTCGAGGCGATGGTCAGGCAGAATGATCCGCTGATTGCGGTCGTAACTGCGGGCATGACAGGCCGCGACTTCACCGTTGGCAATCACGCGCACCTGCGTGTCGCTGGCTCGAGTCATCACGGTTGTGTCCTTCAGCTTTGGTGGGACCGAGTAACGATTCCCGTCGAAGCGGACTTGCGCATGGGAACTCACGATCGCCAGCACCACTTCGTCAGTATCGAAAGTAAATCCTGGCAACGGACGGAGGGCTCCGGACTCCTGAGCGAATCGATCGACCGGTCGTTGCCGTGTCGTGTGATGCAGCCGAACGTTGGCGACTTCATCACGCCAGGTGACGGCGAGTTGCTGATAGTCGTCCCAGCACACCAGTTCGTCCTCCCGGCCTGCCAGTGCATTTCGCTTCACGTAACGGACGCCGGCTTCGACGGTGCCTTTCGATTCCGGATCTCGCCGCTCACAGGCGATCGGTTCCAGGCAGAAGTGGCCGCACAGTGCCAGAAACTCCGGATGCAGACACGCGCTGCGGCCCGAACCATTCAGCACAGCCGCTTTCAGATTGTCGAAGATGATCCGCCGTGGACTGCCGCCAAAGAACGTCAACGCATTCACGATCGCCCGGTAGAATTCCGCCTTCCGCTGCGACAAAGTGAATTCGATATAGCACATTCGGCTGTAACACAGCACGGCCACAAACACGGACACCCGTCGCTGAGTGCTGCCGATGCGGATCTGACCACAGTGCCCCCAGTCGATCTGCATGGCCTGCCCGGGTTGGTACTCCACTTCCTGGTAAACACGACCGCGTTTTGGTCGGACCTGACGAAGATAAAGCCGAACGAGCGTTAACTGGCCACGGTAACCGTCGGGGCCACGTCGAATCTCTTCCAGGACACGTGCTGCCGACAGCTGTGGATAGCGAGCCAGCAGCGCATCGATCTTCGGCTTGTACGGATCGAGCAGACTCCCTCGCGGAGCACTTCGCTTTTCATCCGGCGGATGGTCCATGCGGAGCGCCCTGGCGACGGTCTTCTGGCAACAGCGGAGCCTGAGAGCGACGGCGCGATGTGACAGCTTTTCGACTTCGACCAGCCGACGAATCTCGGCCCATTGTGAGACCTTCATGATTCGCTCCCTGCGGAATTTCCGGTCGAGTTTCCTGCTGCGTTTCCGGCTGAGCGAAACAGATCACCCAGCGACTGTAGACCAACTCTTCGATGCAGGACTGGCTGCTGCAGCGAGAGCACCTGAGTCAGCGGTGGCTGCCATGCAATCAGATCATGCGTGACCAGTTCGGCTCGTGCATCGGAGACCGCCTTTTCCGGCAGTCTCAGACGCACGGCGATGGTGGCGTCGCTGTAGAACGAGAGTCCCTGCTGATCACTGACCGCCGTGAAAAAGAAATACAGCAGGATCGCGTCACGCGAGAGTCGCGCGGCGTAGTCCTGCAGGAATCGGCGGTCCACCCACGAAAACCCTTCCTCAGGCGGGCGGCGGACGCGATTGGGAAGCAACAGTCGTTTCTGGATTCGGGACGTCATGGGAAATGTCCTCCTTTCGGTCGCCCAACGGTACCGAGACATCTGGAGGCCGTCGATACGGTCGGACGACATCCGAGCCTGTGGTCGGGGCCTCGTGTGTGTCCGCTGAATCCCGATCGGCGGACGAGGCACGCCGGGCCGCCTGCCGGCTCTGTGCCTGCAGTTGGCATTTGATCTGACCGGCCAACGTGTTGCGCCACAACCACTTTCGTTCACGGTTACGAACTTGCAGCATCGCACGACGACATTCGTGACTGCAATAACGGGCCGGGCATCGGCACGCTGGACGTGGGGATTCGTAACAGCCGACGCGGTCGCAAATCGGGCCAGGAATCTGCCTGCTGCGTGACCACGCGACTGGCGGATCAGGCTGTTCCGCTGGCATAACCGGCTTATTCAGTGGAGGCGGATCTGTCTTCAGACGCGACTTACGCTCACGAGCTTCTCTGGCGGCAGACGCTCGGTTTTCGCGAACTTCCGGTCGTTGCCGCCGCATCCGCTGCCTTTTCGCGGCCAGCCAGCGGCGAACCAGCCGCAGACACTCAGGGTGCTGACAGTAACGCTGATTGCCAGATCGCACATCAAAGATCCGACCGCACCCTTTCCGCAGACACGTACGCGGTGGAAATCGGGAATTCTCGGGCAGCGGTGCCGCGCCGGTGCTACACTGATTGTGTCCCACGGGAGGTCTTGCTCCCCTCGGGTCCGCCCGATCGGCTCTTCGAAAGCCGTTCGGGCACTTTTATTGAGGCCGCCCACGCTCGCCCGCCTCGCCCGCCAGAGAATTTAGCTCACCGCTTCGACTGCCGCCGAACATTTCTGTCATTCGGCCCACCAGGCATGCTGCCGGCGTGACTTCATCCCGCTCCTCACCAATCCGCTGCGCGAAGGAAACTGCAGGGAATGAAACACAGAAGGAAATGCAGGTAAGTCAAATTTTTCGAAGGAAACAATCACAGGAAGGAAACGCGGGAAGGAGACAATCGCTCAGGCCCACTGCGGGCGTCCTACCTGCTGAAAACGCGGGTGACGAACGTGCTGTTCCCAGTTCGATGTTTTCCTGTCGAATCATTGCCGCAAACGGAGTGTCTTCCGTCTCC
>JAQBZB010000480.1 GCA_027622275.1 Planctomycetota bacterium | reverse complement strand
CTCATGCTGATGAGTTACGCGCCGACTGCCTGGCCGTCCAGGAAGGTCGAGCACTTTGGCGACAACGTCATCGGCGAGCTGATGAACCTGGACTCCGCGTACGTCCAGGCCTGGAAGGGAAAGGTCGCCGGCCTGACCGGTTTCACGTATTGGTTCAACACCCAATGTCCGATGGGATTGAGTCCTGACGTTCGAAGCCTGGCGGTTGAAAGTCGTAACGTATCCGAAGGAATACACCGACGTGTGGTTTCCGGGTCATGATACTTACTGTAAATGGCTGGTAGGAAACCTGGAGGACACGTCCGTCGCTTTCTACACCAACTGGGATCAACGCAGGGAAATCGTGTTACGGAAGGGTCTGAAAGGCATGCCGATGGGTTACGGCCAGTCGTATTACTACAGCTTCATCAAGGAACCGCTGACGCTGGATTTCAGCAAAGAGCCGTGATCAAGCGAGTGTGAGTCAAACAAGACTCCCACGAAAGGACAAATTCCGTGTGCAAATCTTCCGTTCAACGATTTCGGTTCGCAGCGACATCAGCACTTTTCATGCTCGCCACCATGGCCGCTGTGGCGGAAGAACCAGCGAAAACGGACGGGCGTGCGGATGAGGCGCGCTAGTCCGCCGCGACAAGCCGTGGGAGGAAAAACTGTCGTCGCCCTTTGGATACGGAGCGGTCGTCCGCGATGAGCGCGATGGGTTGTACAAGATCTGGTATCAGATCTGGCATGATGACAAAGATGCCATCGGGTCGTTCGGCTACATCACCTCTCCCGATGGAACCACCTGGGAGAAACTGATCACCGATCCGCAGGCCGGCAATAATTGGGCGCTGTTTGAGCCGAAGGAACCGTGGGTCGGAGGGGCGGGAGTAATGATCGACTCGGCCGAACGACACCACATGTTGATACCCCGCTCGACAACCCGGATACGGTTGAAGTAACCGATCCAAGGGAGCCGCTGTTTGGGCGAAAATTCGTTGTGGAATCCGTTTCGGTGAGTGCGGCGGAGGCCGCCTTCGTCTTTGTGCGCTATCAGGACGACATCACGCTCCGGATTCCACGACGCGCGACAAACTTATCGGCATTGGTCGATCATGCTCCGCGAACCAGACTTTCCGGCAGGTCCGCTGCTGAATTTCTGAGTCTCGTGAAGGAGTACGAGTTGTGCCACCCAATAAGGAGATCCGAATCGAAGACCGCATCGAAGTCGCCAAAGAAGTCCCGACCGATCGTGTCTGGTCAACGCTCGAAGAAAAAACGCGACAGGAAGTCGTGAGTGAGTTTCGCCGAACCGTTATGGAGATCATCAATGAACAGTTCCGATTTGATACAGCCGCGACATCTGCAGCGGCGAGCCGAAATCTATGTGCGGCAGTCGAGCCCGTCTCAGGTGCTCACCAACAAAGAGAGTCAGCGCATGCAGTACGCGCTGCGTGAACGTGCGATCGCGCTCGGCTGGCACAAAGACGATGTCAATGTTGTCGATACCGATCTCGGACGCAGCGGCACGTCCATCGAAGATCGCAAAGGCTATCAGGAACTCGTCGCGCAGATCGCGCTGGGAAAAATCGGCGTGCTGCTGGCGTTCGATGCCACTCGTCTGGCACGCAACTGTTCGCATTGGTATCAGTTGCTCGACCTGTGCGGATATCACGATTGTCTTATTGCCGATCGTGATGGTGTCTACGATCCGACGTCCATTAACGGACGTCTGCTGCTCGGGCTGAAGGGGCAGATTTCCGAACTCGAACTCCACACCATTCGCGCTCGACTGACCGCCGGAATTCTCAGCAAAGCCGAACGCGGTGAACTGGAACTCACTCTGCCGACCGGCCTCGTGCGAACGGAATCGAGCGTTGTGGTGAAACATCCAAACGTTGAAGTGCAGCAAATGATCAACGTGGTTTTCTCCACTCTGCTGGAGAGAAAATCAATCGCCCAGACAGTGCGGTGGTTCATCCGAAAGAACCTGCTGTTGCCACGCCGCAATCGCTTCGGCGACATTCAATGGAAGCGGGCAACGGCCGCCAGTGTCAGTTCCATCGTTACGAATCCTGCCTATGCCGGAGCCGCCGCGTACGGCCGCACACGCTGGAAAAAGTCGGAATTGACTGGAAAAATGCAGGAAAAGAAGATTCCTCAGGATCAGTGGAGATTCTGTGTGAAGGATAGATTCCCCGCGTACATCACGTGGGAAACATTCGAACGGATTCAATCGATGCTCTACGACAACTACGCGCAGTACGATCGAAACAAGACTCGCGGCGTGCCTCGTGAAGGCAAAGCGCTGCTGCATGGCATCACGTATTGCGGCGAGTGCGGACACAAGATGTGCGTGCAGTACAAAGGCGGAACGCAGTACCTGTGCAACCATCTCAAACAGCAGACGGGTGCCCCCGTGTGTCAGCGGATTCCTGGTGACGCGATCGATGACCAGGTGGTGGCGTGGTTCTTCGAAGCGCTGAGGGTTGCCGAAATTGATGCCGCTGCCGACGTGCTGAAGAAGGCTGATGCGGAACACGACAACGTACTGCTCGCACGACGGCAGCAGATCGACCGGCTCCGGTACGAGACGCAGCTGGCCGAACGACAGTTCCTGAAATCCGATCCTGACAATCGCCTCGTCACCGGTGAACTGGAGCGTCGCTGGGAAGCCTCTTTGCGCGAACTGCAAGCTGCCGAAGACGCACTCAACCGGGATGGGCAGCAGGCACCGACTTACGCCATTCCCGCCGACCTGATGGAGCAACTCAAAGACATCGGACCACACCTTCCGGAACTCTGGAGTGCTGCACTGCTTAAGACGGCTCAGAAGAAATCGTTGCTGCGAAGTCTGATCGACAAGGTCGTGATCCATCGACTGACTCCGGACCAGGTAAAGACCCGTGTGGTCTGGCGCGGCGGCGCGACAACGAGCGATGTGATTCGCGTGACGGTTGGTAAGTTCGCGTGGCTCAGCGGCGCAGCCGAAATGGAAGCGACGATCGAGCAGATGACAAAGGAAGGGCACAGCGACGCAGAGATCGCCAAGCACCTGACCGCATGTGGCCATCGTTCACCGAGATCGAACAAAGTTCTCGAAAGCACTGTGCGTCTGGCGCGACTGCGTCTCGGCTTACTGCGGGCCACTCATCAATCTCACTCTCGAAGAGTTCCAGGCTTCCTGACGATCCCGCAATTAGCAGAAAAACTGCGCATCTCACGTCAGTGGATTCACGACCGAATCCGCAGCGGGACGATAAAAGCCAAGAAGGACGTCAAGGCCAATTGCTACCTTTTTCCAGACACAAAACAGACCATTGACGAGATGCAGGCCACCATTTCAGCATTTCATGCCAAACTGGCTTGTCGAGGAGGGCATCAAGATGACTGATCGAAAAGAACCCCGAACGGCGTTTCAAAATGACTTATCTGGCCAAGCCGACCGGGAACTCGAGTTCCTTGCAGAGTTGCGTCGCATACTCGGCCGATGGCGTCCACTGGAAGCCGGAGCCGAAGAATCCGCTGATTCCGTACAGCGACACGCAGATCGCGCCGTACTGGGACGCCCGGCTGAATCGGTTCGTTGCCTATCTCCGCTTCGGTCCGCCGAACGTGCGGATCATCAGCCGCATCGAAAGCGAAGACTTTTTCCACTGGTCGCCGAAGGTCACGGTCGTGAAGAAGGGCAAGCTGGACGCGCCCTTCAACACCGAGCTCTACACGATGGGCGCGATGCCGTATCACGGCATCTACATCGGCGTGCTCAACACCTATCACGGTGAGACGATTAAGCCGATTCCCGATGACCAGCCATGGATGGATCGCACCGACAATCAATTGACCTTCAGCCGCGACGGCGTCACTTGGCAGCGAGTCCTGAAGGATGGCGCGATCTCCGCGAGCGAGCTGCGCGGCGAGCGGGACTGGAAGCAAGCGGCCCAACAGGCGACGTTTCTCCCCTATGGCGAGTTTCGCAAAGACTGGGATTGGGGCCAGATTTACCCGCATCACCCGCCGTTGGTCGTCGGCGATGAAATCCGCTTCTATTACACCGGCATTACCGGACGTCACTGGCACACCTATCACAAAGACACGCGGGAGAGCGGCATCGGCCTGGCGACCTTGCGGTTGGACGGCTTTGTTTCGGTGAACGCCGGAGCTGAAGCGGGCACGCTGACGACCAAGCCGCTGGTGTTCTTCGGCGACACGCTGGAGATCAATGCCAACGCCGAGGGGGGTTCACTCACCGTCGAAGCACTCGATGCCGAGGGCAAGGTCATCGAAGGCTTCGGCGTCTCCGACTGCACGCCGATCACCACCGACAGCGTCCGGCACGTGGTGAAGTGGAAGGACAACTCGGACTGTCACCTGCTTCAGGCGCGGCCGATCAAGCTGCGGTTTCATTTGAAGAACACGAAGCTG
>JAQBZB010000479.1 GCA_027622275.1 Planctomycetota bacterium | reverse complement strand
TGACGCCGTTGTTCCGCCGTTGTCTACTTGGCGACTTAGGAGATCGATGCTGCTGCCACACGAAGGGCACGGCAAGTCCTTCAGCGACTCATCTTCGACAACTTCGATCGCTTGGTGACAATGTGGACAACGAACGTGCATCCGTGTTCCCTTCGATCTTGCCTGACGGACTTTTTCGTGTCTCTGATAATTGCGTGGGGCTCGCGGCACGATTCTATGCCAGTCGAGTGGAACCCGCTATTCTAGTCGGAATGTCCCACTGTCGGAGGCGGTCAAGTTGTGTAGCCCTCATAAGGTCGTGTGCCGTCAGTTCCCTCAGGATACGCCGATCACTACTTCGGCACGACGAACCGGAACTCGTGAGAGACCTTGCTATCCTCTACGACGTCAATTGGCTCACCCTTCCCTATATCCCAGAGCACGATCTCATAGACGCCAATGTGCTGTCCGATGGCCAGCACTTCGCCGTCGGGGCTGATGCTAATCATGTAAGCCCTCACGCCCGCACCTAGCGAAACAGTAGAGTCCCGATTATTGACTAGGTCTCGCACCGCCAGCGAATGGTCTGGTCGTATCCAAAAGAGGTGGCTACCGTCGTGGGAGAAGATGGCCCGGTCAAGTTCGCCATGTCTACCTGAAAACCGATCAATCTCCTTACCGCTCGCCAGATCCCACATGATCACATTCTGGTCGTCTCCGCAGGACACGAGTGTGGTGCCATCTGGTGAAAATGCGACCCATTTGATCCACGCAGTATGTCCGCACAATGCCGCCTTTTCTTTGCGATCTGCCATGTCCCAAAGTTTGACAACAGTGTCGTCGCCGGCCGAAGCAAGAGTCTTCCCGTCAGGTGAGTAAACCAGAGTGCGGAGCATCTTCGAGTGGCCTGAAAGCGAACCATGCGGTGAGGCCGTGCCTGTCTTCCACAACTGAATGCGACCGTCCTCGTCGCCGCAGGATGCAAGGATCTTTCCGTCCGGAGAGATAGCAAGCTGACGGATCGCAGTCGCGGCGGCCTGCCAGGTCCGGATCAGTTGTCCCGTTTCGCTGTCCCAGATCCTCACCAATCCATCGTCCCCACCCGACACGAGAGCAAGCCCCTCGGGGGAATACAACAGGCTTCGTACCTTTCCTTTATGCGCAGCAATGCTCAGCCGCATGTGATGCCGCGTGCGGTCCCATAGCTTGATCTTTCCGTTCACTCGACCGACAGCGAGCGAGTTTCCCTCAGGTGAGAACGCGAACGACCAGGCAACGGTCCGGCTTTCATTGTCCAACACTTCCGCCGCTACAGCCTCCGCCTTCTCCGTCGCTGTCCGGGCTGCCGTTGCGGCGACTCTCGCGTCAGTTCGAGCCCGATCCGTAGCCGTATTTGCCTCTGCAAGGTCACTTTGCAACCGGGCCTCGTGAAGCGGCACGACGGCCGCGGCAATCAATAGGATCAGCAGCAGGCTGCCGGCAGTCGCCAGCAAGCCAGCAGTAGCTGGTTTTCTACGACACCAGCGCCAAGTTCTCGCTGTGCGACTGATGGGTCGCGAGTGTATCGGCTCTCCGTTGAGATACCGCTTCAGCTCGGCTCCCAAGTCGGCGGCGGATTGGAACCTACGGCCGGCGTCTTTCTGCAAGCACTTCAGGCAAATTGTTTCCAAGTCTCGCGGCAGGTTTCGGTTAAGCTTTCTCGGACTGGGAGCTTCTTCATGGATTACCTGATGCAGCAACATGCGGCTTGTGCCACGAAACGGGAGTTCGCCGGTTAACAGCTCAAACAGGATCACACCGAGCGAATAGACATCGGAACGGCGGTCCGCACTGTGCGCTTCGCCCTGAGCTTGCTCGGGTGACATGTAGGCGGGCGTGCCGAGAATCTTGCCTTCCATCGTCATGGTGATTTCGCCCGCTTCACGCTTGGCCAATCCGAAGTCCATGACATGAGGCTGACCGTTAGCGTCGATCATGATGTTGGAAGGCTTCAGGTCACGATGGATGACACCTGCCTCGTGCGCGTGGTGAAGCGCATCAGCAATCGTGGCACACAGCTGCGCCGCTTCACGAGCAGTAGGTCGTACGCCCGTCAGCCATTCTGCGAGATCGACGCCTTCAACAAGATCGCTGACGATGTAAATCGTGCTATCCTCGCGACCGACTTCATGAACACTCACGATGTTGGGATGTTTCAACTGGGCGGCGGCGCGCGCTTCACGAAAAAACTGCTCCGCCTCATCCGGTCCCACCTGATCGTGGCGAGGGATCTTTATGGCAACGGTGCGATCTAAGTGCGTATCACGAGCCTTGTAGACGCTACCAAAATGCCCCTGACCAAGCTGCTCACCTAAATCGAAATGACCGATGGTCCGTGCTGGACTCTCACGAAATGACGCCGTTGTTCCGCCGTTGTCTACTTGGCGACTTAGGAGATCGATGCTGCTGCCACACGAAGGGCAAGGCAAGTCCTTCAACGACTCATTTTCGACAACTTCGATCGCTTGCTGACAATGAGGACAACGAACGTGCACCGTTAGTGGCTCCAGATTATGCTAATCGATCCTGCATGTTTTCAAGGAAGAACGCCTAGCGGCACGATTCTATGCGAATCGATTGACCACCGGCAATCTGACAAGGTCGTGTGCAACGAGCCTCTCGGCGTGGCCAACGGCGAGTGGATCACCTTGCGCCGGCCGCGTCCAGCACGCTTTTCAGCGTGACTTCGCCGCCGCCCTGGCGTTTGCTTTCATCGGCCGCTTCCATAAAGGCATAGATCTCCAGCGTTTCCGCCGCGTTCACAGGGACGTTGCCGGTGCGAAACATTTTGACGAATTCCACGACTAGGGGGCGATAACCGTCGTTGGCGCCCACGTCCCCCTGGCCCTTGTCGCCTTTGGCATGTCCGCCGTAGCCACCCCCTTCACGAAAGATGCCGATCCGTCCATCGGGCCATTTGCCCGTCACGACGATCTTGCCATCGACTTTGGTGCGCGTCACCGATTGGCAACCCGTCCCCATTACCGTGAACAACGATTCGCAACCGTGGATCCCATACCAGAACAAATCGGGGTGGGTCGGCTCCAGACTGGCGGGGCTGTGCGTTTCGCAGTGCATGATTTTTCCCAGGGAACCGTTCCGGGCCGCTTGAGATGCCTTGCCGTAACGGAGCGACGAGGAAGAGAACATCGGGACGCCTGCTTTTTCGGCCGCCGCGTAAATTGCCACCGCATCTTTCAACGAACCCGCCACGGGTTTGTCGATAAAGAGCGGCTTGCCTGCCTTGATGACCGAAAGTGCTTGTTCCAGATGTGGTCGGCCGTCGTTCGTTTCCAACAGCACACAATCAACGCGATTGATCAAGGCCTCGATCGAATCCACGATCTCCACGCCCAGTTGCTTGACCTTCTCGGTATACTCTGGTACTCGCGTCACGCTGGCTTGGATGTCCGGGCTCCCTTTGGGGTAGGCCGCCACCACGCGACAGCGCGAAACATCACTGGCCGCATTGGGGTCATTCAAGATCTTGGCAAAGGTCACCACATGGGAAGTATCCAGGCCGATGATGCCCAGTTTGAATTGCTTGGCCTGTTCGGGCGAGGCAATGCGAATGTTGCGAAACTCAACGCCGCTTGCTTCGCCGTGCCAATTCACTAGCCCAACGTGTCCAGATTTGGGAACCCGACTCCCCTGCAGTGCTACGTCCACGACCATACTGCCGTTCAGAGTCACTTGTACCGTGTTCCCGTGACAGCGTATGCGGATCACGTTCCATTCGCCAGCCGGCTTCAAGACATTCTGTTTGGGTCCAACAAGCCCATGTATTGCGCCGGTTCGCCGGGTCGGGTCCAGCGGTGTCCCCCAGGTCTCTTCTTCGATGACCTGGATTTCCAGGCCGGCATGCGCGAGCCGCCCCTGGCCGGGGCAGCGCACGTAAACGCCGCTGTTCGTGCGTGGCGGCAACTTGAACTCGAGTTCCAGAACGAAATCTCCATGCTGCGCTCGCGACTTGAGCCAAGTGTTTTGGGTTGTGTTGCAGCGAATCACGCCGTCGCGAACGATCCAATCCGCAGTGCCTTGCGCCGGCTGATGAACATCGTCGTTGCGACCGGAAGTCTGCATGGGTATCCAGTGCGTGAGTTCTTCATCGACCAGAGATAGCCAAGCGAGGTCCGTGTCGTCGGCGTCATCGGGATCCTGCGCGGACTGGGCAGCAGACCCTTGTTTCGCGTCAGACTTGGCGCGTATCGCCTCGCTTCGCAGCTTGGCCTGACGGAGGTAGACGATGGGGCCAGCGATCAACAGGAACAGCAACAACAAAGTGCTCAACGCCAGCAAGCCGGCGTCAACCGGCCGTCTACGGCACCAGCGCCAAGTTCTCGCTGTGCGGCTGATGGGTCGCGAGTGTATCGGCTCTCCGTTGAGATACCGCTTCAGCTCGGCTCCCAAGTCGGCGGCG
>JAQBZB010000478.1 GCA_027622275.1 Planctomycetota bacterium | reverse complement strand
CGCTTGGCGATAGCCTGCGGTTCTCGTGAACTTCGGGAGAACCGCAGGCTATCGCCAAGCGGCTGATTTGCGCAGTGTTCTGGGCAAGATAGCCGTATCTCCTTTTTCAAACGTATGTTTTGAAGAAGACCCGGCGGTTCATGAATAATCCGGGTTAGCAAGTACACTGCGTTCCACGTCAAGGTCGACGGCAAGTGGTTGATGGCTGCGGTTCGCGACACGCGGATCGAGACTCCATCAGCGTTCAAGAACGTCGCCGACCTCGAGTGGCTGATCGGAACCTGGATTGCCGAAGAGCATGGCACCACGACCGAATCGATTTGCAGCTGGCTCGCCAACAAGAGCTTCGTCGACTTCCACCTTGCCGAGAGGCATTCACGCACGGTGCGTACCAGGGCCACTCGGTAACGCTGCAACATCGCCCAAGCCACACGATAGGTCGTCCCCAGCGTCTGCTCCAGAGTCTTTGCCGACAGGCCGCTTTTGGCAGTGGTCACCTGCCACGCCTCCTCAAACCATGTTGTCAATGGAGTTCGTGTCTTGTCAAAGATCGTGCCCGTTGGCGGCCCAGTAAGGATCGTTCGAGAAATAAGTGTCCTGTCAGTCGCCGAACACTCCGTGGTCGGAACAGACCACCCGCGTCCGACCACGGAGTGTTCGGCGACAGTAATTCCGGATTTCGGGTGGATGGCACGATTACCATGCCATCGGCACCAGCGTGCCACATGTTGGCCGCCGGCCCCGGCGTCCATGTTGGCTGGAGAGAGACCTGCGTGGCGCGCGCCGCCGCGCGACACGAGTTCGCTCAATGATCGTTCGGCGGGCGGACAACGACGGTGAACCAGAAGTCGGCGATGCCCTGGATGATATGCTCGAATTTGTCGAAATTTACGGGCTTCGTCGTGTAGGCGCTGCAACGCAGTTTGTACATGTTCAGCACGTCCTGCTCGCTGTCGGAAGTCGTTAGGATCACCACCGGAAGATGCTTTAAAGCGTCGTCCTTGACCAGTTCGGCCAGGACTTCGCGGCCGTCCATCACCGGCATGTTCAAGTCCAACAGGATCAGATCGGGCGTCGGAGCGTCGGAGTACTCTCTCTCCTTGCGAAGGAATGCCATGCACTCCTCGCCGTTTTTGACGTGGTGCAGATTGACCTTCAGCTTCGACCCTTTGAACGCCTCGCGAGTGAGAACCACGTCATCATTGTTGTCCTCGACCAAGAGGATGTCGGCCGGTCGACCGTTTACATCCATCACCTTCATCAATTGCTCCAGTCTATGTTTCTGGCTCGACGAGATGAGCGTTCGTCTCGCGGAGCGCTACGGCTACGATTCCTGTTGCTCGCCGCCTCGTTCCGGGATTGTAAAGTAGAACGTGCTTCCTTTCCCCTTTTTCGACTCTAACCAAATCCGGCCGCCGTGTCGCTGGACGATGCGGCGGCAGATGGCCAGCCCGATGCCCGTGCCGGGATATTCGTCCTGCGTGTGCAAGCGGCGGAAGATCTCGAAGATCCGCTCGTGGTGTTTGGTGCCGATGCCGATGCCGTTGTCGCGCACGGCGACGGTCCACTCGCCATCGCCGTTTTCCGCCGAGACGTACACGCGCGGTGGCTCGTCGTCATGGTACGTCAGGCCGTTCCCGATCAGGTTTTGCAAAAGCTGGGAGTATTGCGCGCGGTCGCCCATCACGGTCGGCAACTCGCCGCGGGTCACCTCGCCGCCGCTGTCCTTGATCGACGAACCGAGGATCGCCACCACATCATCGAACACTTCGTTCAAGTCCACCGCCTCGAACGGCCGGGACCGCGACTCGACGCGCGAATAGGTCAGCAGGTCGCTGATCAACGCCTGCATCCGTTCGCAGCCCGCGACGATCCGCCCGATGTGCTCGACCGCTTCTTCATCAAGCTGGCCTTGGTAATCTCGCTGGAGAATCTGGGCGAAGCCGGCGACGCCGCGCAGCGGTGTTTGCAAATCGTGCGAAGCGATGTAGGCGAACTGCTGCAATTCGATGTTGCTCTGCTCCACAACGCTCTTGGCCTCGGTCAACTCCTCGCTGTGCCGTTGTGTTTCTTCAACGGCGTACTGCAGCGAGAACGCCGTGGCCATCAGTCGGGCCAGTCGCGTCAGCCGCTGCAAATCATCCTGGGTGAAGTCGCCTTATATTTGTCGGTGAGCTGCAGCACGCCGACGAATTCATGCTTATGGCTCAGCACGGGCACGGCCAGCCAACCGCGCATCGGCGGATGCTCCAAGCCCCGCTCGTCCCGCTTGTCACTGAAGTTCTTCCAGCCCGGATGCGATTGGAGTTCTTCATCCGTCAGGCAGAAGCTGAGCTTCTCTTTGGCAACCAAAGCCCAGATGCCTTCGCCGCTGGGCAGCACGTCGTAGGTTTTGTACTGGTCGTATTTCTCGGACATCGAGATGGCGTGTTTGCCTTCCGCGAAATCGCCGCGCGGAATATAGCTGACCGCGCTCTGGTGCGCTCCGACGATATCTCTGGCCTGCCGGGCCCACATATTCATCGCATGGTCAAAGCTCTCAATCCCCAACAATTCATCGCCCGTTTGGCGCACGATGGCCGATGTTTCCGTCTGGTCATCAAGGAGCGCACGGGCAGCACAGTGGGCAAAGTCGAGTTCCGCCTGGCTTTGGTCCAGCAACTGTTGTTGCAGCGCTGCCAGCCGCCTCTGATCGGTCAGGTCGACGATGTTGGCCAGAACGCACAGGCCCTCGGCGGTGTCCACGGGGCACACGCCGATTTCGACGGGAAACTGGCTGCCGTCTTGGCGCTCGCCGAACAACTCCCGCCCCCTACCCAGCTGTCTTGGTTCTGGATCCGCGAAGAAGCCGTCGCGTAATTGCGGGCACTGTTCCCGCAGTGAATGAGGGACCAGGATCTCGACCAACTGGCCGATCAATTCCTGTTCGCCGTAGCCGAACAAATGTTCGGCCGCAGGATTCACCAGCACGATCTTGCCATCGCGATCGATCATCAAGATGGCGGTCGGGGCGCACTCGATGGTAGCGCGGAAACGTTGTTCGGTGCGCCTCGACTCGGCGGCGCTCAATTCCGATTCCCGCGACGCACGGCGCAGGCGGCCGATCGCGATGACCAGCGCGACGAATCCCAGCGTGCCGACCGCGACCGTGGTGCCAATCGACGTACGCAGGTTTGACTTGGTTTGCGCGACCGCGCGATCCAGCGGCAAACTGACTTCCAGCACGCCGCGCACGTCGCCTTCCTGCCAGTCATTCTTGGGCGACTGGGGATGGTTGTTGTGGCACTCGATGCAGGACTTTCGCATCAGATCCGCCGTCGCGTAGCGCAGCCAGCGCCGCCCGTCGCGATCCTCGAATCTCTGGTACGGCTCGGCGGGATTGTTGGTCAGGGCCTGCCACGCATCTTTGGCAAACTGGTCGCGCTGGTTCCATTCCTCTTCGCGCCACGGGAACGGATAGCCGCTGTACAGCGCCGTTTGTCCGTTCGATCCCCGTTTAGCCAATTCATTGCCGATCAACATGCTCAAGGTGGCTGGCAGCGGGATGGCTTTGCCCTCGTATTTGTCCAGCTCGTAATCGTGCGTGACGACAATGTTCTGAGATCGTAGCGGTTCCACAACTTCGCGAGTGTACAGCGTGCGGAATGTTGCCAGCGCCTCGGTGTAACGTCGCGCTTCTTCCTGAGCCGTTGATTCGACCAGCCGATGTCCAACCTGCGCCCGGTGCCAGATCAACAGCACCATGATGATGATCAAAACCAGCCCGATCAGCACGATGGTCCGATCCAGCAGCAAGCCGCTGATCCCTGCCCAAAGCGTCGGCTTTTCGCGGTGGCTCTGGGCATCCATCGACATCGCTGTTCGTCTTCCTCAAGCCCGCGCAGACGGCACGGGTTGCTTGAACAGTTCAGGCAACTCCCGCACGTCCGGAAATCGTCGCGGGAGTTCCCGCCATCGTTGGCGCGGTCCCCCAAGCCGTTCCACCACGTCCGTCACATAGCCGCCTTGCTCCGCGATTGGGAGCCCACACGTCCCATTTGAGTCCCCCAAGTGGTTGCTTGCAAGTGACTTCTCGCGTTATGCTGCGTATCTTGGCGATTGGTTCGATGAATTCGTCGTGTGTTGCGCAAATGTTATACTGCCTACGCCACCATCGACCTGATCGACTCGGCGTTGGCGGCGGGGGCTCGGCGCGTGATTCCCAAGGACTTCGACAACACCGAGTTGATTGACGTGGTGCGGGCGATTCTACATCCGAGAGCAAGCTAACGACGGCGTTGAGGGAAATTGCGTGTCGAAAACCACGGTTCTCTTGATCGAAGATGACGACGGCGATGCCGAGTTGGTCCGGGCCTGGGGTGTTCAGTTTGGTGCTGTCGATGCGGATCAGGACGATGTCGTTTCTGTTCCGCAGGAAGTTCTTCGTTGGACTCCTGTCCCC
>JAQBZB010000109.1 GCA_027622275.1 Planctomycetota bacterium | reverse complement strand
ACTGGAAGCGGCATAACCAATTGGCACCATCCAACTTAAACAAGAGACAGATCTAAAACAGTCGAACTATCTGCATGGCGTACTATCCGCACAGCGAAGTTACCGCCTCCCTGCGGCGCGCCTCCGGATCGGTATGTGGCGGGCACGCCACCGCGATCTGGAGCGTAACCACACACCCCCACCGTAAGGTGCTACGACTCTTGGGTGAGCTGGCGAAAAGCTCTGAGCACTAGGGCGACATTCCCTCCTGGCACTGCCGTAACAATTGCAGGAGTCATCCTGCCTCGAGTTGCATCTGTGAAGTGAGTGCGAAAGGCGACCGAAACCGATAGATAGCCGTTTATCGTTTCGTCGGGCAGCGAGGGATTACTCGCTGCCAATCAAAACTTTCGGAAAGCCCGCCATGCGTAAGTCCCTGCCAGCGCCAGCAGCCCTCCTGTGCGTCCTCTCCGGTCTGCTGGTTGTCGGCAGCGCGAGAGTCGCCTCCGCCAACGGTGTGCTGTCCGTCTCGGATGCGATTGTCGATCCGGTGCTAACCTTCGCGGCCCTCGAATCGCCGGCAGAAGCACCCGATCAGCTCTACGGATTGACGTCCAATCAATTGCTCAATGAATTGGAAGCCGAGGCCAGCGACGCGTCGTCAGGCTGCAACTGTCAGGGGGGCTCCGCGTGCAACTGCGGCGGCGGGAGCGTGTTGGCGGGGTTGACCGGTGTGCTCGCCCACAGCGAGCCGGACTTCCACAACTTTATCAGCCCTATGACGAACCCCGTCTTCTTTGAAGATCCGCGGACGCTGACCGAAGCGCGGGCCATCTTCTTCCATCACACGGTGCCGCTGCCGGCCGGCGGCGGCTCGCTGCAGCTTTACGCCGTGCAACTTCGAGCCGCCTTGAACGAGCGGCTCTCGATCATTGCTACCAAGGCCTGGTTCATCACCTCTTCGCATCCGTTGATCGACGACGGCTGGGCCGACATCATGGCCGGGCTGAAATACAATCTGTACTCCGACGTGTGCAACCAGCGGCTGCTGAGCGGCGGCTTGGCGTACGAGTTGCCAGTCGGGAGCCACCGCACGCTGCAGGGCCAGGGCGACGGCGAGTTTCACCTCTTTCTCACCGGCGCGGCCCGCATGTCGGACCACGTGCAATGGATCAGCGGATCGGGTTTCCGGCTGCCGGTCGATGGATCGGCGGGAAGCCAGATGTGGTACTGGTCGAACCACTTCGACTATCAACTGCCGCGCCGTGTCTATGTGTTCACGGAGTTCAACTGGTTCCACTGGATGCGATCGGGCAAGGGGGGCATTCCGGGACTTGAAGGGGGCGACGTGTTCAACTTTGGCTCGACCGGCGTGGCGGGCCAAGACATCGTAACTTCGGCGATTGGATTGAAGTTGAAGCCGACCGATCTGGTGGAAGCGGGCGTCGCGTTCGAGTTCCCAATCTCCGGGCGACGGGGTGTGATGGACAACCGGCTAACGGCTGATCTGATCCTCCGCTATTAGGCAACTCCCGGCGATTGGCATACCCGAGAACCGTGGGCTAGCGCCCAGTGGCTGATCTCATCAGCCGACACGCGCTAGCGTCCGGTTCTCTCACAACCGGTAGATTATTTTCTAGGAGTTGCCTTAGTCGTCGCATCGCTCCGTATTGCCGACCCTCGCACTGGCGGTCAAGCTGCGTCTGAGCCCCCAAGTCATCCGACGCGACGATCTCGTTGGCGTATTGCGACATTGCGTGTCTTCTCCGGTCAGTCAAGGCCGGATTCTTTCAAGATCGTCGACTCGTCACGGGCTGGTTCGTGGAGACAACACAGGTGCCGACATCGGCTGGCCCGGTTCCTTGAGCATCCGAAACAAATCGCTTTCCGTGGACAAAATCAAGCGTGTATCTCGGTCGAGTGTTGTCTTCAAGACTTCCAGCCGCCGCAAAAACTCGTAGAAGTCAGGAGACTGGCCATAGGCCTCGGCGGTCATCTGGATTACCTGCGCATTGGCCTCGCCGCGAATCTCCGCGTCCTTCTGCTCCATTTCGCCTTCGATTTGGTCCAGTTCCTTCGTCGTTTGACCAAGGATGCGGTTCTTCTCCTCTTGGGCCTCCGAATCGTACAACCTCGCGATCCGCAATCGTTCCGAGATCATGCGCTCGTAGACGGTCGCGCGGACCGAGGCCACATAATTGACTCGTTTGATACGGACCTTAACCAGTTCCATCCCGTATTCTTTCAGATCGACGCCGCGGAGGATTTCATCTTCGACGTCATCACGCCCGTTTCCCATAACCGGATCGGCTTCGGTGCGTTCCAGTTCTTCGGTCTCGTAGATGAGTTCATCGTTGGACTTGCGGACGACATCGATCAGGTTATGGCGTGCGACCACGTCCCGCACCGCCGAATCAACCAGATCGTCAAGGATTTTTTGTCCGCGTGCTTCATTCCGGACCTTCACGAAAAAAGTCATCGGATGGATGATGTGCCAGCGTGCCCAGACGTCGATGTCGATCCGTTTCTTGTCCTTGGTTTGCATGCTCTCCGGCGCGCCGTCCCAAGGAAGCAGTCGTTTTTCCAGGTAGTATGCTTCCTGAATGAAAGGGGTTTTGAAGTGCAATCCCGCGTCTTGAACGTCGTCGACAGGCTTACCGAACTGTGTCACGATAACCTGCTTCCCTTCCTCAACAATGTAGGCGCTCGAGTACAGCACGATGGCGGCGATGCCGAGGATCACGAGAACGGTGGCGGCAATTCTTGTCTTCATCGTACACCTCCTCTCTCAACGCTAGGTATCGGAGTACCCTGATCGAGATTCAGTAGCGGCAGCACACCGCGTATTGACTCGTCAATGATTGTCTTGCTTCCTGCCTGGGAGAGGATTTCTTCCATAGCCTCGAGATAGAGCCGTTTACGGGTCACATCGGGTGCCTTCTCGTACTCGGCCAACTGGGCGAGAAATGCACTAACCTGTCCGGTCGTTTCGAGTACGACACGATTCTGATATCCCTCGGCCTCGGCGATCGCCTTATCCTTCGCTCCGCGGGCAGCCGGGATCTTGCTGTTCCGCTCACCCAGCGCTTCATTGACCACCTGTTCTTTCTTCTGCCTAGCACGGTCGACCTCTTGAAAGGCATCCTGAACCTGTTCCGTAGGCGGTGAAGTCGTCTGCAGCTTGACGGTGATGATATCCACCCCCGCCTCGAAGTTGTCCAGTTCCTCCTGGATCAGCTCCTGTGCCTGCTTGGCAAGCTGTTCTCGGCCGATCGTCAGCACGTAGTCGATACTCGAATCACCCACTAGTTTTCGCATCACGGACTCGGAAACATCGCTAATCGTGTCTGGCACCGCCGCGTTCACGTCGGAGACTGTCCCGCTGGGCAAGCTCGTTAGGTCGATCTTCTCCGTGCTGCCGACTTTGAAAAGAAACTCCATCGGATCCTTGATGCGATACTGCACGATCCATTCGACGTGTCCCAGATTCAGATCCCCAGTTAGCATCTCAGCGACTGCAAGGTCGTCGCTCGTCTTCGGGGCGTAGAGCGTCTTGCGACCCGCCTGCGACGTTTCAAAACCAAACTCCAGGGACTGGATGCGCTGTACGGGAACCTGGTAGACCGTATCGATCGGCCACGGCATTTTCATGTGAAGGCCTGGAGGAACCGTGGCCACCTGCTTGCCAAACCTAAGTACCACGCCTTCGTCGCTCGCCTCGACGCGATAAAACATCGACCAGCCAACCAACAGCACGACGACGACGGTGAGTCCGATTAGTGCTAGTTGAATCCCCTTGCCAATCTGATCCCAAGGGACGTCGTCGGCGTTAAAAGAACGGCCCTGTCGGCCGCCAAAATCATCGGATGAGGACATGGGTCGCAGGCCTTCCGTGAGTGATCGTGTGACTTTGGTATTCGGCAAGCGCCCGACGTAGACCAACAAGCCGTGTTCCGCCGCTAAAATGCCCCTTCCCGAGAGAGTGTACCAGATCGAAGCGAGTTACGTCACGGTTCCTTCGGTTACGTGTCCGGTTACGTCGTTCCCACTTGATCGCTTAAAGTGACGGGCGGCCACGCTTGCAGCAACATTGCAGCTCTCATCAGACGTTTCCGCGCACCAACGTACTCATGGATGTTTCCTCGCACACACCATTCTATCGGTCGAGCCAGGAACGTCATTCCATGCTCTTCAGTACAGCTCCTGGACCACTTCAGTTTTTCGCAATGTTCGTCAAAGCTTGCTTGAGTCGTTCGACCTCGCTCTCGAGCAATGCATAGGCTTCGTCCACGCCGGTCAGGTCGTCGTCCCGGCCCATGAATTCCACGCGTTCTGCCGCCGCCTCGGCGGGCTCGGCGGCAAAGTGAGACACCGCGCCCTTGATCGTGTGGGCCAAACGCCGGACTTCGGCCATGTCCTGCCGACCGATGGCTTCGCGAAGCGCCGGCACGAGCTTGTCGGTTTCCGTGAAAAACAGCGCCACCACCTCTCTTAACAGCTCCTCGCTTCCGCCGATCCGCTCCAAGGCGGCATCCCAGTCCAAGATCGATGCGGCCGGCGCGGATTCGACCGGCACGTCGTTGTCAACCGGCACGGAGGCCGCGATGCCTTCGATCATTGCATACAAGATTTTGGGCTGGATTGGCTTGGAAAGATAGGCATCCATCCCCGCCTTCAGGCACCGCTCGCGGTCGCCTTTGAGGGCATGTGCCGTCATGGCGACGATCTGGATGTGGTTGCCGGTGGTTTGTTCCTTTTGGCGAATCGCTGCAGTCGCCTCGAAGCCGTCCATCTCCGGCATCTGCACGTCCATCAGCACGAGATCGAACGCCTCGCGCTCGAGCGCCTCGACGGCTTCGCGGCCATTGTTTGCCACCACCACCTGGTGTCCCCGCGACCCAAGCAACCCGCAGGCGACCTTTTGATTGACCAGCCCATCCTCGGCGAGCAGGATGCGGAGCGATCGCCGGGATTCAGCAACCCGCGCCGGGGCGGGACCGGCCGGGCGGCCCGGTTCTTTCCGCGCACTCAGGACTCGCAGGATCGTGTCACGCAAGTTGGATTGCTTGACCGGTTTGATCAGGCAATGGGCAATTCCCAACTCCTCGCAACGGGCCGTGTTATCGGTCAGCCCGGCCGATGACAGCATGATGAACGTGCAGTCATGGAGACGCGGGTTTTGCCGAACTCGCTGGGCAACCATGAAGCCGTCCATTTCCGGCATCATCATGTCCAGCAGGACCAATCGGAACGGATTGCCGCGAGTGGCGGCTTGATCCAATTGAGCCAGCGCGGCGGGTCCGTCGACAGCTACGCTGGGCTGCATGCCCCAGTTGACGAGTACATCCTGGAGGATGCGCCGGTTGGTGTTGTTATCAACCACCACGAGCACCGGCATGTCGACCAGTTCTTCAATTTTGAACCAGGCATGCCGCGGGGCACCTTTGGCAATACCGAAACGGACCGTGAAATGGAACTCGCTCCCCTCGCCGACCTCGCTTTCGACCCACAGTTGTCCGTTCATCAGACTGACGAGTTGTCTCGAGATGTTGAGTCCCAGCCCCGTGCCACCGTACCGGCGCGTGGTCGAACTGTCGGCCTGGCCGAAAGCCTCGAAGATCTTCTGCAACTTTTCGGCGGGAATCCCAACGCCGGTGTCACTGACCATGAAGTGCAAATCGACGTGAGATTCCTCGAGCGCTTCGACAGTAACGGCAACGACGATTTCGCCCTGCTCGGTGAATTTGAGTGCGTTGCCGACCAGATTGACGATGATCTGCCGGAGTCGCCCAGGATCGCCAACGAGCGTGTCCGGCACATCCGGCGGTACAAGGTAGTTTAACTCCACGCCCTTTTCCGCCGCTCGCAACCCGAAAGTATGCATGGCATCGCCCAGGCTGTCGCGCAGCGGAAAGTCAATGGTCTCCAATTCGAGTTTTCCGGCTTCGATCTTGGAGAAGTCGAGGATGTCGTTGAGCAGCCTTAACAGCGAGTCGGCCGATTGCATCACAATGTTCAGATACTCGCTCTGCTGATACGTCAGCTTGGTTTGCAGGGCCAGTTCCGCCATGCCGATGATGCCGTTCATGGGGGTGCGGATCTCATGGCTCATGTTGGCCAGGAAATCGCTCTTGGCCCGGTTGGCCTGCTCGGCACTTTCCTTGGCCAGACGCAGTTCGTCTTCGCTGCGGCGCAGTTCGGCGGCGGTGCGTTCCAGTTCGGCGTTGGAAACGGCGAGTTCGCGTGCGCGGGATTCGGCGGCGGCGGTGCGGTCGGCGACGCGTTGCTCCAACGTCGCATTCAAACGCTGCAGTTCCGCGAATCCTTCGGCGTTCTCGAGGGCCGCGCCGGCAATCGTCGCAATGAACTCGGCCAGGCGTTTCTCGTCCTCGCCGAACAGGCCGCTGACATTGCGATGATCGACGTAGAAGCAGCCAGCGGGTTCACCGCGGACGAACACCGGCGCACACAAAGCCGACCGAACGCCCGAGAGCAACGCCTCTTCCTCTTCGGCCCGGCCTTTTTCCGTCAGGACGATGACCTGGCGGGTGGCGAGAGCGCGGTCGGCCATGTCGTGGCTGTATTCCGCTTCCATCTCACCGGAGACCAAGGTGAGGTCTGCGGTGGCATCGTCACCTTGAAGTTTGAGCAGCAGGCAACGCTCGCCGCGCAAGAGCAAATCCGCCGCTTCTCGCACTTCCTTGAAGACAGTCTCTCGCGACAGGGCCGAGGCGATGCGGCGACCGGCTTCAAGCACTTTGTCGAAACGATCGACCAGAGACAGCGTGGCGGTTTTGGCGGGCGCGGTCTCCGCCGCGTGTGCTTCGTCGAGTGCAAAGTCCGCGCCCAGCGAACGCAGAGCCTGGCGGGCCGTCGCCACATCTTCCGCCGACCCTGGCCAGTCGACTTCCAGGCCAACGCGCCCTCGCGCCAGCAGCGTCTGGGCGTGTTCAAAACGTGCGCCCTGCCGCTCCGCCACCGCCAAGCTCTCGTCCAGGTGCTGGCGCGACTTGCGGATCGAGCCTTGCATCGCGGCAACGAGTCCGGCTTCACGCAGTGCGTGGGGCAGTTCGTTTTGAAACTTGCGGGCAACGCGCAGCGCGCGTTTGGCCGCCTTGTTTGTTCGCTTCAGCAGCGTAATTCGGCTTTCTGGACTCCAATTTGAAACCATCTCGACCTGCCGTCGCAATGCCGACGCCAACCACGGCAGCAGGGGAAAGACCCAGGCGTTTCGTACGCCAGCTGCGACCGCCTCCTGATCGGCTTTTTCGAAGACGTCGGCGGCTTCCTTAACACGATCCAGCATGAAAAGCCGCACGCCGTGGGCCAGCTTCACCTGGGCGGTTACCTGCACATCCTTGCGCGAACGGTCGACCTCTGTCTGCAGAATATCCTGCGGGACGTCGCCTGTTGCACGCGCCCACACTTCGAGGCTATATCCCAAAGCTCCGATATCACCAATTTCAATCGCTGATTGATAAATTCGCTTGGCTTCTGTCTCGGCTCCAGCGAGGTCGCCCAGCCGATAGAGGCTGGCACCGATGTGATAACGGGCGATGTTCACCTCCCAATAGTCACCCGTTCGTTCCAGCAATCGAACCGCTTCGCGGCATTTCTCGACACATTCGTCGAACCGTGATGCGGCATAGAAAACGACGCCGTAGAAATGCAGCGACTGCCCTTGTCCCCAGAGATCGTCAGATGACTTGTAAATAGCCAGCGACTTCTGCGCATAGACAATGCCACGGCTAAAGTAGGCCAGGAGGCTCATGACCGGGGCATGAATCGAATAGGCCTGAGCGAGTTCCGGCGTGGGAGGATAACGCTCGGCCAAGTTCATTCCGCGTAAGTGAGTCCAGAGGCAAGATATCTTATCGCGCCCAAACCAATAGGCGTAGGTCAAGCGATTGTGCAGGCGAATTACGAGGAGTTGCTGGTCGGCTTCTACCAGCTTCTTGCGGGCCAAAAAGTGAGCGGGCAGCAACGAGTGGAGTACCTGGACAATCGCTTCCCAAATGAGTTGCGTCAAAAACACACCAGACCATTGCGGCACCTTATGGCCGAGCAACTCAAGGGCGCGCTCATTTGCCTCGATTGCCATTTGCATGTCGCCTTGCTTGAAGGCGAGTTCGCCAAGCCTTCCTTCGATCTTGGCACGCGTCAGATTGTCTTTTGCCAGAAAACTGGCCGCTTCAAACATTTGGGCTGCCGCCGGGTAGAGACCACGCAACATGAGCACGTCGCCCAGCCCTTCGGCGATACGATACCGAGTTGCTTCGTCCGCGTCCGAAACGCCGCGTTTGGCGATGCGATATTGCTGTTCGGCAAGCTCCAACGCATGTTGGGCTCGGGCCTTCTCCGCGGCCGCCAGAGCAAAAGGCAATGCCCTTGCGCTTTTTCCGGCCGCGTCAAAGTGATAGGCCAGATCGTAAACGCGGTCTGGAGCTTCGACCGCGAGATGGAGTGCGGCGCGCAGATGCAATTCACTTCGCTCGTTCTCAGGCAGACGTGCGAGCAAGGTTTCACGGAGTTTGTCGTGAACGAACGCGCATCGTTCATCCGTTTGATTGGACCAGACGATGTGCCGCTGCTGGGCCTCGCGAAGCGCGGCAATGGCGTGCGCCGAAGTCTGCCGGGCCAGCTTTGACGCGGTGAATAAATCAAACTCTTTACCCAGCACCGCACCCACCGAGAGCAACTTGATAGTGGTCTCCGGCAGCAGTTCGATGCGTCGCACGAGGAATGCGGCGGCGTGCCGTGAGGACTGCACATCGGCCATGGCAGACGGTTCCACGCGCCACGCCCCTGTCTCTTCCTTCGTCGGGACGGACTCGGTGCCCAGCAAGGGCACCAGCGCACCCGATTCCACCAGCCCCCGCACTGCCGCTGCGGCCATGAACGGGCTGCCCTCTGCCAAACGCTCGATCACGTTGACCGCCTCGTCCGGCAGCTTCCCGGCCATTGATTCGACCAGCTTGCGCACGTTGGAAGTCGGGAATGCAGGAAGCTTCAAATGAGCCGCGGACTCCAGGGCGCGCAGCGGATGGTCCGGCGGGACTTCCTCCGACCGAAAGGCAGCGACCACCAGCACCGCCCGCTCGGCGTTTTCAGGTCGCCGTTGCCAGTTGCTCAAAACCCTGAACGTCAACTGGTCGGCCCATTGGCAGTCATCCAGCAGCACCAGCGCGGGCCGGCTGGCCGCTCCAAGGGCATCCAGCAGGGCGGTCAACGCTTGAACGCTACGTGTTTCACCATGTTCCTCGGGGCCCAATTGGCTTGTCGCACCGGAACCGAAGAGCTTCGCCAACTCTGGCAATGCGGAACAGGCTGCTTCCTGGTGATCTCCCAACCCGATTCGGATACGCTCCTCGACATCCGGCTCCAAATGGGCTGTCGTGACCAAGCCTTCTGCCACTCCCGTCAGGAGTTGGAACGGACGTTGGGCGGCTTGGTCCAAGCCCTGCCCGCGCAAGATCCAAGTCCCTTGTTGCGCGCCGCGTTGCGCGAATTCCTGAAGCAAGCGACTCTTTCCTCCGCCAGATTCGGCTTCCAGCAGCACGAGGCCACCTTGACCGGCTTGCACCCGTTCTAGCTGCGTATGGAGGGCCGCCAATTCCTGATCGCGGCCAACGAACGCCGGTTCCGTCAGCGTCTGCCGCCGATCGTGCAACCCGACCACGATCGCCGGCTCCGACTCGCCTCGTTGCAATGCCTCCGCGATCGCCGCGAGGTCGGCAATCACAGCATCGGCCGATTGGTAACGGTCGCGTGGATCCTTGCGCAACAATCGCTGAATGACTTCATCCAACACGCGCGGCACCGACAAGCCAAGGCCCCGCAGTTCGGGAGGTTGAACCGTCATGTGCTGACGCAAGACTTCGCCAACGCTTTTTCCGTCAAACGGTGGCCGGCCAGCAAGGCACTCGAAGAGTACGATTCCTACCGAGTACAGATCCGAACACGCAGAGACCTCCTGGTCCAGCAGACCCGCTCCCTCGGGCGACAGATATTGTGCGGTCCCAACCGATTGATCCCGAATACTCGCGTCCAGGCGAGCGCTCCGCGCCAGGCCGAAATCGATGAGCGTGGCCTCGCGGAGGGGCGTTCCTTCATTCACGATCACATTGGCAGGTTTGACGTCGCGGTGCAGCACGTCGTGGGCGTGTGCTTCGCTCAGCGCGGTCAACAGCGCGCGTCCCACCGTGATCGCGTCCGCCACAGGCAGCCGACCCTGTTGCAACCGCTGCTGCAAGGTGATTCCTGGGACAAACGGCATGACCAGGTAGACCAGGCCGTCCTCGGCTCCACAATCGAGCAAGGGCGCGAACACCCCGTTGCCGACCCGAGACAGCACGTCCGCCTCGTGTTCGAGCCGCATTCGCGCCGAAGCGGAGAATGATGAAGCCAGCGCTGTCTTCACCACGACCGATGTGTGGGCAGAGAGATCGGACGCGAGAAAGGCCTCCGTGTCCGGCCCCCTTTTTAGTTGGCGCAATACCTGATAGCGACCGCCGATCACCCTGCGGTCCTGCGAGCCATTACCATCAACGACCGCGTCCGTCGGTGGTTGAGAAGGATCCGTTGCCATAGGTATGTAGGTGCCCCGCTGCTAGGGAATTTGTGGCGGTCTGTTCAATTAGAGCATATTTCAAAACCGGGATTTCGGGAGGGCGAAGCTCCTGCTGAGCCTATGTTTGCGGAGTCTCGGCTCGGCGGGAGCCTCGCCCTCCCGGTTTTGAAATGCGTTCTAATCATTTGTACTCTCATTCGGGCGCCGCAAAATACTCCAGCGCAAAGTCCGCTCCCATCTCAACCAGAGCGTGCCGGGCCGCAGCAGCCTCTTCCGCCGCCGCTGGCCAGTCGAGAGTCAATCCTACCGAACCCCGTGCCAACAGCGTCTGCGCATGCTCGAACTTGGCGTTTTGGCGTTGGGCCACGTCCAGGCTTTCGTCGAGATACGTGCGCGCCCGGCGGACGGAGCCCCGCATCGCACTAATGAGGCCGGCTTCGCGCAACGCGTGGGGCAACTCGTTTTGAAACTTGCGTGCAACATGCACCGCCTTCCTCGCCACTTTGTCTGCTCGCTTAAGAATCGCAGTTCGACGTTGAGCGTCCTCACTGGATGTCTTCTCGGCTTGTCGACGTAACGCGGAAGCGAGCCACGGGCGGTGGGGAAGGACATAGGCGTTTTTGAGGCCCGCTGTTTCGGCGAGTTGATGCCCCTGCTGAAAGACATCCGCTGCTTCCTCCGCGCGATCCAGCATGAAGAGCCGCACTCCTTCGGCCATCAGCACCTGGGCGCTCACCTGAACATCTTCGCGAGGGCGTTGCAACTCGGCTTGAAGAACCTCGGCAGGCACTTGGCCTCCGGTTGACCATGCCCAGACATCCAAACTGAACCCGGAGGCCTTGGCATCGCCAAGCTCCACGCCCGAGAAATGAATCCTCTTGGCTAACTCCGCACTCGCCGCCAGATCACCGCGTCTGAACAAGCAAAAGGCCGTATGTACGCGGGCGGCGTTGACTTCCCAAAGGTCGCCCGCTCGCTCCAGCACCTTGATGGCCCCCTGACACTTTTCAATGCACTCTTCAAAACGTGATGCCGCGTACAGAACGATGCCATTAAAACTGAGGGCCAGACCCTGCCCCCACAGGTCGCCCAAAGATGTGTACATCGCCAGCGACTTCTCGGCATATCTGATACCACGACTGAAAAAGGCAACCAGGCCCATGACGGGGGCGTGACTCGAATACGTATGAGCCAACTCCAGCGTGGGCGGAAAACGCTCGGCCAGATTCATACCGCGCAGGTGAGTCCACAGGCACAAAAACTGACCCCGTTCGAAAAAGTAGGCGTATGCCAAGCGATTGTGGAGCCGAATGATAAGGAGCTGTCTCTCTGCATCTTCCAGTTTTTTACGGGCGACGAGTAACCCTGGAAACAAGGAGTGAAGGACTTGTACCGTCGCTTCCCGCGACAAACGAAGACAGATCGCGAATTGCCCCCGGGGCACGTCGTGCCCGAGCAGATCAAGAACTCGCTCGAAGACTTCGATTGCCCGTTCCATGTGGCCTTGTTTGAACGCAAGTTCACCGAGCTTAGCCTCGATCAACGCCTCGGAGTCGGCCGCCAGTACCAGTGCCCGATCAAACCGCACTCGGGCTTGATCGTAATTGCCGCGCAGCATCAGTACGTCGCCAAGGCCTTCGGCAACCCGACGCTTGACTCGCTCACCGTGACCATCGACGCCACGTTCCGCAATCCGGAATTGTTGCTCGGCGACATCCAGTGAAAACTGGGTGCGGGCTTTTTCAGCGGTTGCCCAGGCGTAAGAAAACGCCAAATCAGGTCTGCCAGCTGCGTCAAAATGAAATGCAATCTCGTACCACATCGGAACGACCTCAATTGTGTCGTCGAGATCTCCGGCTCCGTGTGTGCGGTACTCGTCCAATCGGTCTAATATCTCGTCGGAGTCGACCGCCAGTTGTCTTTCGTAATCCTCCGCGATACGCAGGTGGTGCTGCTGCTTCGTCGTGAGGTCCAAGCGTGCGGTGACCGACTCGCGAACGCGATCGTGATAAGTTTCGATTTTGGAGGACGCCGCCAGGCCCTGCGTCCGGATGAAATGTCCGGTACGCAACGATCCGATGGCCAATTGTCCCACATCGGCGATACGCATGGCCTGGTCCAACGGCAGAGGCTGCCCGCCAATCGCCACCACGGCGAGCAAGCGTTGGGATTCGTCTGGGAGTCGCTGGACGCGCGACCAAATCATGTCGACTAAGCCCATCGGTTCTGTCGCCGTGTTGGAGACACGTCCCTCGTTTAACTGCAGATGAGTAACCAATTCGGAAACAAAGAACGGGTTGCCGGCTGCTTCCTGCGCGACCAATTCGGCGTTACGTTGCGCGTCGGCGTCATTGCGATGGAGCATCGCCAACGCCAGCTTGACGGCGTCCGTATGTTCCAGCGGCGTAACTTCGATCTGCAGCGATTCGAGCGGCAGCTCCCGCTGGCGCTGAATCAGCCGAAAGGACTGCAGGAACGGGCTGGTGTCCGCGTCTTCGCTACGGGAGGTTCCCAGAAAGAGCAGCACGGGTGGGTCGGGAGGTTGCAGCAGATCTATCAACATCGCCGCGCTGTCCTCGTCTCCCCACTGCAAATCGTCGATGTACACTACCAGCGGACAGCGGTCTCCCATTCTCGCAAGGAGTTCGCGCAAGGCACCGATGGCACGTCGATTCAACTCCTGTTGGTCCGCAGCTTCGATTTGCCGCCGCGGCAGACTGGCGACGGCGTCAACCTGGCCGATCACAGGGAATAACCGGGCCAGCGCGTGGATGTCGCGCGGCATCAGCGCTTCGGCTTCCGCGCGCGACATGCGCCGGAGATGTTCGACCAGCGAATCGACCAAACTGTCGATCGCCTTGAAGGGAACCGATTCCATCTCGTAGCAGCGTCCCTTCAAAGCCACCGCACCTTGGCTAATCGCCTGCTCGACAAAGGCTTCGACCAACGCACTCTTGCCATTCCCGGATCTACCGTCGACAAACACGCACTTCGCTTGACCATTGCGTACCGCTTGCCATGTCTGATGCAGCGCCTGTAAGTGACTTTCGCGGCCGACGAGCGCGACTTCATCCGACGGAAGTACACTTGCTGGAGTGCTTTGTCGGGCTTGTGTACCCAAACTCTGCAAGATCGCTTCCGCAGCGGGGCGGTCTTCAGGATGTCGGGACAACAACTTCATGCATAAATCGTTCAAGTCCTGGGAGACGGACGACTCGATCTCGCATGGCGGCACTGGATCCTGCTTCTGCTTATTGACCAGGATTTCGAGGACTTTGCCCGAGAACGGCAGTCGGCCGGTCAGCGCCTGGTAGAGCATCACGCCGACGGAATACCAATCGCTCGCAGGAGAGACCGGATCGCAAGCCGCTTGTTCGGGCGACATGTACGCCGCCGTGCCCATGAGCTGCCGATGGAGACTTTGGTGGATGCCTGATTCATCGGTTTCGACAACCAAACCAAAATCGAGCAACACAACTCGGCCACCGGGCGTCACGATCACGTTAGTCGGCTTGATGTCACGGTGTACAATCCCGCTTGCGTGCAGCGCAGCAATCGCGCCGGCCAGTTGCGCCAATCCTTCGCGAATCCGTTGTACCTGTTCTTCGGACAGTTTGAATGGATTGAATTCCGCAGTAATGTACGGCGACGCCTCACTTTCGACGGTAGCCTGGTGCGTGGTTTCGGCGGACGGACGGGCCAGGCCGTGTCGGACATAGTTCAGCAGATCGACGCCTTCGATGAGTTCCATCGTGAAAAACCAGGTCTCACCGTCCGACGTCAATTCGAAGAATTTCACGACATTTGGATGATCCGTGTCGGCTAGAGTGCGAAATTCGTGTTTGAATCGTGCCAACAGAGCGGGATCAACATTCGGCAGCGTCTTCAGCGCGACTTGGCGTCCGTGAACCGGATCGAAGGCCCGATAGACGATCCCCATGCCGCCGCGGCCTAACTCCTCGATAACCTTGTAGCGGCCGAATCGGGAAAGCGTCGATTCCCTGGACGCCTCGTTGCCCGGTCCGGTTGGACCGGCTCCCGTCGACTCAAGATGCGAGTTGCCGTTACCAACCGTCTCGGCTTCAGCACCGCAAATCGGACAATGCTTAAGATCGCGGGCATCTCGCCATTGGTGGCCGTTCGGACAAGTGAAGAATTTGGTGACCATTAGGCTGGATTCTAGCCGATTGCCGGTTGTCTACCTAATTGCCGACCGATCGAGGTGTTCGACTGCCGTTGGCAAGCATCCGGCCGCGATGTCCTGCAAGGTCGCGGTGATCAGTTCGCGGTTGCGATTCAGGAACCAATGGTCGCCATCGACCTCGATCAGTTCAAAGCCGCCGACGGTATGACGAGACCACTCGCGGATCTCGTCCGTATACACCATGTCGTCTTGCCGGGCCGCAAAGGCCGTAATCGGACAATCCAGCGGTGAAACCGGCTGAAAGCGATAGTTCTTCATCAGCGGCCAATCGCGCCGCATGAGCGGTATGATCGCCTTCAGGAATTCCGGGTCATCCACATAGCGGGACAACGAGATCAAGTATTCCGGGCTGTTGTCGGCAACCATGGCCTTGAGCATCACTTCGCGCTTCTGCCACAAGTGGATCAGATGAGGTGCCACCGTGCCGGTCACCATGAAATGCACCGGTTCCCGTTGATGACTCTCACGCAGACGACGAATGACCTCGCTGGCCACGATGCCGCCGTAACTGTGTCCCCAGATCACCACGGGACGATCCAAGATTGGGAGCAGGTGCGGTATTAGTTTATCAACCAGTTGATCGACGCTTTCTAACACTGGCTCCGTCATTCGGTTCTCTCGTCCGGGCGTCTGCACGGCAAGGATGTCGTAACCGTCCGGCGGAACGAGCAAGAAATTCGTGAAGAGCGACGCACCGACGCCCATCGAGTGAAAGCAAATCAGCCGCAACGGTGCGTCGGCGCGGCTACATCCACGAATTAGCCACGGGTTCAATACATGCACACCGTCCACGTCCGCCAACGTAAATTTCGCGGCGCTTTGCGCGGAATCATCCACGGTTGCCTCCTCCGCGGTGCCGGCATTGACCAACTGAACTAGCAGATCCGCAGCCAGTGTCGCGATGCTCGGCCCTTTGAGCAACTTGATCAATGGCAAGTTAATTCCGAGCGATCGCGCGATCCAAATCTGCATTTCTGTGAGCATCAGCGAATCCAACCCGAGGACGTCGATGGACACGGCGACGTCGAGTTTCTCTGGCTTCGCGTCCAAAATGCGTGCCAGGGATGCAGTCAACTCTTGCTCTAGACGCTCGCGCTGCTGTTCAAGCTCCAACTCAGCCAGGGCCGCGCGTAGGCCGGATGCCCTTGGACGACTGCCTCGGGCCAAGGCTGCATCGCTCATCAATTCGATGAAACGTGAGTCGCGGGCCAGGTGCGGATAGGCAGTGCGAAATCGAGCCCAGTCGAATCGCGCTGTCATCCTCTGGACCGGCTGCTGAATCAACGCCGCTTCTAATTTGGCCAGCACGTCGGTCAGCGGCATCACGAGCATACCCTGACTTTCCAGTAACGCGCCGACGTCTCGGTCATCATTCTCACTCTTGGACATGCCGGCAAACTGTCCCAGAAGTCCGAGATTGACTGAGGTGGCGCAGAGGCCTTGTTGTCGACGGTATTGAGCCAGCGCGTCCTGGAAGAAGTTGGCGGCGACGTAGTTCACCTGGCCGATGATGCCGAAGACGGCCGAGATCGAGGAGAGCATTAGGAAGAAATCCAGGTCTGCTTCGGCGTCCACAGTCGCCTCATGTAGATTCCAAGCGCCCTGGGCTTTGGGATTGAACACACGCTCGAATCGCTCCATGTCCATCGTCGGAATCGAGGCATCGTCGAGTACGGCGGCACCGTGGACGACTCCAGCCAAAGGCGGCATATCGCGTTTGATGACTTCGATGAGTCGGTCGATGTCACCTCGATCAGCGACATCCGCTTGAGCCAGCAGGACGTGGACGCCGTGAGACCTAATCATCTCGACAGCGGCCCGATCTGCATCACTCTTGGGGCCATTGCGGCTAACCAAAATCAAATGGCGAGCGCCGCGATCTGCCATCCAGCGAGCGATTTCCAGTCCGAAACCGCTGGCACCGCCAGTAATCAAGTAACTGCGATCGGGGCGGAAGGTCGCATGACGCGGAGGCAACGCCGCGACCGAGTCGTCCTCCATATTCAAGACGATCTTGCCGCGGTAGGCCGCCCGCGCCATAAACTTCATGGCTTGCGGAAGTTTAGAAACGGGGAATTCTGTAATTTGGTGCGGTTGCAACTCGCCGCGCTCGAAAAAGGCGACGACTTCGGTCATCACGAGCCGATGCAAATCGGGCTTTTGCGCGGCGAGACGATCGACATCGACTACGAAGAAGGCGATGTTTTGTCCCAACCGCTCAAGACTTAGCTTGCTGTTGCGATAAATGTCCGATTTGCCGAGTTCGATGAAGCGTCCAAACGGGGCCAGGCATTTGAGGCTCTGCGTGATGAAGCGACCTGTCAGAGAATTCAGCACGATATCGACACCGCGCCCGCCTGTCACCTCCATGACGTCGTTGTAAAAGTCGAGTGATCGCGAATCGAAGACGTGCTCGACACCCATTTCGCGGAGGAACTCGCGCTTCTCCTTCGTACCCGCCGTAGCGATCACTGTCGCACCGGCCCGGTGGGCCAACTGAATCGCCGCGCCACCGACGCCACCGGCCGCGGAATGAATCAACACGGTTTCACCAGCGGCCATGCGTGCCAGATAACACAGCGAGTACCAAGCCGTGATGTAAACGGCGGGGAAGGCAGCAGCCTGTAGTGCCGTCAGTCGTTCGGGCCGACGGACCACACAATGCCCCGGCGCGGTCACGCGTCCGCTAAAGCCATCGCCCACGCGAGCAATCACGTCGTCGCCAGACTGAACGTGCCCGACCAAACGACCTGTGCGGAGGACGCGGCCCGCCACCTCCAAGCCAAGACGAGACCCTGCCATGCCACCCGAAACGGCACCGTCCGACAGCAAGCCCATGGCATTCATCAAGTCCTTGAAATTCAAGCCCGCCGCCTGGACAGCGATCTCCACTTCATCCTCTCCCGGTTCGTTGAGCGATTGCCGACGAAAGACGATCTTGTCGAGCATGCCAAGATCGCTCACGTCGGCTCGGTAATCACCCCCGTAACCGGCTTCTTCCGATGTCGCGGCGAGTTCGGCGGAATCTCGATCCACGGGAAACAACTGCCTCACATAGCGTTCCTCGCCGCGAAGGGCGATCTCCGATTCGTCCTGATCGCGGCGTGTATGCAGCAACTCGCTCACAAGTGCTTCGACTTCACCCGGCGCGATCGATGCACTCAGATCGATGACCGTCAAGGGAACTTGGGGACACTCGTTGCGGATGACGCGCGACATGCCGTGCAGAATTGCTTGGCCCAAATCAAGTTGCTGGTCGCCACCCAATCCGGCCGCGCCGTTGGTGACCAGGCAAAGTCGAGGCACGCCCTCCCGTTTGTGCAACATTTGCGCAAGTCGCAAGAGTGATGGAATATACGAAAAGTTGGCCAGGCCCTTCCAGCCAGATTGACATCGAGCCAACCCCGGCGCAAAGACCATTAGAGTCCTCCGATCCAGTCTGTTGTCCGCCAGCAGTTCGTCGTAGGAGTCTTGTGAATTGATGTACACGATCCGTGGCTGAATACCTTCCGACACCAGCCGCTTTGCCAATTCGGCAGCAAGCTTTTCTCCGCCCTTCGGCTCGAACGACGGCACAAACAAGATCGCTGTGGTGTAGTCAAAGTTCCGACCATGAATCTCGGCGTCGCGCGGGGCCGGCGTCCAACGGTATTCGTAACAGCCCTCATACAAACTGGCGAACCGATCCGGCCCCGTACCGGCGAGTCGTTTGCAGGTTAAGCCCAGAACCTCAGCGACCAACTCGCCTCCTTCATCAAAGATCAAAGCGTCCGAACAAAGGTACACTTCATCGTTTCTCGTGACTCGAACGAAAGACCAGAGGTCTCGGGTGGGCCTGCGATAAAACCGCACGCGGTCAAGGCGATAGGGCAAGAAGATGCGATTGGGATCGCCATTGCGATGGACATCGGCAAAAACGGCATGCAGGCAGGCATCGAAGAGTGCCGGATGAATGGCGTTTCGCTGCGATTCATGCTCGAGTTCGTCGGGTAGACGTACATGCGCCAGCATTTTATGGCCACGGTGCCATAGTTCTTGAATGCAACGGAGCCTCTCGCCATAAGGCAGGCCCACGGCACCAATGGTCGCGTAGAACGGTTCGATGGCGAGTGTATCGACATCGCGAAAATTCTGCCGCAGTTCATCGAGCGAGGCCGTCGATTTCTCAAAGTGGTCGTGTAGCGTGTTGATGCGCCCCGAAGAGTGTTTTGACCAGGGCGTATTGGCATCCGCATCAACTGATCGACTGCAAATGTGGTAATCTCCTTCCCCCGAAACGATCTCTACGCGCACCTTCAGCGGATGACGGCTGTTGTCTGGGAGGATCAACGGCGAATCGAAATGAAGGTTTTCAAGAAAAAACGCTTCGTGACGAAACTGTTCACTGGCCACCGCCCACGCCAGTTCGATGTGCCCAGTCGCCGGGAAGACCATCTCGCCATCCACTTGGTGATCGCGGAGGTACGGGAAGTTCTGGATGTCCAACGCAGCCTCCCAGACGGCCATGCCATCTTCCGTCACCATTTGCGTCTGACGTTTCAGAGAGGGATGTTCGAACCGTCCCCGGCGCGTCTCCGCAGCTGCTGGCGACTCGAACCAGTGCCGGCTGTGCTGCCAGGGATATTTGGGCAGACGGACGTAGTGACGATCGGAACCGAACATCGCTTCGACGTTCGGCTCAACACCGCGCGCCGCGAGCCGCGCCAAACTCTGCAGGAACACTGTCTCTTCGGGTTCCCGGCGGGTCATCGACGGAACCATCACGGCCTCGGTTTCGAGCTTCTTGAAAAGGGACTCGGCACCGCTGATCAACACCGGATGTGGGCCAATTTCCACAAAGGTGTTGAAGCCGTTGTTGAGCATGGCGGTTAAGGCGGCGGTGAACAGTACCGGCTGGCGCGCGTTCTTAAACCAATATTCGGCATTCAGATGCAAGCCACTTTCGCGGTGGCCGGTGAGGGTCGAAAACAACGGCATGGTTGTCTCGACTCCCTGGACTTGCGACAACGCAGCGAGCATGTTGTCTTTGATCGGTTCCATGTGATGACTGTGATACGCCACCTGGACCCGGACGGGCCGGTTAAAGACACCTCGCGATTCCAGCATCCCAGCAATCTGTTGAAGCGGGATCGTGTCGCCGGACAACGTGAGCATCTCCGGACCGTTCACGGCACCGATCGAGACGCGGCCGTCATAGCCCTTGATGAGCTTACGTGCTTCTTCCAGCGTGAGCCCGACCGCGAGCATGCCGCCCTTCCCGGAAGCCTGGTGCTGGGCTTGCGAACGATGGTAAATCACCTGAACGGCTTGCTTGAGCGTCAAAGCTCCGGCGGCATAGCCCGCGGCGACTTCGCCGATCGAGTGCCCCACCAGCCCGTCGGGCCGAATACCGTAGTGTTCGTAGAGTTTTACCAGCGAGACTTGGATGGCCATGACCGTCGGCTGAACAACATTCGTGTCGTTAACTTTGGACTCGCTCTCGTCCCGCCCCAGTTCCGCCATCAAGGACCACCCGGCGAGCTTCCGAAATAACGAGTCGATCTCTTCCATCCATTGGCGAAAGACTGGTTCGCGTTGCATCAATTCGAGGCCCATGCGAGCCCACTGGCCGCCCTGCCCCGAGAAGACGAATGCCACCTTCGGCTCTCTACGACGTTTGACCGTCGTCGTCAGGATCTCTGAATCTACTTGGCCATCGGCAAACCTGCGGAGCTTCTCCTCCACTTCTTTCGCAGACTCACCGACCACCGCCAACAAATGAGCGTAGCGGCTGCGACGGGTGAACGCCGAAAACGCAATGTCGTCAAATCGATGTTGACTGGCATTCAAGAAGTCGGCATGCCGCAACGCCAGCGTTCGCAACGCGTCGCGGTGGGCGGAACTAAGCAGATAAAGCGTTGCTTTGGCAGAGGCCTGTCCGTTCGCGACGTCTGGCTGTTCGCCGTGACGAGAATCCGCAGCCAGCTCTTGCAGCACGATATGAGCATTGGTGCCTCCCGCGCCGAACGAATTCACACCCACCGTCAACGGACGGTCGTCGCGTTTTAGCGGCATCGGCCGGATCGGTACCTCCAAACGGCGTTCCGCGAACAGAATGCCAGGATTCGGTTCATGGAAGTGCAGATTCGGCGGAGCGACGCGGTGATGCGCCGTAAGAACTCCTTTAATGAAACCCGTAATCCCCGCCGCGCCTTCCAGGTGTCCCAGATTCGTCTTCACCGAACCGATGATCAAGTTCGGTTGTTCCTGGGTTCGCCCGGCCCCCAACACGACACCGAGCGCCAGGGTTTCAATCGGATCGCCAACGCGCGTGCCCGTACCGTGAGCCTCAACGAAATCCACGGTCGAAGGATCGATTCCCGCCTCGGCATAGACGGACGTCAGCAGTTCGCTCTGCGAACTAAAGTTCGGTACCGTGAAGCCTTCCGGTGAACGGCCATCCTGATTCACTCCCGTGCCATGCACGCACGCGTAGATTGCGTCGCCATCGGCGAGCGCGTTACGCAACGGCTTCAAGATCACCGTGCCAGCGCCTTCACCGCGAACGTATCCGTTAGCGGCTGCGTCAAAGGCCTTGCAAGAACGATCTGGATTCAGGAAGCCAGCCTTGGACAACATGATCGACGACTCGGGGCGCAGCATCACGTTGACACCGCCGGCAATCGCCATCTCGGCTTCTCCGCCCCACAGACTTTGGCAGGCTAAGTGCAGCGCGACCAGCGAGCTAGAGCAAGCTGTATCGAGGGAGATACTTGGCCCCTTCAGATTAAAGTCGTAGGAGATGCGGTTCGCCAGAGCCGAGACAGAGGTTCCCATCGCCACATAAGGATTGATCTCGTCGCGCTGTTCCGCTGCCGACTGCATGCAAAGATAGTCGTACATGAACGACCCGATGAAGACGGAAGTCCGCGAGCCGTCTAACTGATCGCGCCGCAGACCGGCATCCTCCATCGCTTCGTGAGTGACTTCCAGCAACAAACGCTGCTGCGGATCGATGCGTTGGGCTTCGGTCGGAAAGTATCCGAAGAACTCGCCGTCGAATTGGTCGATGCCGTCGATGAAGCCCCCCTTGGCGTTGCGGATGCAGCCCGACTTTTCCGGATTGGTGTCGTGAAACCGATCGTGCTTCCAACGGTCGTCTGGCACGTCGCAGATGGCGTCAAGGCCTTTGAGCAAAGCGTCCCACAATGCAACCGGCGAATCGATGCCGCCAGGGAGGCGGCAGCCGATTCCGACAACGGCCAGCGGTTCACGCTGGCGCTTGCCCGTGCCGGGAACTGGATTCGGCGGATCAAGACTTGCTGGCATGGTGGCCTCCTCACCGATTACTGGCACTACGAGCGGTCGCGCCTACCTCCGCAAATTACATCGGGCGATAACGTTCCTGCCCCGAGTGCCTTTTCGAAATCGGTCCAGACTGGACGTAGCGATTGACGAAGCCCATATCTTACCACCCAGGAAAGCGATCGCAACGTGTGGGGCTAATTTCAGGGTGTCACTCCCCGCGACTTTCCGGGGCCAAGATTGTGTTGGACCGGTTAGCTAAATAGAGCGTCCCCAAATGCAGGCCAAAGACAGTAACCGCCTGTTTTGTCGGCGCGTTGGCTGGGTCGAAGATGAGCTGAAGGTCCGGCATCGAGTGGATGTGGGGCATGATCTAGGAGCGATAGAACGATGCGATGGCCTGCCGATCGCTAAGCATGACCCGCCACGACGCGTCCAAAAAGCGGCAACGGGACTTGAGCTTAACCCGAAACGCCGGGATCAGAGCAAACGCCAGAAATGAATTGAATCAGGTGTCGCAATCGAACACGCTAGGCGAGCGTAGGCGACTTCTGACCGAAGTGGTCGGGGGCGGGATTGAACCGCCGACACACGGATTTTCAGTCCCCTGACAATGTGGCGGAATCGCTGGAAAAAGACCATACTTCAGATTCGTGCCAGCAAATTGCCAGCAGTTGCGACGAAAAGGACACTGATTTGGGACTGATTTGCGAGCGGTGGCCCGACCTGCCCGAAGCGTTGAAGGCCGGTATCGTGGCGATGGTCCGGGCATCTTCTGGAAACACTTAGGGAGCGCCGAACATGTCAGCACCGTCACCGTCACCTAACGGAGGAAACGGGCGCGACGCCCGTGGCCGGTTCGCGAAGGGAACTCTCCGGACGGTCGGCAAGCCGTTAATCGCCGAGTTGACTCATGCCGGACTCTCAAGCTCGGCATCAGCTTAATGATCTTCGCCGATCTGGCTTAGTGTGCGTATCTGCACGCAGGGACGATTTAGTTTGGCGGCTAATTTTCATCAGATGATTCTCGTCTTCCTTTTGGCTTGTGATATGCTCAAGCTTTTGAGGTGTGATCGCTTGGCACTCTCCAGCGCGACTTTTTTCGGTGAGGCGTCTACGATGGTCCCTATCGCATTGGCAATGCTACTGCTTGCGTCCGAGTCAGACCTGACGAAATACGATGTGCGGTACGTCGGAGTGCTGACAGTGGAGATGCACGTAGCTCGCGCGACATTCGAGGATATTCGTTTTCCTTCCAAATCTGGATTAGTCGTGGTAGCGGTTGATCCATACGGGCCGGCTCATGGGAAACTTGGATTGCTCGATGTTATCGACGTGGCGAACGGAAAGAAAATCTCCACACCCATTGATCTGCAAGCGGCAATAGATGACACAGAGCCCGGCTCATCAATTAGGTTGGTCGGATACAGAGCCCATGATTTAGGGCGATTCGTTGGGTTCTCTGATCGCAAGGCGATTGAAGTTCAACCTGTGCCGTGGAAGAACGCATTACTGGCGTCCATCGACGCAAAAAAGGACGAAGTGGACCTCAAGACGACGATATCCCACAAGGATCAACCGTCAATCTATGACCCAACAGCCATAAGTGCGTACTTCATCGTTCAAGACGGAAATGTCGGTCCTTTACGGTTGAGAATTCACTACCGATCCGAAGGCTTTATATTCTTTGAGCGGCTCACTGTGCGATGCGGAGAGGAAGCATTCAGCATTACGTTCCCCCGCGACGTTCGTAACACGGACGTCGAAGACGGCATTGTTGAATGGATCGACATCGAAGCAAACCCTAAGATCGTATCCGCGCTAGCGGGAACCGCCTCTAAGTCAATCATTCGATTTCACGGAAAAGAATTCATCCACGACCATGAAGTAACACCGGCTGAATTGTGGAGGCTGAAAACGGTTTACGGGTTTCGGGAGCTTCTCATAGCCGGAGAGGCTGAACCGATTATCGAGGAAGAACCAGCGAAGAAGAAAGCGGCACCGCTGACAATCGAGCGCGACGACTCCGACCGCATCGTGATTCGCACATTTACCGACATTACGGGCAAGTTCAGCCTCAAGGCTCGCTTTGCGGGTTACGACAGTGGACAGGTCACGTTGGAGAAGGAGGACGGTAAGAAGATCCAAATCCCTATCGAGAAGCTCAGTGAGGCGGATCGCAAGTGGCTTGAAGATTGGCTGAAGTCAGGAGCCGCTACGACTGATTTGCAAAACGAGCCGTGAACGCTCGCTGCTGATTAGACCAGCAACACCGTGTCTTTAGAGGAATTGGGTCGACGTATAAGACCCAATCGAATTTCGCAATATCCAAGGCTCGAAATGGGCGGACTGGGTAGCGGAAACTGCTATCGTCTCGGCCCGGAAATCGACCGTTGAAGAATCGTTGGCCGTCGAGATGCGCCAGCAGTAACGAGCATTCTGACGCCGATTTGCTTTCGGTCATCGACACTTGGCCAAAATTGCCAGAAGCTCTGTGGGCCGGTAGCATAGTGATCGTCAGGGCATCCGGCGGGAACTGTTCTTAGGGAGGAATGGAGATGGCGTCACAATCACGAATCGGTGCAAACGGTCGGGATGCCCGTGGCAGGTTCAGCACCGGCAACGCCGGCGGGCCTGGAAACCCGCAAGCAAAAAAAGTGGCCGCGCTTCGCACGTCACTACTGGCATCGGTCACGCCGGCGGACTTGCGAGGTGCAGTGAAAGCGCTGATCCGAAAGGCCAAAACCGGCGACGTCCCAGCGATCCGCGAATTGCTCGACAGGACGTTGGGCAAGCCGGCCAGCAGCGTCGAATTGAGCCATAGCGTCGACTCCCTGGCCAGCGTCACCCCGATTTTGGAAGTCGAAGTCAGAAGCCCCGAGGATCTCGGGGCTCTGCTGCAAAATCCGGCGATCGCACGGCTTGCTCTCTCTGGCAAGTTACCCGGCGTGGCTGCCGAGCAAGTGGAAGCGGCGCTGCGGGGGTAAGGGTTGCGAGTTGGTGGCGCTGCCAGTCTCTCGGGGGATTGTATTAGGGGAGGCGGGGGAGCATGATGCCGGTCAGTGTCGATCACTGTTGTTGTCGAGGAACACTAACAAATCATCGATCGAGGAAATCATGCGTGTAACCACCTTATTTTTGACCTTGGTGTTCTCAGCAGTCTCGTTTGGCCAGACAACCGTTCCTGTTGAGTCCTTGAACCGAACGATCCAGAATCGGTTAAACCAACCGACTGGAAATACAGATAACTTCGAATTCAAGCCCCTTAGAATTCTCTCGGAAGATGCGGAGACGCGATACATAGCAGCGATCGAAGCACAGCGTCCTAACGCGATACTCGAAGCAACGAACTTCCTCAAGCGAAACGCAAGTTACAAACGTTCTGCAAGCGAATCAGATCGAAACATTTACAAGCGGTGGCTGGAGCGGTTACAGTATCGCCAGTCAACTAATTTCAGACCGAAGTTGACCGTGATGCAGGAAGGTGCAATCGGGCATCCCGTAAGTTTGAAGATACTGCAAGTGATGCCTGACGGACTCACTCGCGCCGAGGTCGGCAGGGACAAGCACGAGGTGTTTATAAAGGGACTCTACACTAATTCGAATAGCGACGGAGCCTGGGCCAATATCGAAGAGGAGGATGAAATAGTGTTAGAGGTCAGTGGCCAACTTTCTTACGCAACTGTCCTGGGAAACGAGCGGACATTGCCGGTTTTGGATGTTGTCGACGTTGCACCATTCCACGAGCGACTTGCTGAAGCTACTAAGCGACCAAGTCGAGAGGCACGTAGCGCTACGCCCACACGTTACGAATTGCGTGAATGGACAGACGCAACCGGCAAGTACAAGGTTAGAGCGGTCTTTGCCGGGTTGGCATCGGGCAGTGTAACGCTCAAAAAAGAAGACGATTCCGTTATGCAGATACCATTGGAGAAACTTTCGAAAGGTGACAACGAGTACGTCGAGTCGCTTCGTCAGTGAGGGTTGGCGGCCAAACTACTGTTTGCGGGGGAATGACATGAACACGGCCCAATCGAAGTTCCCGTGGAAAGCGATCGCGGCGGTTGCGGTGAGTGCAGTCCTAATGACCATGCTGTTTATTAGTTTCTTCCCGTGGCTCGCGGCATTTACGGGATTGATGCTGCTTGCTGGCAGTGTGGCTTACGCAGCATGGCCACCCGTTTTCAAAAAAATTGCCATGATACGAGGGAGGGCTTGCCCTTCATTACAAAGCCGGCTCTATGTCGGTTCACCGGTAGTTATTTACGGGGTAATCCTACTCGCGGTATCGCAGTCACAAATTCGTGCGAATTGGCGAGACGCAGGGACGCGTGACGACGTTCGGCGCGCCATCGTATCTGCGGAAATGGCGTTGGAGCAGCAGCAAGTCGATGAGACTCTTGAGATTCTCAGTCGCCTTGATGATGTAACTTCCGATGAGAAGACTGAGATCACTGCGATACTGAAGCGAGCCCAAACGATCGCAGCCAACAATGAAGTCGCACGATTGGTATCGACGGGGCGGACTCAGCTTGCGAAGCAAGACCTAAACGACTGTGAGGCGACGTTGAAAGCTGCATTGCAGGTTCCAATGGCATCAGAATTCGCGACTGCGACCAAGTTTGCCGGTGAGATAGTAGAAAAGAGAATGGCACTTGCGATTGGCCTTCTCAGCGAAGGCGAATTCGACAGGGCTAAAGAGCAAGCGCAACGTGGGATGGACGTTCCATCAACCACATGGACCACCCAAGCAAAACGACTTTTGATTGATATTTGCAACCGCGAAGTTGCACAGCTAGTTGCCTCCGCTCGTAAATCCCTTGAGAACAAGAATCGCGATGAGGCCGAAGCAACTCTGGAGTGCGCGTTGGCAATTCGCGACGCCACCGCAACGGCGGAGGCAGAGAAAATACTTGGTGGTATTCGTGAAGCACGAAAATCTGAGGCGAATTCTCGCGTATCAACTTTGCTGGTTGACGCCCAGGAGTCGTTTAACAAGAAACACTTTCAAGACGCACTGCGGACACTAAGTGAGGCGATTGCCGTCCCGTATTCCACGAAAAAATCTGAAGTAGCAACGGCGATTAAACGAGTTCAGAATGAGCAAGCTGCGGAACAAGCTGCGGCACGAGCAAGGCAGATCGCAGTTGCTAAGGAAGAGGCCGCCCGCAAAGCTGCGGAAGCTAAACGAGAACAGATGGCGATCGCGGCGGCCGAGGCTGAGCGTGAGGCCCAAGAAGCCGCTCGTAAGGCCGAACTGGAATACGAGTCAAACGAGTCAAACGGCTTGGTGCTACTGCGCAAGACTGTCAAGGGAATACGCGGAGAGTTCTTCGGTGAGATAACCGGCGAAGTTGTCAACCGTGGCAACCGCAACGTCAGCTATGCAGAGGTTAGATTTCTCCTCTACGACAAAAGTGGAGCTCAGGTTGGTAATGCATTGGCAAATATCGAAGACTTACAGGCGGGTGGTAC
>JAQBZB010000108.1 GCA_027622275.1 Planctomycetota bacterium | reverse complement strand
GTCTACACCCTCCTCAGCCCAAAACACGGCTCACCTTAAATTCCGCTCAGGTCAGGAGTTCTGAGCCTGCGGTTTCCTCGCGGGAACCGGACGCTAGCGCGTACCGGCTGATTTCGCGGAGCGAAATGCCACGTAACACTACCGCTCGTCGAGCAAATCTTCGGCGTAGCCTGGCGGGAATGGATTCTCGATGCGCGCGGGCGCGGCTGGCTCGCTGGTTGGAGGATTCTCGACCGGACAATCTGCTGACGAGGCAAGGTCGTCGACACACACATCCCCGAATTCAGCCAGCCACGCCGCGACCTCATCGTCGGACAAGGGACACGCCGGTTTCAAAGACGGAGTTGCAGTCAGCACCTTGGTTTTTCGCCGCAACTCGCGTATCTCGGCATACCACACATCACTGTCGACGGCTCGCGCCTTCCGCCGCCGCGCGGCACGTTGCACGCGATGGTCGCTGGAAACAACCGTCAGTCGTTTCGGTGCGGATGCTTCCCGAATCAACTCTTCCAGCAACTCGTCCGCGCTCTCGTAGCCCGTCGCGTACTTGACGGTGATCCCTCGGTGCTGCGACTCGCGAGGCAACCCCGGCGGTGCGTTACTTGAATCAAACACGACGGTCGTCAATTGTCGCTCACGTTCGTCCAGCGAGGCCGCCAGAAAGTTGAGCAGGGCGTGTCGCGCCCGTTCGAGTGCTCCGGCCCTGATCTCGCGACGCGTGATCTCTGGACCCGAGAGCCCCGTGACGTGCAGCAAGTTGTAACCATCGATCAGAATCATCATGATCCTTTGAGGAAGAAGTTACACAGCTTTCACTCTTTCCCAGCGATGACTTCCAGCGTGATCAGCTGCGTGCAAGGTCCGGGCAGTCCCTTGCGAGTCTCGCTTGACCATCCATCGGCGACCAAAATCGAGTGCCAGCCCGGAGGCAGATTCTTATCAATCTTCAACGGCACCATGACCTCCTTTTGATCCGCCGGAACATTGACCGGCGCTCCGAGCGAACATTGGAAGTGAGCATGGGCACGATTGACGGACAGGCTGATCGTCGGGACTTCTTTGCGATTGTGAATGACCTGCACGGGGATTTGTACTTCGGTTCCGGCCGTCGCCGTAATTCGGTCCGTCAGCGCCGTGAGCCGGATGTCTGTCGGCGCGGCCACCACGGCTCGCGCCTTCGAACTGAAGCGGAAATGATTCGGCTCCTGGTACATGTACAGCGTCAACGGCTGTGCGCGATGCGTGCAATCAATGGCCTCTGACTTTACACGGCCAATCACTTCGAATTCGACAACCGTTCCCGTCGCGGCGTCGGCGGGAGCCGTGATCGTCAGGAAGGACTTGTGTCCGAACGCGCCGCGCGGAACGCGATAGTCGCGGTGGTAGACCGTCGCCGTGCTGCCGATCCAACCGGCGGGCAAGCCCTCGATGCTAAGTTCGATGTCGGCGTCTAATCCGTTCAAGCGATGCGTCTCGACCACGAAGGCAGCCGTCGTCCCCGAGCCCCAAATCGACACTGCATCCGGCCACTGAAAGATCCGAAAGTCCGGCGCGGCGGCATGGATCGCGAGATGATAGGCGGCTCGCGGGCCGCTGGCTCCTGATTGCTCCGAAACGCAGACGACGAATTCGCCCGACTCCTTCGCAACGAAGGTCAACTGGCTGTCGAACGGAGCAAAATCGTGGCTGCACTCACCCTGAAAGACCTCGCCATCGTCGTTCTGGGCGACGATCGTGCCATCCCGTTTGCGAATCTCGACCAGTGTGTCGACGGGTGATCGCAAGTGCCGTTGGCCGGTGACGTCGATCGAAATCGCATCGCCTTTCGCTAGTTGAATCGGATACCGATGCTGCTGGTTGCTGGCGAAGAAAGTGCCGGTCGTTTCAAACGGAAGCACGAGCAATCCCGTCGCATCACTCGCCACATCAGCGGCCTTCGATTGTGCATGATCGCGGCGGAGCAACGGCAACTCGTGCCAACCATCCAACGAGATGTACTGCACCGGAAACGGATCGTCCGCCGGAATCGAAATGGAACGTGTCGAATTCGCCTCCACATTCGGCCCCGTAAAGATCACGTCGATCGTTTCACCGCGTCTTCCCGCAACCGGCGTAATCGCCGTCGGATAAGGCACTTCGCCGAGAGTCAATCGATAGACCATCTGTGGAAAGCCTTTGTAGCCAACTCCGCTGACGCGCGCCGTGTACCAGCCGTCCTGTTCAATTGCGTAATGGATGAGCGGATCAAAGCCCAGCGTATCCCCGGCCTCGGCGACGACGCGGCCACTTTCGTCCAGCAACTCCAAGCTCGTATCCGCGAAGCCGGCAGTATCTCGATCGTATCCCATTGCGTCGAGCCAGTGGCAAGTCACTGCCGCCACGATCTTCTGACCAGCGCGTGCCTCGAAGCGAAAGCAATCTTGGTCGACAGCCGGATCGACCTTGCCGTTGATCACCAGCGGAGTTGTGACGGTCTCGGCGGTGTCGAGCGAATTGTTCTTCTCCTTCTCAACGATCTCATGTCCCGCACCGACGAAGAACCAACGAAAGTTCGTCAACCCCGTTACGCCTCCCTTCACACGGACCATGCGACGACCCGGCTTCGCATCGTCTGCCACGATGAACGTCGCCTTGATGGAGTCGTTGCCGACCGGCTCGACTTTCTCGACGGACACTCCCGGCTCGCCGTCGACAATGATTTCAGTTGCTCCTTTCAACCCGCCATTCATTCCCGTGAAGACAACCTCAACCGTCTGCCCACGCCCCGCGCCCGCCGGATAGATTGATTGCAGGACACACTGATGATAGTCCGGGGCGGCCAATGCCGCGCGTTGAACGAGCAGCGACGCGATGGCGACACTCAAAATGATGAGCGGCATTAGTCTTAGAGGACGTCGAGCGGATAAGTCGTGATCCATATGTCCAACTGATCGAAGCGAATCTTGAGAGTTTCCTTGAGGGCAATGAAGTATTCGCGGTTCGCCGGGATATCAGGCGCATCGACGAAGACTCGGATCAGGTCGTCGCGAAAGACTTCTCCTTCGTGTCTCCACTGCTAACGAATGGTTTGGCTCTCACACGAAACAGCGCCAAAGTGCTCGCGAATCCCTAACAACGTTTCCGCCAACAGGTCGTCGGGCACCGGCGACCCGTTATTGTACTTCAGCGGGAGGAGCACTTCGTAACGTCGGTACGGCTTGTCCATAGCTCACGGGCCCTTCCACCGTGTAAACAATTCCTTCGACCGCGAGGGCGGCAAGGGCCGCTTCCGGGATCAGGGTCTCGCCTGTCTTGATCGATGTGAAGGAAAAGCGTCCGGTGAGAAAGCCGAGCGCACGCCGCTCCGTCGGCTCGTCGGGGAATCTTACTGTGATCATTCTTCCATTTCCCAAAAGCTATGTTGGGGACTCGTTCGCTTTTTCAGTGTACCACATCAGTCCAACGCAGTGACGTCGTTACATCATCATCCCACGAATCGGCTGGCCGTTGTCGGTGACCAGAATCGGGCGGTTGTCGATGTTGCGGTAGACCTTGTTGTGGTCGACGCCCAACAGCGAGTAGATCGTCGCCGCCAGATCGTGCGTGCTGTTCTCGGTGCCGACGACATGCTCGCACTTCTCGCTCGTCCGCCCGTGGACGTGCCCGTCCATCCTGGCACCAGCGCCGCTGAAGCAGATGCTGTTGACCAGCGGATAGTGATCGCGTCCGGCGAGGCCGTTCACTTTGGGCGTTCGACCAAATTCGCCCATGCAAATCACCAGCGTCGTATCGAGCATGCCGCGGTCGGCGAGATCTTGCAGCAACGTCGAGTAGGCTTGATCCAACTTCGGCAATAACGGATCTTTCAACTCGATGAAGTTTTTGTCATGCGTGTCGTAGCCGTTGAATTCAACCGTGATGAATCGCACGCCGGATTCAACCAGCCGCCTGGCCAGCAGCGTCGCTTGTCCTTCGCGGTGGCGGCCGTAACGATCGCGAAGCGCTGCCGCTTCCTCGTCGATCCGAAACGCTTGCTTGGCCGCGGGCGACGTGATCAAATCGTAAGCCTGCCGGTAAAACTCGTTGCGGTCGGCGACCGTTCCGCCCGTCCGATCGCGAAGCTGCTGGAAACGGTCGAGCGACTCCAGCATCTGGCGGCGGCGGTTTGTGCGGACGACTCCAATCGACTCGGGAATCGAAACATCTTCCACGCGGAAGTCGTCGCGGCTCGGATCGCTGCTGATCCGCAAGGGATCGTAGGCCGATCCGAGATAGCCGGCGTGATGGTACTTGATGCGCCCCGCCGACAACTGCACGGTCGGCGGCAACCCGTTCCGCCAGCCGAATTGTTCGCTAACGACCGAGCCATAGCAAGGATGGATGACCGAGCCGACGGGCTGAGCGTTGACGTCGGGCACCTGCGGATGACCGGTCAGCATGAAGTGACAGGCTTCGGCATGTTGCGAACCGCTGTGAACGATCGTCCGCAGCTGGCCGATGCGATGCATCTGCTGAGCAACCTTGGGGAGATGCTCGCAGACCGTCAGGCCGGGCACGCTCGTCGCGATCGGTTTGAAATCGCCGCGATACTCCAGCGGCGCGTCGGGCTTCATATCAAACGTATCGACCGTACTAATGATTGAACACAAACTCCGTCGAATTCAGCAACGCCCACAGCAAGTCTTGAAGTCCTTCCCGCGGCTGCGTCGGTGGGCTGATCAAACTCGACGCGAGTTCGCGTTCTTCCACCGTCGGTGGCCGGCCGAACGCCACGTAATATAGATCATCGACCGCATCCGCGACGGAGACTTCGTCTTTTGTCAGCTTCTCGATGCGACCGCCTGCCGCTCGGATCTTGCCGCTCACTACGTCGCTGTTGATCATGTGCAAGGCTTGAGAAAGGTCCGGGGCCTCGCTCGTCGCACACTCACAGGGACTGTTCCGCACCGAGCGACCGAAGGCATCGAGGAAGTACGAAGGAATCGCCGGGTCCGGCAACGAGATGGCTCGCGTCCCCTTCGGCAGGCCCGCGAAATCCTCGTCCGCGCCCGTGGCTTGATTCACCGCATCGAGCAACACGGCAGCCGAGATCCGGCGAAACGGATGATGCGTGTAGAACATCCCCTCGCGATCCTCGCGCGGTGCCGGATCACCGGCCCGCTGATACACCCGCGAATTGCAGATCGTTCGAATCAGCTGCTTGAAGTCCTTGCCGCCGGCGACAAACTCGTCCGTCAACGCATCCAGCAAATCGGGATGCGACGGCGGATTCGTCGCTCGCAAATCATCGACCGGCTCGGCGAGGCCTCGGCCCATGAAATAAGACCAGTAACGGTTGACGAAGTTGCGAGCGAAGAACGGATTCCCGTCCGCCGTGATCCAATCCGCCAGCAACTCGCGCACGTCGGAGGTTGATGCCGTGTCGAACTCGTGGCCCAGCGCCATCGGTTCGATCGTCATCCCGATGCGGCGGTCGCGGCTCGGCTTCGTCGTCGGCCGCAGCAGCTTCGCACCGCCATACCTGCCGCCGTCACCGTTATCCTTCAGCTCCATGCGGGTGAAGACGCTTGCCAGACCGTAATAGTCCTCCTGGCTCCACACTTCATAAGGATGATGGTGACACCGGGCACATTGCAACCGCACGCCGAGAAACAGCTGCGAGGTCGTCTCGGCCAACTCTTCCGGCTTCGCGTCGACATAGTAAAACGCGGTCGCTCCGTTTGTGAACAGGCTGCCGCGCGACGTGAGCAACTCGCGTGTGATGCGATCCGCCGGCCAATTCTCGCGCACCGCTTGCCGCACCCAATTCCAAAAAGTCCACAATCCCTTGTCGCCGACATAGCGGCGATGCACGCGCAGCAAGTCCGCCCACTTCGTCGCCCAATAGTCGACATACTCGGGACGTTCGAGCAGATCGTCGATCAACTTCGATCGTTTGTCCGGCTTTCGCGAAGTCGCGAAGTCGACGATTTCCTGGCGAGTCGGCAGCGTTCCGATGATGTCAAGATAAACACGGCGGATGAACTCGTGATCATCCGCGATCGGAGCGGGCGTCAGACCGAGCTTCCGCCACTCATTGCTCACCAATTCGTCGATGAAGTTGTTCGGTTGGAAATCGACGAACTCGGTCGCCGGCCCATAGGGGACGGTCACGGTGGCGGCGGCGACTTGCCCGAGGTAAGTCACGGTGATGGACGTGCGTCCCGAAGCCATCGCCAACACGTTCCCTGTGGGCGAGATCTCGGCGCACGTTCCCTCGCGGCTTTCGTACGACGCCCAATCGGTGATGTCCCGTTCGATGCCATCGCTCCACCGCGCCGTCACGCGCAGTTTGGCGGCGCTGCCCAGCTGTAAGACGAGCTGGCTTGAAATCAGTTCGATTCGTTCTACGGCGAGTTGCGAGTCGCTCGGCGGCTTGGCGCCTTCGGTCAACCATTGCAACAGAACTTGATACGTCGCGTCTTGCTCGTCGAAGCGTTTGCCGCCCAGATGCGGAACGACGCCGAGCGGCTTTTGAAGCATCAGACTCTGGCTTGCCGCGGCGAGCGAGATGCGGCGTCCGCGTCCTTGCTTCACCAACGCGTCGAAGTCGAGCGCCGAGTCGAAGCCCAGCAGCGAAAGCCGGAAGCCGCCGCGACCTTGAAACGAACCGTGGCACTTGCCGCCGTTACAGCCCGCCTTCGTTAACGCCGGCGCGACGTCGCGGATGAAGTCGACCGGTTGGTTGGCGAAGGAGTCGGACGATCCGGCGACAGTGAAGAGCGCGCCGATTATCAGACAAGCGACACTGTAGCGTTCGAAAGTCCTTCTATAATCCGCGAACATATCCACCGTCACTTGTAATTCAGCTTCGCCATCACGCCGCCCAATCGTTCCCGAGCGGCGGTCGCTGCCAGTGAACTGGCTTCGGCGGAGATGAACTCCTTCTCGCGAGGATCATTCTCGACATCGAATAGCCTGCCATCGTCGCATAGCTTCCAGCGCTGGTCTCGCACCCAGTACTTTTTGCCATGCTCGGCAAAGGCCCATGTCCGCGGCGACGGTTGTCCGTCGATCAGTCTCGACGCAAAGCTGTGACCGTCGAGCTTAACGCCGGCCGGAAGATCGGCCTTGGCGAACTCGGCGAGCGTAGGGAGAAAGTCGCTGAAGTCGACGAGATCGCTGGCGACTTGCGATGCTTCGATCTTGCCCGGCCAATTGGCGATCAGCGGAACATTGGTGCCGCCGTTGGTCAACGATCCCTTGCCGCCGGGGACATCCACGCCGTTCTGTTTCGAGACGACCGGGACGCGAATGTATTTGTCCTTCTTCGTGGGATCGGGGTGCTGCTCGGCGGAGTGAATGTAACTGGTTGGCGTCCCGTTATCAGTCGTGAACAGAACCAGCGTATTCTCTCGCAATCCAAGCCGCTCCAACGCATCGATCAAGCGGCCGACCCGCACGTCCATCGCCTCGGCCATTTGCTTAAACGAGTCGTAGTGTCCTTCAGGACCGAACGGGACCGGATTGTCCAAATCGTCGGTCACATCGTGGCACAACGCCATTGGATAGTAAGCGAAGAACGGCTTCTCGCGGTTTCGTTCGATGAAGTCAATCAGAAACTCGACATACACGTCGGGACCGTAGCGATCTTCCAGTCCCTCGCGCAGCCTGCCGTTCTGATAGATCATGGGCGAGTAGTAACGCGGGCCTTCGTGCCAGCCGAACAGACACGATTCGTCGAAGCCCAGACGTTGCGCGTGATCGAGGTCGTCTCGCATCATGCAGATCTGCCATTTGCCGGCCACGGCCGTCGCATAACCGGCGTTCTTCAACACGTGCGCGAACGTGTTGCGTTCTTCCTCAACAGGAAAACTGCCCCATTTCGGATGGCCGGTGCGAAACGGATAGCGCCCCGTCATCAACGTGATCCGTGTCGGATGGCAGACTGGCATGCTGTAGCAATGCGTAAACCGCATGCCGCCGGCCGCGAGGGCATCGAGTCGCGGTGTCTTGTACGACTCGCCGCCGTAACAGCCCAGTGCATCAACGCCGACGTCATCGGCCATGATCAGCAAGATGTTGGGGCGCTCCACAAGGGCCAAAGCCGCGCTGACGATCGACAGAGCGAAAGCCATTAGCACCGTTGTAGGTTTCATTCGTTCGAGTCTCTTGTTATTGCGAAGAGAAGAAGTGACTCACGCAAAGGCGCGAAGGCGCAAAGAAAACATTCGCCTCGTCTTCCTCCTCTTTGCGCCTTCGCGCCTTTGCGTGAGACCTTAACTCAGAATCTCGTGAACCACCCTGCCCTTCCCTTCAAGCAGCGATCGTTCACGGTTGTTCTGCTCGAACGTCAACTGTTCGGCGTCGAGACCAAACAAGTGCAGCAGCGTGGCATGATAGTCGTAGTGATTCACGACGTTTTCAACGGCGTGATGCCCGAAGTCGTCGGTGCTGCCGAAGGTCCTGCCGCCACGAACGCCGCCGCCAGCCAACCACATGCTGAAGCCGTAAGTGTTGTGATCGCGACCGACTTTCGCGAGCCCGGCGTTGTTCTGAATCACCGGCAATCGCCCCATCTCGCCGCCCCAATGAACGAGCGTCGTGTCGAGCAGACCGCGCTGTTTGAGATCGGCGACGAGAGCGGCTGACGGTTGGTCGACCTTCTTGCAGGCCGACGGCAAAGCGCTGCGGATGTTGTTGTGATTGTCCCACCGCTGGTTTTCCGTAAAGACTTGTACGCAGCGAACTCCGCGTTCGACCATCCGCCGCGCGATCAAGCACCGCTCGCCGAACTCCTTGCACGCCGGATCGTCGAAGCCGTACAAGCGTTTCGTGGCGGCGGTCTCTTGGCTCAGGTCGAGGGCTTCCTTCGCCGCGGTCTGCATCTTGGCGGCCAGTGCGTAGCTGGCGATACGGGCTTCGAGATCGAGTTCCCCCGCACGCTGTTCAAGATGCCGTTGGTTCAAACGATCGAGGTAGCTGAGATAGCGAACTTGCACTTCGCCTTTGAGCCGAGCCGGCGGCGTCAAGTTCAAGATGCGAGGCTCTTGCGGTCGCACGACGGTCCCTTGATACAGTGCCGGCAGGTAACCGTTGTTCCAATTCTCGACGCCCATCACCGGCAATTGGCCAGGATCGATCAACGCGACATAAGCTGGCAGATCTTGTGTCTCGGAGCCCAATCCATAGGTCAGCCAGCTGCCCAGCACAGGCCGCCCGGCGAGGATCTGGCCGGTGTTCAACGCTTGAATCGATTGACCGTGATTGTTGACGCCCGTGTGCATCGAGCGGATCAAGCAGACGTCGTCGATCACGTTCGCCAAGTGTGGGACCAACTCGGACAATTCCGTGCCGCACTGGCCATGCTTCTTGAACTTCCACGGACTGCCGAGGACGGTCGCGCTCGCTTGAGCCGCATTGTCGTATTTGATCTCGCCGGGAAAGGTCTTGCCGTCGTACTTCTGTAGTTCCGGTTTCGGATCAAACATGTCGAGATGACTAGGTCCTCCTTGCATCCAAAGCGAAATTATCGCGGTGGCGCGAGCTGGCTTCTGCGGCGGCTTCGCGTCGAGCGTGAACTTCTTCGGTGCCAGTTCCGGCCGCGACGATTTGGCGAAGGCGTAATCCTGATTGAGCAACCAAGCCAGCGCCACACTGCTCAAGCTCATGGCATTCGATGCCAGGAAATGTCGGCGTGTGGATTGGAGTCGGTCGTTGTTGTTCATCGCAGCTTTTTGCTTGCTTGTTATATGGACTGCGGAGACTTGTCAACGCTTTGGAATTTTCCCCGGCGGGCAGCCGACCGCGGTGGTCGCCTCACTGATTGCAGTGGCAACGAAAACAAAGTGCTTCGCACAGAATACAAAAGCGATGACAAGTCCTCGCAGTCCAAAAGTTGTAACACTCGGCGTTAGTCGATATAAAGCAAACGGTTGGAGCTTAGTAACGCATGGCAGAAGCTGGCTAGGGCTTCGCCAGCGGGATCTGCTTCTTTCTTGTCTTTTGTTTCAGGGGCCGGGTTGGCGGCGAAGTGCGCTGTCTGCTCGTCGATGAACGACCCTGCTTCCGCCAACTCTTCTTCGCTCGGCGTCGCGGCGAAAGCAAGTTGCCAGGCGAGCGTGATCTGTGTGGACACGTCGTCACTCGCTTCGCGCCGCACGCGCTCGGCGAATAGTTTCGCTCGCGTCAATACAAACTCGCTATTCATCAGCAGCAACGATTGCGGGGAGACCGTCGAAGCGCTACGCGATGTGCAGTTCGGCTCCATGCGCGGCAGATCGAACGGTGCCATCACGCTCAGCGGGCGACTGCGACGCGATTCGATGTAGACGCTGCGCCGCAGGTCTTCGCCGTTCATCGGAAGGACCTCACCAGGGCGGCCAGCGTCGAGATTCTCTTTGCCGATCACGAACTGCCCGACGCGATCCGCCATGACGGGGACGGCAGCGCCGAACGCCTTGTTGTTCAACTCGCCGCTAACGGCGAGCGCGGTGTCACGGAGGATTTCCGCTTCCAGCCGCCGCACGGGCATTCGCCAGTACAGCAAATTGTCGGTGTCGATGGCGTTCCCTTCGTCGTGGCGCAGCGAGGCTTGCCGATAGGTCGTCGAGGTCATAATCAATCGGTGCAATTCCTTGATGCTCCACCCGCTGGCGACAAACTCACTGGCCAGCCAATCCAGCAGTTCGGGATGAGTCGGTTCGACGCCCAAGGCTCCGAAGTCGCCGGGCGTTGACACCAGGCCGCGACCAAAGTGATTCAGCCAAATCCGATTCACGATTACGCGAGCAGTCAGCGGATGCTCGCCGCCGGTGAGCCATTTGGCATAGGCCAGTCGCCGTCCGCTGGTAGACAACGACTGGTCGTTCGTCGGCAATTCTATCGGCTTCACGGACGTCAGGACCGTCAGTTCCCGAGGCGCAACTTCCTGCTTCGGCTGTTCATAATCGCCGCGATGGAACAGGAACGTCGGCGGCAGAGCCTTGCCCGCCGGTTCCCAAACCGCGCGGACGAATTCTTCGGCTGGCTTCTTCGTCCGAATCGCTTCGGCCTCGTCGGCCATCTTCTTCAAATCGTCGGCGGCCTTCTGGTCGTACAAGTACAGCGACCCGGCCGAGACGTTTACGCTGGGATGTTCTTTGAGCAGCTTGTTCTGTTCGGCGGTACGTTCCTTTTCGGGCGTGTTGCGCGCCACCGTGATCGGCTCACGCAAACTTGCTTCCAGCTTGACCAGTTCACGTTGGAACGTGGCTTCGATGTACTCATCTTGCTTTTTGGTTCGCCCTTCGAGCAGCTTCAGCGCTTCGGCTTCGATCTCAGTGGACTTGGCACGATCGGCGTCCGTGTAGAGTGAGACTTGGCGTTTGGCGGGGACCAGCCAGTTCTTCCAATCCAGCGACGGTTCGAAGATCGCTCGGATCGCGTAGTAGTCTTCCTGCGAGATCGGATCGTAACGATGGTTGTGGCATTGAGCGCAGCCGACGGTCAGCCCCAGCAGCGATGTCGATACGATCTCGATCGTCTTCGCCATGACATCGTTGCGGGCCAAGTCTTGATCGACGCCGCCGACACCGGTCCCGTCCGGTGCCATTCGCAAGAAGCCGGTCGCGACAAGTTTTTCAGCCTGTTGCGGTGTGAGGTTTTCAAAGGGCGGCGTCACAAGCTCGTCACCGGCGAGTTGCTCGATGACGAATTGATCGAAGGGCTTGTCGTCGTTAAAGGCACGAATCACATAGTCGCGATACTTGTAAACGTAGGGCCGAACCGGATCGTCCTCGGTGTATCCTTCCGAGTCGGCATAGCCCGCGACGTCCAGCCAATGTCGCCCCCAACGTTCGCCGTAGTGAGGCGAATTCAAAACGCGATCGAGCAGACGCTCGTAAGCGTTGGGCGACACATCGTTTACGAAGGCGTCGACTTCCGTGCGTGATGGCGGCAAGCCGAGCAAGTCGAAGTAGACACGGCGGACAAGCGTCCTCGTATCGGCCTCGGGAGAGATCCGCAAGTTGTTCGCTTCCAGCTTCGCAATGATGAACTGATCGATCGAAGTGCGAACATTGGCGTTGCCTTTGACTTCCGGCGGGTGCTGGCGCTGGACGGGCTGGAACGCCCAGAACATCCGTTCTTCTTCGGTGATGTAATTATCGGGACTCAGACCTTGGGGCTCCGGCCGACTCACAACGGCCCCGCCCACGATCCAGCGCCGGATCGTGGCGATCTCGTCCGCAGTCGGCCGCAACGCCACCTCTTCCAGCGGCATGTCGCCATCCACAAGTCGCTGCAGCAGCAGACTCGCCTCGGGCTTGCCGGCAACAAACGCTTCACCTGAATCGCCTCCCTTCGCAATCAGCCGCCCCAGCCGAACATCGAGTCCTCCCTGAAGCTTGTCCCCTTCGCCGTGGCACTGGAAGCAATGCGTCTTCAAGATCGGCCGGACTTGCTTTTCGTAAGTGACTTCCTCGCCGGAGAGAGTCGCCACGAGGGAGCTAGCGATTGCGAGCGTCAGCGAACTTGTCTTAAGAAGGTGATGATTCATCGCTACGTCTGGCATGAGGGGCTGCGTTAGGTGCGCGCCACGTTGGCCAAAAAGGTGTGGGTTTGGTGGGACGCTTATTCTAACAGGTTGCCGACCGCTGCCACAACAAGAATTAGCGGAAGTGAATCGTCCTACTTGGATCGCGCGCGAAACTCACGGCAACGTGTAACGATTCGCGCCCTTGTTATCGAAAGACAAGATCTGGCATTCCGGGAGCAACGCTCTTCAAGTTTCGGCCGCAGGCTTTTTAACGTCTGGTTTAATGTGAAGAGCCCTCAGCTCACGAAACGCAGAAAGGTTCGCGTCAACGCCATCGTGAACGAGCTGCCAGAAGCCAGTAGCAGAGCGAACTCTGAGCTTCTAAACTGTGGGCTTCCTACTTACTTCAGGCTGGTGCCCATGTCCGTTGGAATCGATCCCAAAGTTGACTTCGCCTTCAAACTGGTCTTCGGCAGCCCCGATCATCCACGGATCACGACTCATTTTCTGAATGCCGTATTGATGCCCCCAGATCCAATTACGTCGGTCGAGATATTGAACCCAATCCAAGGGAAAGATCGCTCGGAAGACAAGCTGGTGGTGTTGGACGTGCTTGCGGAGGATATCACGGGGCGGCGTTTCAACATCGAGATGCAGACGACGGTTCCAACTGATCTTCCCAAACGGCTCACTTACTACAACTGTCTGAACTTCATCCGGCAGTTGTCCGAAGGTAAGCCGTATCACGAGTTGCAACCGGCAATTAGCATCTGCGTGCTAGATCGAGTGCTGTTTCGCGAGGTCACGGACTATCATTTGAGCTTTCGTCTTCGTTGTGATCAGCGGGATCTCGTGTTCAGCGAGGATTTGGTATTTCACACGCTGGAGTTGCCAAAGTACACATTACCGAGCGATAATGTTGTGCGTCAGCTTGTTCCTCTTGAGAAATGGCTTTGCTTTCTTAAGCGTGGGGAGTACATGGCTCCCTCAGAGCTTGCCGAGCTGTTCGAAGACGAGGTATTTCGCGAAGCTGCAGGAGTGCTAGAGATGATCTCACAATCGCCAGATGACAGGCAGTTCTACGAATCACGAATGAAGTTTCTTCACGACGAGGAAGCTCGACTGATTGCCGCTCGAAAAGAAGGTCTTGCGACAGGTTTTGCGACAGGTCGTGAAAAAGGTCGTGAGGAAGGTCGTAAGGAAGGTCGTAAGGAAGGTCGTGAAGAAGGTCGTGAAGAAGGCGTTTTGGCAGGCCAGATCCAACTGTTACAAGTACTCCTCGGTGAAGAAAAGACGAGCATGGCGGATCTGTTGCCTCATGGAATTGCAACACTCACCGCGACGTTGTTGGAACTGCAAACGCGTCTTCGCTCACGTGGAAGCTAATCGAATCGCGAATTCGCCGTCGTACGTCCGTACAATTCGCGCAGCGACAGGAGTGTTATAGATGAACTCACAAACGCCAGAAGACGAGCAATTCTACGAACCGCGGATGAGGTTTCTTCACGACCAGGAATCCCGATTGATCGCCGCTCGGAAAGAAGGTTACGAGGAAGGTCTCAAAATAGCTCGTCAAGAAGTCTCTTTGGCAGGCCAGATCCAGTTGTTGCAGGAAATTCTTGATGCTGAAAAGTCGAGCATGGCAGATCTGTTGCCTCGTGGAATCGCAGCACTTACAGCAACCTTGTCAAAACTGAAAGAGCGTATTCGATCGCGTGGCGACTGATCGAATCGTGAACTCGCTGCCACACGTCGGCACCTCAGACGCAATCCAACTCATCGGCGAATCGAGCAATCGATTTGCTGACGAAAGCACGTCCGGCACAAGCTTCTGCCGTTCAGCATCCAATCTGGTTGCCGCAAGAACCGGACGCTAGCGCGTACCTGCTGATTGCGGCTCGCTGCGTTATGCGGTGCGGTGCGACAGCGTTCGCAGGATCGCATCAAGGACGCCGTCGAGTTTCCTTCCGACGTCTTCGCCGAGAAATCGCAGAACAAAGTAGCCGTGCTCCTGCAACAAAGCGTCTTTACGGCGATCGCGGCGGTAAGCATCCGCGTTGGCCAGATGCTGCCCTCCGTCGAGTTCGATCGCCAATCGGGCGTCAGAACACAACAAGTCAACTTCCATCTTTCCCCAGCCGTCAAACGGGATCGGCAGTTCGTCGTTCAATCGAAACTGACCAGATGTCTCCGGCAATGTTTCAAGCCGTCGATAAAGAAACGCCTCGGTCGCACTTCGCGCCCGGTCGATTCCCACCGCATCTGGAGTCACTTTTCGTGCCACGTGAACAAACAGGTTTGCCAGCGGTGCGTCAACACCGTCGCAGACGAGCCGCCGGACGCTGGCCGCGTACTCGTTCTTCCACTGCGGGTCGACCGGCAGCGGGACTTCAACCGGCCAGCCAGGAACCGCGCTGCCGGGCAGCAGCACCGTGTAGCCGACCGCTTCATACCCATTGCACCGTCGATCAAACATCCGCGCCAGCATGGGCACGTTCAGATCGGCGTAGTCATAAACGCGAACTTCCGTCTTGCCGTCATGCAGCCGGTGCAGTCGTCCGACGTACTGCGCGATCGTGCCTCGCCACGAAACCGGCAGCGTTAGGAACAGCGTGTCGAGTCGCGAATCATCAAACCCTTCTCCGATGTAGCGTCCCGTCGCCAATAACACGCGATCTTCGTCTTCAGGAATACTTGCCAAACGATCCGCAATCTCGCGAGATCGTTTGAGGCCCATTCCTCCGTGCATCACAACGATGTGTTGAACGCGCGATTCAAGATTCGCCGCCAGAGATTCGAGGTGTTCTTTGCGCTCCGTCAGTACCAGCGGTGTGCGGCCTTCACGAACGCTTTGCACGACTTCGTCACAAATGGTCCGGTTGCGATCTTCGTCAACGATCAGTTCCCGGTAGAGTTGTTGGAATTGCATTCGCATATCGGGATCGGCTTCCGCCACGGGGCGAAAAGAAGTCGGACGAACGTACACCGAGTGTTGAAACGGACGCGCAACAGCCTCCACCTTCGCGTCGACTCGATGACGCACCGGCCCGCACTGCATGAAGATGATCGGATGATGTCCGTCCTTACGCGCGACGGTCGCCGACAAACCGGTCACGAACTTCGCCTTCGCTCGCCGGGCAACCAGCTCGAAGCTCCGCGCTGATAAGTGATGGCACTCGTCAACAATCACATGGCCGTAATCGCCAACGCGGTCATCGACGACGCCGTTGCGCACGAGGCTTTGGATGATGGCGACATCCAGCTTACCGGTGGCCTTCTTCCGTCCACCACCAATCCGCCCGATCTCCTTCTTCGGCAGACCAAGGAATGTCGACAATCGCTCGACCCACTGATCCAGCAACTGTCGGCGATGTACGAGAACCAGCGTGTTGACGCCGCGCGCCGCGATGAGCCACGCTGCGACGACCGTCTTGCCGAATGCTGTGGTCGCCGACAGCACTCCGGTGTCGTGGGTCAGCATCTCGCGTGCGGCAGTCTTTTGCTCCGGCCGCAGTTCCCCTTGAAAAGCCACCTCCAGCGGTTCGCCCGTGAATCGTTCGTCGCGAACGTCAACCTCAATGCGCAAATCGGACAGTAGAGCTTCCACATCGTCGAGACACCCGCGCGGCAAAGCCAAGTGCAGCGAATGATCCTCCCCGCAGTCGATGATCCGTGGTTTGCCGTACGTCGGCAAACGCATTGCTTGAGCTTTGTAGAACTCCAGGTTCTGGAACGCCGCGATCCGCAGCAATCGGTTTCGCAGCGCGGGTGGCAACTGGTCCTTTGCGAGATAGATTTGATCGCCAAGTGTCAGTTCAAGCTTCTTCGGCAACGGGCCTGCAATGGCGGGCACTGTTTGTCGCCGTGAAGGCGGTGCGGTCCAGGGCTCGGCGTCGTCTTCTTCCGGCGGGGCAACCCGCACGCCAACAATTCGCCCGCGCCGGGTCGCATCACGAATAAGTTCTTCGACTGTCGTACGCGCGATCCGCACGATCGATGACAGAAATTCCCATTGATCAGCATGAGCAACCAACTGCTCATCGACAAAGAGACTGTTGCCGGCTTCCCTCGGAGTTTTCTGGAGCGGCAGAGCGATCAGGTTGCCGAATCCGCCGCGCGGCAACGTGTCCTGATTGGGGAAGAAGCGATCATACGAGTCGAGTCCGATGTCAGGTCGGTGTTCCATTGTTTCGGTCAGAATGTGGGAACCAAGCCTGCGTGCCAGCGCCGCGGGAATCGCCTCCTTGAAGAACATCCAGACGTGACCGCCATTGCCGGATCGTGAGCGTTCCAGGACTGCGGGCACTTTGATTCGTCGGCACGTTTCCAGGACGGCCCGCACATCGTCCTGCCAGTGGGTCTTGTCGAAGTCAATCGCCAGGAAGAAACACGTTTCGTCCAGGAGCATCGGATAAACGCCCGCAACGAAATCGCCGCCACGATCATCCCGACCAGAAAGATGCCATCGAATCACTTCGTCATTAACAGGCAGAAACTGTTGATACTGGCAAGCAGCGCACTTGACTCGCGGCTTCTCGCAAATCCCCCGCACCCACTCGTTCCCGCAAGCCGGCGCGTACCCCGATTTTCCTGTCGTTTGGCTTTCGAAGCGACGCGGATAAACATCGTCGCGCCCGCGAAAGAGCGATCGGAACAATGCGATCTTGGCTTCCGGTGGTGATTGATGATGAACGGCGACGTTGCGGTGACTCACCAGTGTCTCCCCCGTTTCGCCCTTGCCTTCAACGAATCAGCGTATCGTACTCCGCATGGGAGCCGATCCAGAACCAAGAGATCGTGTTGTCCTCTACAAGTCCCAACGCCCGCCACCCCAGGCCGACGCGAACCGAATACAGGCCTTCGTGGCCGTGAATTCGCTTGAAATGCAAACCCGGATGTGCTGGATTGTCGCGCTAGATCTGGTAGCACCTCCGGGCTTGTTCCTTGACAGCCTCGGGCAGTTTGGCAAAGCAAGCCAGAAAGTCTGACGTGAGTTGCGAGTTCACAGTTGATCGAAGCCCCCTTGTTTAACCCGACCGGCTCGGACGTCCTCGCGCACCTTCGCGGCCAGGCGCGCCAACTGGTCCTGCGAACGGGCGAAACTTTCTTGCCAACGCCGTTCATCGGCGAGTTCGTCGAGAATCAGCGACGCAATCGCGTCTTGCTCCGGTTCCGGGAGCTTCTTGACTTCGGTGAGGGCTTGTTCCAGTAACTTCGTCATTCCTCAAGTCCCCTTTGGAGTCGTAGTCGCCTAACCAAAATCCTAACTGACGTCACCCGGCCCAGCAACAAGCGAACCCGGAAGCGTCTCAGCCGAAGGAATCGCTGGTTAACGGGTGCGCAAACCTGGAGCCGTCTGCGAACAAAGCCGGTTTTGAAAGGGGCGGTCCAGACGGAACGACCGAGCCGCAGCAACAAGGTGTGGATTCCCGCTGGATCGGGCGCTCGGCACCGACGCTCCGCGCAAATCGCCAAGCTGTATCAGAATCCCGCCGCCTTGGATGTTTTACAATCGCTCCGATCCGGTCATAATCAAGCGTCTATGATCAGCGCTGACTCATTTGCCTATCGAATTGTCCTGTCCGTTTTCACGCTGCTGATGGCGTGGAGTGTTGCGAACTCGTCGACGGCCGAGGACGAGTACTTTGATCACGAACGCGAGCATTGGGCGTTTGTAGCACCACGGGACTGGCCGGTTCCTTCGTTCGACAAGCAAGAGTACCAACAATGGACTCGGACTCCGATCGATGCGTTTGTCTTGGCGAAGCAACTTGAAAGTGACTTGCGGCCCTCGCCCGAGGCGGATCGCGCGACGTTGATCCGGCGGTTGACTTTTCAGATGACCGGCCTGCCACCGACGCCGGAAGAAGTCGCTGCGTTTGTGAATGACGGTGCGACGAATGCCTACGAAAGACTCGTCGATCGCCTGCTCGCGAGTCCGCACCATGGCGAGCATTGGGGACAGCATTGGCTGGACGTGGTGCGCTACGCCGAGACCGAGGGCTTTGAATATGACCGCCATCGGCCGGGTGCCTGGCGGTTCCGTGACTATGTAATCCAGTCGCTGAACGAAGACAAGCCGTACGATCAATTTGTGCGCGAGCAGCTTGCGGGCGACGAGTTGCATCCGAACGATCATGCCGCGCTGGCTGCGGTGGGGTTTCATCGGCTGGGACCGGTGCGGCGAAATGCCGGCAACGCGGAGGTTGCGTTCAGCCGCAACGAAGTCCTGACGGAACGGACCGACGCGATCGGAGTTGCCTTCCTGGCGATGACCGTCGGTTGTGCCCGTTGCCACGATCACATGTTCGATCCAATTCGGCAGAAGGACTACTATCGCTTGCAGGCTTTTCTCGCGTCAAGCTTTGAACACGACGTCGAATTGGCCAGCGATGAAGAGAAGAAGGAGTGGGAAGCTCGCAACCAGGTCGTCGAAGCGGAAGTCAAACGAATCAAGGACGTTTTGAAGGATGCTGACGCGGAAAATGAAGAGCGGCTGCTCGCCGAGTTAGAGGCGGCGCAAGCCAAGACTCCCGCGCCGCTGCCGACCATCTCCAGCGTCAAGCACGATGCAAACGAGCGGACTCCGATCCATTTGCTGGAACGCGGCGATCCCGAGAAAAAGGGCGAACCTCTGACCATGCGACCGCCCGGCGTGTTGCTTGCCGAGGGAGCCAGCGGGTGGCCCGCTGATGATGCGACTCCGAGAACGCACTTGGCGGATTGGATCACCGACGCCAACAATCCGTTGACGGCACGAGTGATTGTCAACCGGCTGTGGCTGTATCACTTTGGTGCCGGCCTAGTCACCACGCCGAACGACTTTGGTATCAACGGTGATGTGCCTAGTCATCCTGAGTTGCTTGACTATTTGGCGAACCAGCTTGTTGAAGGCGGCTGGCGGTTGAAGCCGATTCACCGCCTGATTCTGCTCAGCAGCACCTATCGGCAAAGCAGCCAGGCGAACGCGGAGTTTCACGAGATTGATCCGGATCATCGACTGGTGTGGCGGTTTAGTCGCCGGCGTTTAGCCGCGCAAGAGATCCGCGATGCCATGCTGTCCGTTTCCGGGACGATTAACTTGAAGTCGAGCGGCCCCAGTGTCATCGCGCCGGTCGATCAGGAGCTGGTCGACTTGCTCTACAAACCGTCGCAGTGGGAAGTAACAGCGGACGAGCGCGAACATCATCGCCGCTCGATCTACTTGATCGCGAAACGAAATCTCCGCTTGCCGTTCATGGAAGTGTTCGATCAACCGGACCTGCAAACGAGTTGTGCGCGCCGCGAATCAAGCACCCATTCGCCGCAAGCCTTGGAGATGCTGAACGGCAAGCTCTCGAATCAACTGGCCGAAGCTTTTGCGGATCGCCTGCGGCAGGAAGCCGGTTCCCCGGCCAGTTACCAGGTCGAGTTGGCTTTTCGTTTGGCTGCGGGGCGAAAGCCGAGTAGCAAGGAACGCGAGGCGGCGCTACTGTTTCTCGAGGAACAGTCGCTGCGAGAATTCGCGTTGGCGATGTTCAATCTGAATGCTTTCCTGTACGTGGAGTGAAAATGCCGTGCTCGGTCGCCGTTCATTTTTGAAGGACTCGTTTTGCGGAATCGGTTCGCTCGCCTTGGCATCGCTGCTGCGTGACGAGGAGCTGCGTGCCGCGACTCGCAATCCATTGGCCCCGAAGCCGCCGCATCTGGCCGCCGCAAAGGCCGAATCGGTCATATTCTTGTTCATGGCGGGCGGGCCTAGTCATGTCGAAACTTTTGATCCGAAACCGTTGCTTAACAAATTGGACGGTCAGCCGCGGCCGACCAGCTTCGGCGATGCGAAGTACCAGTTTGTGGAATCCGACGCGAAGCTGCTCGGTTGCCAGCAGAAGTTCCGACCGTATGGCGAGAGCGGGATCGAGGTGTCTGATCTGTTCCAGCAGACGGCGGAATGTATCGATGACATCGCCGTGATTCGTTCCTGTCACGGACACAAGGTCGTGCATTCGGCGGCGCAATACGAGTTGCTCACCGGCCGCACCGTCCCAGGTTTTCCGAGCATGGGTGCCTGGACCGTCTTCGGACTCGGCAGTGAAAGCGATTCGCTGCCGGCTTACGTCGTGATGCCCGACCCGGACGGGGCGTTGGAGGCGGGGCAGCCGATGTATACCAACGGCTTTCTGCCGGCGATCTATCAGCCGACGATGTTCCGCGCGGGCCCGACGCTCGTCCGCAATCTCGACTTGCCCGCCGGCATCTCGCTCGCCGAACGCCGCAAGACCGTCGAACTGATCCGGCAGTTGAACGAAGCGAATCTCGCCGCGGAGGACGATGAATTCTCGGCGCGAATCAGTGCGTATGAACTCGCCTTCAAGATGCAGACGCAGGCACCCGAGGTGTTCGATCTCTCGGACGAATCGCAGCACACGCTCGACTTGTACGGCGTCGGGCGGGAACCGACGGACGACTATGCGCGGCGCTGCTTGCTGGCGCGGCGCTTGGTCGAGAAGGGCGTTCGTTTTTCGGTAGTCGTTTCCGGCGGAGGGCCGGGTAACAAACAGTGGGATGCCCACAAAGATATCGAAGAGAACCACGTGAGGATGGCCGCTCAAGTCGATCAGCCGATCGCGGGTTTGTTGAAGGACTTGAAACAGCGCGGCCTGCTAGACAGCACGCTGGTGATTTGGGGCGGCGAGTTCGGCCGCTCGCCGGAAGCTCAGGGAGGCAAAGGCCGCGACCATCATAACCTCGGCTTCACGATGTGGATGGCGGGCGGCGGCGTTCGCGGCGGGCAAGCCATCGGCGCGACCGACGACATCGGCTTGAAGGCGGTCGAGTCGCCTCATCACTTCCGCGACATCCACACCACGATCTTGCATTTGCTGGGACTCGATCAAGATCAACTCACGTACCCGCACCTCGGACGAGAAGAGCGCCTGACCGAGATTCAAGGTGAAGTGATCCAGGGAATCGTCGGCTAGCCGGGATCATTCAAAACATTGGTAGGGTGGGACAAGGAAACGGCGATTTGGTGGGCCGTCGCGTTCTGGCCATCGTCGTATCAAATCACATGTCGTTTTGGGTAGGATTGCCGTTTCCGCCGGCCCACCAAGCACTTTGGCACGCTTGTCCCACCCTACATGAATGATCCGGGCTAGAGAAGCGAGCATGTGCCGAATCGTAATGCGATTGGGAAAGTCGAGACAGCCAGGAAACGCCTTCGGTCACCGTAAAACTTGCGACGGTGCGCGCACTCCCGACGCACAATGCGGCCACTACTTTCTGGCGGTGACGATCATGGCTTGCCCGGCGTACGCGGCGTCGGTTGCATACGTGATTTCGCGGAATCCGGCTGCCAGCAGCATCTGTTTCATGTCGTCGACCGTCCAGCGGTACAAGCTGGAGGCGAGGATCGTGTGGTTGATTTCCCGGACGCGATCGAAGTCGTCATGCAACTCAGCCATACGACCTGACGATTCAAGATCATTGCCGATTTGCTGGAAGAGAATCTTGAGGTCGGTATTTTTCTTCGGACCACTCACTCGGATCTCTCCGGTCGGCTTGAGGGCTTCTCGCACCTGTCGAAAACACGGGACGGGATCTTCCAGAGCGTAAGCGACGTTGTTCAGGATTGCACAATCGAAGGTTCCGTCCGGAAGTCCGAACAGCACGTTCACGTCCTGCTTGATGGCAAGAATCCCTGGTCCATTGTCGTCGGCCCGCAGGTGCGGCGCGCACTTTTCCCGGAGCATGTCGAGCATCATCCGGTTGTTTTCCAGGGCGAAGATCACGTGCCCGCGCTGCTGCTCGGCCAGAATCTTCGAAGCGTTGCCAGTGCCGGCGCCGAGGTCGAGAATCCGAGAGCGGCGACGAAGTGGAGTCAATGTTCCCTCGCCGCCGGCCGGAACCTGTTCGCCAAGAACTTGCTGCAATAGACCGAGATATGTACTCGATGCGAGAAGCACCGAGTCGTACGACAGTGCATACTCGGACCAGGTCATGTCACTGCGAAGTGTTTCGAAAAGATCCCGCTTGTAGCCGAGTGCCGTTGCGAGATCGGTGAACTTTACTTCCAGCGTCACCAACCAACCCAGCATCTCGCCGTTGTCTTTCGGTATCTGGTATGCCCTTTTCGCCGCTGTGACCGGTCCGTATCGAGGGCTCGTGTATTCGATGGTTTCGATATGGAGTTTTGGCAGGTTGTTAGGGTCGGCGAAATCCTTCGCCGCTTGCGTCAGGCTTTGCTCGTAATTGTCGAGAAAATACACCCATTCCAGAATGCTCTGTCCGCGACGACCTTCCATCGTACGGTCGTAAGCCAGACTGAACGCGGTGTTCCAGTCAACAATTCGGTAGTTTTTGTCCAGTAGATACGAAGGAACCAGCGGATCTGCCCAGGGGATCACTCCGAGGGCTAGGAAGTCATTCACGAGGTTGAATGTTGGCGCGTCGCGGCCGGGAACCGGCAGGTCGTCGGCGAAGTTCTCTCGTTCGTCGCGCAGCTCTCCGGGCAGTTCCTTGGTGAGACGTTCTTCGCGCCCGGCCCGGGCGAAATCCTCCCGCTCGGCTCGCAGTAGTTCGAGTTCCCGCTCGAGTTTGTTGAGCTTTTCCAACAGCATTGAATCGGAAACGGATGCCATGTGAGTCTTCCAATCCGCCTGATACGCGTTTAGTTATTTCGCCGGTTCGTTGGTGTGTGGCAGGTGCCTTTCCATCGCGATGCAAGGCACGCGATAGGTCAGAAAACTGTCGCCGGACACGCCACCGACCGTCTTGAAATGAGATCTCTTATAGAAATCGCCGTGTTTCTCATGGCAGGCCAAGAACAGAACTTCGACCGCGTTCACCCTAGCCAAAGAACACAATGTATCGACGATGACTTCGCCGAGTCCGAGTTTGCGATATTCGGGTTCAACAACGACTCGGCTTACTTCCGCCTTCGAAACGCCTCGACGCACCAAATCGCGATAGTACTCCTGAAACCGCTGGAACTCACCCAGAATATCAAAGGGGTGAGTCGTGAAAGTAGGATATTCGAAGTTACGCCGCAGGACTTCCGCACCTTGCTTCCGCAGCATTTCGTTAATCGTTCGGATCAGCGTGGGGTACTCCTCACCCAACCCACGCACCAGGCGCGCTCCGCCAATCAGGGTTCCGTCAAGTTTCGAGAAGATGCCAAGGGGCAGCGCCGTGCGGTCGGTGTAATCAAGTTCCCAAGGCGTCGCCGGGCACCGCTTCGCGTCCGACAGGTAACCCAATTCGTCCCAGACACGGTATCGCAACTTGAAGAACGCTTCGAAGTCTTCCTCGGTGTGAAGGACGCGCGCCGTTGCGAATTCCCGCGTGCGGATCCGCAACAACGACTTGCGGAGTGCGGGCAAGAGAGTCTCATCGGACGTGATGGTGTAGAGTGACTGCAAAATCGATGCTGAAGATTCCTGCGTCGCGAAGCTCTCCCATTCCGGAGCGTTGACGATCACATTCAACGGCCGCTGCCGCTGACCTACGCCCAGACATTCATCCAGTTGTGGGAACCCGGGCTCGAAGCCATCCAGCAGCAGAATGGATTCGCTGGCCTTTGCGTCAGCCGTCACGCGCCGGACCGCCTTCTCGAGGCTCGTGCATTCGACAACACGAGCGGCATTCTCACCAAAGAGCGGGTCGTGTGTGTCCTGGCACCATTTCCTCAATGTCAACAGCTTTTTGCGGCGTTCTGGATGGAGGAAACAAACAACGATCTCCGGAACGAACGCTTCGACCGCGGAACGATACTGAACGGGGCTGCCTTTCGCGGAGGCAGTTGGCGAAACGTTCACGGGCACGGAGATGTCTGGCTTCACCGGTGCCGGAGTGTCACGTTGGCGGGGCGGCGTCTCGACGGGTTCCGTCGCTGCCGCAGTTCCCCACTTGCCGGTCCCAATGTCAGTGCCGCCGATTTCGGAATCCAGTTGCTCAAACAGACTGCGCGTGACACTTCGGTAGTACTGGTCCTGACTGTCCCATTCGTCGATTGGCTTGCTGTTCTGCGGGAGCACGTTGAGCTTCTTCAGTTCGGTACGCTGCCATTCAACCGGACGGATGATGACGGGCACCACTCGCGCTTCCTTGTCGGCATGACGTTTCAAGGCCTCCGGCATTTCTCGTTCGATGCAATATGCGGACGCGAAAAAATCGGGGCTGACGAGCAGCAGGATAATGGAAGCGGAGCAGAAGTGGCTGTAGATCTCCTCTTCCCAATCCTCGCCGGGATTCAGGTTGCCGTCATACCAGACGCGAATCCGGCCGGAGATCTCATAGATTCGCAGATGCTTTTTAAGTTCATCCGCGTACTGCTTGTCATGACGCGAGTACGAAATGAAGATCTCGACGGGCTTCTGTGATACAGCGTCCTGGATCATATATTCACCGATTCACCATTGGTCCGTGCGTCACGAACGGCTGGAGCCCATTGTTCTCGCGACGTCCGCCTCTTATCACTCGCTTTGCCCGCCGTTCAAATCGGAGTGCCCAGCGACAAGTGTTAGTCATATCGAGGTGGTCGCCGGTTTGCAAGTGCTTCCTCCTGGAAAGACGAAAGCCGGATGTTCTCCAAGCACGGCCGTAGGCATTTCCCCTAATACCGGGTTTCGCAACTGACCTCATGCGGGACTTGCGCGATTGAGCAAGTAAGAGAAAGAGCGGTGTATCTCGATCTCGCTGCGCGGCGCCATCGCCGGCCGGCAAAACCCGCTCAAGGCCCGCGCCGGTCGTCACCTCGGGTAGCCGGAACTCGGAAGTCGCGGCTCCGGCAGAGAAAACGTCAAAACATCACCCCGCGTGATTTGCAAGGAGGCGGCATGTTATAATCGCGACATGACTATCAACTCTTCCGTCTTCATTAGCCACACCGGTTCGGGCCAACAAATCGCCGGTGCGTTGCGGGACACGAGCATTGTCGAAGAGCGGCATTCACGGAAAACACGGTCAGGATGCGACCGATTATGAAGCAAAGATATTTATTGACGGGGATCGAGAACCTATGACCGAAAACACACCGATTCAAATGGGCGTCGAAGATTACCTCACATCGCGTGTCGATGAACAACTGAAGTACTATTCAGCTGCTGCGACTCGAGCAAAAAAGATGCACACGCGGGCACACGCACTGATCATCGGCTTTGGTGCCGCCGTGCCGGTCGTCGTCAATCTTCCGAGCGCCATTGGAGCGACTGACATCTCACTGGCAGTCAAGCTCGTGGCAACATTGATGTCGCTTGCCGTCGCGATACTCACGGGTTTGGTGAATTTCCGGAAGTTCGGTGAACTGTGGTTGACCTTTCGGGCGACGGAAGAGTTGCTGAAACAGGAGAAGTTTTTGTTTATCACCCGCGCCGCGGACTACCAGGATGAGGCACAGGCTTTCTCGCTCTTCGTACAACGCGTCGAGCAGGCCATTTCTAGTGAGCACAGCAAATTCCGCTCGCTGATCGAAGAATCACGCCGACCAACCAAAGCCGCGGATCAGAGCGACGGTTGATTCGACATCACCGCAGCTTGGGCTTAAGAGACACGATTGTAACGGGCGCGTTCTCTCGATTGAGCGTGTGTTGGATGCTCGAGGACGCTTCTCTATCGACGTGAGTTGTTGCGTCGTGAAGCGTTGCGGAAACGAATCCGATGTCATTCCTGTTGATGTCGTGCGGATTTGCGTTTGCCCGTGGCCGGACGCTACAATCGGGCGTTCGATGAGTTTTGGCGGCGCGCCGGATCTCGGTGATGCTGGCCGGCGAGCAGAGGGGAATTCACGATGATGGTATTGCGGAAGCGAGGCTTTACGCTTGTCGAGTTGTTAGTTGTTATCGCCATTATCGGGATTCTTGTGGCGTTGTTGTTGCCGGCGGTACAGGCGGCGAGGGAAGCCGGACGCCGGATGCAGTGCGGCAACAATCTGCACCAGTTGGCGATTGCGGCGCAGAACTATCATGACACTTTCCGGGCGTTCCCTTCCGGATTCATCTTGCCGAACAAGGTGCTGTGGAGCGGGATGCTACTGCCTCAACTGGAACAGAATACGATCTACGACAGCTTGAACTTCAGTGCTTCTTGGGCGAGCGGACCCAACGCTGCGGCCTGTGCCACGTTGCTTTCGGTGTTTCGCTGTCCGTCTGCACCGGTCGCGGAGCACACGAACGTTCAAGGGATCGTGGACCGCGTTCCGTGTACTTACCTCGCGTGTGCGACCGGGCTGATGCCGAACGAGTCCGGACCTCCGCCTGTGGCGGGGGGCGCGAATATGGATGGGATATTCTTCTTGAATAGCCGTGTGAAGTTGCGAGATATCTTGGATGGTACTTCGTCAACGGTCGCGATCGGCGAGGCGTTGTTTGATACCGACGTGCGCGGCATCGATCATGGAGGGACGGTTCATATCGTGGACCATTGGTACATTGGTTCGCCGCTGATCTACGCAGCGGAGGTATCGGAGTCCGTTGGTTCGACGGCGGTGCCGGTGAATCGAATCTTTGATCAGAGCGCGTTCATCGACGAGAAGGAGCTATGCTTTAGCAGCCGGCATCCCGGCGGCGCGCAAGTCTCATTCGCGGATGGCCACGTCGCGATGATTGCCGCGACGATCGACGCAGCCGTTTGGAGCGCGCTGGGCACACGGGCAACGGGCGAAGCGGCACAGGTGCCGTCGAATTAAGAAGCAACTGGCCCCGCGTTCCTCACTTCGTCGCGAACGCCATCGGCATAGGCTGTGAAACTCTTTGTGAAAAGCTGGGCCAGTTTGTTCGCGGTCGCGTCGAACGCCGATTTGTCCGACCAGGTGTTCTTCGGAATCAGCAACTCGCTGGGCACGCCCGCGCATTGTGTGATCGTAGCGACTCGGAAAACAGGATCCTCTTGCGTTGGTGCGTCTGCCAACTCTCCAGAGTGAATCGCGTCGATGATGGATCGCGTGTAACTCAGCTTAATTCGCGAACCGACGCCGTACGCTCCACCACTCCAGCCTGTGTTGATCAACCACACACGCGTGTTGTGTCGGCGAAGATTTTCCGATAGCAATTTAGCGTACTTGCTCGGATGCCAGACCAGG